>CAXNMZ010000033.1:0-14975 GCA_964203125.1 Chitinophagales bacterium | reverse complement strand
CGCTTATTTAAGTACTATACAGCTAAGTAATCAATTGGTTTGTGTTTTTCCTGCTGATTGCCGACAAATAATAAAACAATAAACATGTAGAAGACCAATGGTAACTTTGTTTGGACAGGGGTTCGACTCCCCTCGACTCCACAAGGGTTTTATCCTTCCCAAAGATTTAGGCCCGGCCCGGTTAAAATCCGGGCCTCGCTTAAGCCCTTCACCGCCCACATTTTAAAAACAATTTAGAAATCCAAATTCATAAAAATTAGGTTTTCGTGATTCATTGAAAATGAAAAATTGTACTTGTTTGTTGCAGTAAATACAGACTTGGAAGCACCTTTGCGCATATGATCGTGGACTTCAATAATGATCATTTTAGTGTGTGGCAACCAAGATTCATAATTTTTTTCAAACACTTCTTTTTCGGATCCTTCAATATCTAATTTTAGTAAGTCAATTGTTGACCAGTTCATTTCTTGCATAATTGATCCTATCGAATAAGCAGTAATACTGCCTGGTGTAGAAGCATCAACCTCTTCCACCATAAATGCATTGTCATTGTCTTTGGCATTAACAATAATAACCTGCTTATTATCATTCCAGATGCCGCCAAGCTTTGCTTTTACATTTGAAAAGTTGACAATATTTTTTTTTAGCACTTTAAAATTTTCTTGACTAGGCTCAACTGCAACAATACTTGCGCTAGGATAACGGTGCGAAAAATAAACAGAAGCGAGTCCAATATTAGCACCACCATCAATAATGGTTGCAGGGGTATAGGGAATATGAAAATTATATTGTCCCTCTAAAAAAACCTGTTTAAAAGTAATTTTGTCGGCATATTTTTTTCTTAGATAAATAGATGTCTTGTACCGGCTAGACCTATAACAACCATCTTTTTTAAAAATGCGACGCATAAAAAAAATAAGTCCATCCGTAAAACCAAATGCATTGATGAGGGGTAATAATCTTTTTGACATATTATAAATGTAGCAATATTTAATAAAATTAAGCAGTTTGAGAGGGAAATATTAATGCGTATGGACCACCTTAGTTCTGAGCGCCTGTTAAAATTTGCAATATTACGTTCAAATCAAAGTCCCAAGTTCTTATCCAAACCTAAAGTGCCTAAAATCAATAACTTATTAACTCTAAGAATAATAAAAATAATATCTTTCAATCAAACTTAATGGCATAACTATTGTTTATAAGTAGAAGGAAATTTAACTTTACAAATCATTGTGTAACTAGACTTTGGCGTATTTTTACAAATAACTTAGAAACAAATTAATACTATGGATAATCATTCAACAGACGGAGCAGCTAAATGTCCTTTTACAGGCGCGACAACACTTTCATCAAAACAAGGAAGCGCAGGAACTGGACCAGTGAATAGAGACTGGTGGCCAAATCAATTAAAATTAAATATCTTAAGACAACATTCTGCAAAGTCTAATCCTATGGAGCAGACTTTCAATTATGTTTCTGAGTTTAAGTCTTTGGATCTAAAAGCAGTGAAGCAAGATATAGTTGATTTAATGACCAATTCACAAGAGTGGTGGCCTGCTGATTATGGACATTATGGTCCATTCTTTATTCGTATGGCATGGCATGCTGCGGGAACTTATCGTACTACAGATGGTCGTGGTGGTGGAGGTGCAGGCATGCAACGTTTTGCACCATTGAATAGCTGGCCTGATAATACCAATTTAGATAAAGCAAGATTATTGTTATGGCCTATTAAAAAGAAGTATGGTCAAAAATTATCTTGGGCCGATTTAATGATTTTAGCAGGTAACTGTGCATTAGAATCTATGGGCTTTAAGACTTTTGGTTTTGCTGGAGGTAGAGAAGATGTGTGGGAGCCTCAAGAAGATGTATACTGGGGCAATGAAAGAGAATGGTTAGGGGATAAAAGATATTCAGGAGATCGTGAATTAGAAAATCCTTTAGCAGCTGTTCAAATGGGATTGATCTATGTGAATCCAGAAGGACCTAATGGCAATCCTGATCCAATTGCATCTGCAAAAGATATTCGTGAAACATTTGCGCGTATGGCTATGAATGACGAAGAAACAGTGGCATTGATTGCTGGTGGACATACATTTGGTAAAACACATGGTGCTGCAGATCCAGGAAAATATGTAGGTAAAGAACCTGCTGCTGCAGATATTGCTCAGCAAGGCCAAGGTTGGAAAAATACATTTGGAACGGGGAGTGGTGTGCATACCATCACATCTGGTTTAGAAGGTGCTTGGACAACTACACCAACACAATGGAGCAATAACTATTTTGAAAATTTATATAAGTATGATTGGGAATTAGTGAAGAGTCCAGCTGGAGCGCATCAATGGAAGCCAAAAGCTGGAGCGGGTGCAGGCACTGTGCCTGATGCACATGATCCTTCTATCACACATGCACCAACGATGTTGACAACAGATTTAGCGTTAATACTTGATCCTGCTTATGCGCCAATATCAAAAAGATTTTACGAAAATCCTGATCAGTTGGCAGATGCATTTGCAAGAGCTTGGTTTAAATTAACACACCGCGATATGGGACCACGTGCACGTTATGTTGGACCAGAAGTGCCTGCTGAAATATTGATTTGGCAAGACCCAATTCCTGCTGTGAATTATAAATTAGTTGACGCATCAGATATTGAAGCTTTAAAAGCAAAAGTGCTTGCTGCTGGTTTAACTGTTTCTGAATTAGTTTCAGCTGCTTGGGCATCTGCATCTACTTTCCGTGGATCAGATAAAAGAGGTGGAGCCAATGGTGCAAGAATTCGTTTAGCACCACAAAAATATTGGGCAGTGAATAATCCAGCTCAATTGTCTAAAGTATTGGATGCATTAGAAACCATCCAAAAAGATTTTAATGCAAGTGCAACTGGGGGCAAACAAGTTTCAATGGCCGACCTAATTGTATTAGCTGGTGCTGCTGCAATTGAAAAAGCGGCGAAGGAGGGTGGTGTAGCTGTAAAAGTACCATTCACAGCTGGTCGTGCAGATGCAAGTCAAGAAGAAACAGATGTAGCATCATTTGCAGTATTAGAGCCAATCGCAGACGCATTCCGTAATTATATTAAACCACGTACATTAGTTTCTGCAGAAGAAATGTTGATTGACAAAGCACAATTATTAACATTAACTGCAACAGAGATGACAGTGTTATTTGGTGGTATGAGAACATTGAATACCAATTTTGATCAGTCTCATCATGGCGTATTTACAAATACACCTGGGGTATTAACCAATGATTACTTTGTGAACCTAATTGATTTTAATAATTCATGGAAAGCAAGTGATCATTCACAAAATGCTTTTGAAGGGGCGGATAGAAAAACTGGAGCTGTTAAATTCACTGGAACAAGAGTCGATTTAATCTTTGGTTCAAATTCTGAATTACGTGCATTGGCCGAAGTCTATGCATGTGATGATGCTAAAACAAAATTTGTGCATGATTTTGTAGCTGCTTGGAATAAAGTGATGGAGTTAGATCGTTTTGATTTAACTTAATAGTTCAAATTAAAAATGACGGCATGAAACATCTAGTAAGAAGAGTCAATTTTTTTGTTGTATTCCTTTCTATTTTATTGATACAAACAAAAACGAGTGCGCAAGAAAATCCATTAGAAGGTCGTTGGGATTTAACGGTGGACATGGGCGGTGGCAGAATAGCACCTTCTTGGTTAGAAGTGCGTCATTCTGGAGTGAAAAATTTAATCGGCAGATTTGTTGCTGATGGTGGAAGTGCAAGACCTGTTGCTCAAGTTTTTTTTGATGGTAAAAAATTAAATTTTACGATTCCGCCACAATGGGATCGCACTGAAAATAATTTAATTGTAGAAGGTGAATTAATAGGGGATCAGTTGAAAGGAACCATGGTTTCATCTTATGGTCAAAAATATACTTGGACTGGTGTTCGTGCACCAAGATTAAATAGTTTAAAAGAAGTTACCTGGGGCACTCCTGTAGCATTATTAAATAATAAAGATTTATCAGGCTGGATAGCAATGGGCAGAAAAAAACAATGGGTTAATATCAATGGGGTATTAACCAGTCCTGAATCGGGCGATAATATTAGAACACTTGCAAGCTTCGACGACTTTAAATTGCATATTGAATTCAGGTATCCTGCAGGAAGCAATAGTGGTGTTTATTTAAGAGGCCGTTATGAAATTCAGATCGAAGATAACCAAGGTAAAGAACCTCAAAGCGTTTATTTGGGTGGGATTTATGGTTTTATTGATCCATGGGTGAATGCTGCAAAAGCTGCAGGAGAATGGCAATCTTATGATGTGACTTTAATTGGCAGAATGGTCACAGTGGTAGCCAATGGCCAAACCATTATTTTCAAACAAGAAATTCCAGGTATCACTGGAGGTGCTATCAACAGTGATGAAGCTGCTCCTGGGCCAATCATGTTACAAGGAGATCATGGTCCAATTGAATACAGAAATATCATTATTACGCCAGCAAAAAAATAAATTACTTCAATCGTTTTTAAATAGTAGTTCATAAAAAAAGCCGCAGTGATTCATTGCGGCTTTTTTGTATCAATTGAATTGTATTATTTAATAATCACTACTTCTTCATAAGGCACTCTTTCTCTCTTGCCCCAGATACCAGCTTCTGTTCCTTTACCTACACTAATAATCATATTGATTTCTGCCATTTCGGGAAGATCCAAAGCTTTCTTTACTCTTACAGCATCGAAGCCCTCCATAGGACAGGAATCAAATCCCTCGGCAGCGATTGATAACATAAAAGTTTGGGCTGCTAAGGCACATGATTTGTGCACTGTGATTCTTTGATCTGCTCTGCCTCTCATTCTAGTCATTGGTCTAAAAGCGCCAATCAAATTACTTAATGTGCTTCTTATCGCAGTTAAAAAACCAAACTGATCCGTTCCATAAGCTAGTGGCATTAATTTACCATAGTAAGTCATTAATTTATCTTGATTGGGTGTGGTGTCACCTGTGATGCCTTTTTTTATGAGGTCCAAATGCCATTGCACTCTTTTTTTCCAATGGTCTTGTCTTGTTACAAATACCACCAATTGTTTTGCAGATCTTGCTGCATTTTGATTTAAACAATAGGCATGAAAATCTTTTTGCAAAGCAGGGTCCTTGATCCAATAAAATTCCCATAACTGCATATTGCTACTATTAGGAGCCAGTATACTGCGTTCTAAACTTCTTTTTATGACTTCGTCCGGCACTTCTACATTGGGATCAAATTTTCTATTAGACCTTCTTTTTTCAATAATTTCTTGAAATGATTGTGATAAAGACATATATTTTTTTAATTTGAGTAAAATTTACAACTAAGCAATAAAATTAAGCATAGTTGTTTAATTACAATTCAAAAAGAACAATTTATGATAAAGAAAATATTGTACGGTTTTATCCTGTTGGTTGTTTTAACGATTGGGCTTGCCTACACACCCATATTTGCCCATTTAAGAAATTTTGCCCAATGGGGTAAGCATACCATTCATGATTACAAAACACATCCAACAAGACTTGTCAAAGCTGCAAGTGAACCTCAGTATTGGCCATTAGACAGTGCGTATAATAAAGCAATCATGCCAGATTCTTTATTAGTTGCATTGGATACAAATGATACACATGCTTTTTTAGTCATACAAGATGGGAAGATTGTGTATGAAAAATATTTTGATGGGTATAATTCAAAAACTTTGAGTGGCTCTTTTTCTGCCGCAAAAAGTATCATCTCATTATTAATTGGCATTGCATTACAAGAAGGTAAAATTAAATCTCTAGAAGAGCCTGTTGGAAATTATGTGCCTCATTTTAAAGGAGCCAATTTAGATAAAATAAGAATTATGGATTTATTGACCATGAGCTCTGGGACAAACTATATGGAATTTGATAAAAGTTATTTTAGCATGAATGCCTATGGCTATTATGGCGACAACGAAGAATATATGGTGAGTAAAATGGCGTTTAAAGAACCTTCCGGTGTTTATTGGGATTATAGAAGTGGAGACACCCAGGTTTTAGGATTGGTTGTTGAAAAAGCATTTGGAGATAATATTTCAAATTTAGTCTCTGAAAGATTTTTACAGCCCATGGGTGCAGAAGTAGATGCATTGTGGTTATTAGATGGAGATCAAAAGCACGAAAAAGCATTTTGTTGCTTTAACGGGGTGGCAAGAGACTATGCTAGATTCGGTCAGTTAATTTTAAATAAAGGGGCATGGGGTGGAAAGCAAATTGTAGACTCTAATTATATCTTTAAAGCAACCTCTCCGGCAACTTATTTAAAAGACCGAACTGAATCAGATAAGCCAGTTGATTATTATGGCTATCAATATTGGATCATACAACACAAGGGGATGGTCATTCCTTTTCAAAATGGCTTATTTGGACAATACGTATTTGCTATAAAAGAAAAAAATGCGGTGGTGGTTAGACTAGGAGAGTCCAAGCCAATCAAACCAATTCACCATCATCAACCAGAAATTTATTCCTATTTAGATGCAGCACTTTCAGTATTAAAATAAAAAAAAGCCGCTCGAATAATTGAGCGGCTTTTTTTTATAAGATATCTTTTCTTAAAAAAGTTTCATTGCTTTTGCAAAATAAGTCAAAGTGCCAGGAAGCGCTAACCAGAAAAATTCTCTATAAACGAATAATAAAACGATTAAAATAGCGAACCATAAAAAGAATAATGCCCAGTATTTTTTGGTGTTAGTTTGTGCTTCCATTTGTATGCTTTGTTTTTATGAATTAATTGCAGTTGCAAATATACAATAAATCTTATTTGGACCTATAAATTTGGGCCATAGGTATATTTAAGATCTACTTTCCAGCCATTTGGAGTGGATACGATTTTTAGTTTATGCACCTCCTTGTCAAAGGAATTCTGGTAATTCATGATGGTCATCGTACTATCCACGGCAGTAATTTCATTGATTTGAATGGAGGCAAGCCTAATTTGCATACGTCCTTCTTTATCCAATCCATAGTAGTCACTAGCCATTTTCTCAAATATGGCAAGGTTTTCGGCATCTTCTACAATATAGAACTTGGCTTTTTTGAAATTCCCTTGCATACAGTTCTCTATAAAATAACGCCCACCATCTATTGGATTGTCTGCTAATTCGTATTGATCAGAAGGACTGCATTGCCAGATAAAAAGCGCCAAAAAGAGGTATTTTAATTTTTGTAGATGCATAGCCAAAGTTACATGATTAGGTAGTAATTTTGAAGCATAAAGCGACAACATGAAAAAATTTCTATTATTTGTTGGGTTATTGATTGGGGCATCGAGTTTTGGACAACAAAAACATCCAGCATTCATGAATCAAGGCAATATCTACGAAGTGAATATTCGTCAGTATACCAAGGAAGGTACCTTTAAAGCATTTGCCAAGCACTTACCAAGATTACAGAAAATGGGCGTACAAACAATTTGGTTTATGCCTATCCAGCCCATTTCAAAATTTGGCAGAAAAGGAAGTTTAGGTTCTTATTATGCGGTGGCTAGTTATACTGATATCAATCCTGAATTTGGAACCCTTGCAGATTTTAATGCAACAGTCAATCAAGCACATGCACTTGGCATGAAAGTATTAATTGATTACGTGCCTAATCATTCAGGTGCAGATCATCCTTGGTTGACAACGCATCCAGATTTTTATGAAACAGATTCAACAGGCAAGCCTACTTATACTGCAGACTGGTCAGATACAAGAGAATTAAATTTTAATAATCTTGTCATGCAGGATAGTATGATCAATACCATGAAGTATTGGTTAAACGCAACAAAGATTGATGGATTCAGGGTAGACGTTGCTTGGGGTGTTCCTTATAGTTTTTGGAATAAATGCATTCCAGCTTTAAAAAATATAAGAAACATATATTTATTAGCAGAAGCTGATGATGCAAAATTACATGAGACAGGTTTTGATGCTACTTATACTTGGAAAGAGTTCCATGTTTTAAATGATATCGCAGCAGGGAAGAAAAACATCTTTTCTTTGGATACTGTTTTGCAAAACATAGAAAAGGAATTTATGCAAGGAGCGCAAAGATTGTATTTCACCAGCAATCATGATGAGAACTCTTGGAATAAAGCAGACTATGCAACCATGCCAGGGGCCATTCATGCGCCATTTGCGGTGTTTACACAAACTTACAACAGAACAATGCCTTTAATTTATAGCGGTCAAGAAGAGCCTGTGCTAAGACCATTGGCATTTTTTGAAAAAGACAGCATTGAGTTCAATAAATATGAACGCGCTAATTTTTATACGACGCTATTGAAATTAAGAAAATCAAATACTGCTTTTGCAGATAATGCGAATTTCAAAAGATTGAAAGTGAATCTTCCAGAAAAAATCATGGCATACGAAAGAACCAATGGACAAGATAAAGTGGTGGTGGTATTGAATTTATCCAATCAACCTCAACAAGCAATCGTTGAAGGTGTAGCTCCAGCTTCATTCGAAGAAGTATTTACCAAGCAAAAACTATCAGGCATTCAATCCTTGCCAATGAAAGCTTGGGGATACCAAGTTTTTGTAAAGAAAAATTAAAACAAATGACTAAACAATTTCTAGTAGACCAAATTAAAGCAAAGCAATCTTACTTATGTGTGGGATTGGATACAGATATTGAAAAACTTCCCGCTGGCTTGCCAAAAAATAAAGCAGGGGTCATTGCTTTTAATAAAGCCATCATCGATGCTACCGCGCCTTATTGTGTGAGTTATAAAATCAATACCGCATTTTACGAATCACAGGGAATTGCAGGATGGGAAGCGATGGAAGCGACCTTAGCACATATTCCTTCAACACATTTTACCATTGCGGATGCAAAAAGAGGCGACATAGGAAACACATCCGCACAATATGCAAAAACATTTTTTGAAACCCTTCCATTTGATGCCATTACAGTAGCACCTTATATGGGCAAGGATAGCATTGATCCTTTTTTAGGGTATCAAAACAAGTGGACGATTGTTTTGGGATTGACATCTAATCCGGGAAGTCAAAATTTTGAACAACAAAAATTGGCGAACGGACAATTCTTATATGAATCCGTTTTAGAACAAGTAGCAAGTTGGGGCAGTCCTGAACAATTGATGTTTGTAGTGGGTGCAACCAAGGCCAATGATTTGGAATCCATCCGCAAAATAATACCTGCACATTTTTTGTTGGTGCCAGGAGTGGGTGCGCAGGGTGGCAGTTTGTCTGAGGTCACAGCCTATGGCAAGAACAATGAAGTAGGCTTACTCATCAATGCAAGTAGGGCCATCATTTTTGCAAGTAGCGGCGCTAATTTTGCAGAGGATGCAGCAATTGCAGCAAAAGGCTATGCAGCCGAAATGAAAGCTATATTAAGCGAATAAATCAGCTAATTATTACCCTTAAAATAAGGCTTTATTAAGCGCTTTCTAGTACCTTTATGCCCAAATCATTATTATAAAATTACAAACCATGGCAGTAAGAGCAGATTTGTTTGAGTCCCCAGATTATTATCAATTAGACGAATTGATGTCTGAAGAAAATTTAATGGTTAGAGATGCAGTAAGAACCTATGTGAAAACAGAGATATCACCCATCATTGAGGAGTATGCGCAGAAGGCAGAATTTCCAAATCAAATTGTAAAGCAATTAGGTGACCTCGGTTGTTTTGGTCCAACGGTACCTACTGAATATGGTGGAGGTGGGTTAGATTATATCAGTTATGGATTGATGATGCAAGAATTGGAAAGAGGGGATAGTGGTGTGAGAAGCACAGCCAGTGTTCAAGGTTCTTTGGTGATGTTTCCGATTTATGCCTATGGAAGTGAAGCACAAAGAAAAAAGTTTTTACCAAAATTAGCATCTGGTGAATGGTTGGGTTGTTTTGGATTAACAGAACCAGATCATGGTTCTAATCCTTCTGGAATGTTAACAAATATCAAAGATGCAGGTGACCATTATATTTTAAATGGTGCCAAAATGTGGATCAGCAATGCGCCATTTGCACAAGTAGCAGTTGTATGGGCAAAGAACGAAGCAGGAGAAATCGTAGGCGTCATTGTTGAAAGAGGAATGGAAGGATTTTCAACTCCAACAACACATAACAAATGGAGCTTGCGTGCGAGTGCCACCGGGGAATTGGTTTTTGATAATGTGAAAGTGCCTAAGGAAAATCTTTTACCAAATGTCAAAGGATTAAAAGGGCCACTGGGTTGTTTGAATAAAGCAAGATTTGGTATCGCATGGGGTACAATTGGTGCTGCAATGGATTGTTATGATACTGCATTAAGATATAGTAAGGAACGCGTTCAATTTGGTAGACCAATTGGCGGATTCCAATTACAACAAAAGAAATTGGCAGAAATGGTCACTGAAATCACCAAAGCGCAATTGCTTGCTTGGCGTTTGGGCGTATTGATGAACGAAGGTCGTGCCACTGCTGCTCAAATTAGTATGGCTAAAAGAAATAGCTGCGAAATGGCTACCAATATTGCCAGAGATGCTAGACAAATGTTAGGTGGTATGGGTATCACAGGAGAATATTCTGTGATGCGTCATATGATGAACTTAGAGAGTGTCATCACTTATGAAGGAACGCATGATATTCATTTATTAATTACTGGAATGGATATAACAGGATTCAACGCATTTACATAATTTATGGGAGCAGAGCGAATATTTTTGATAGGGATGATGGGTTCAGGAAAGTCTTATTGGCTAAAGCAAATGGCAAAATGGAATAAATCTATAGGCTATGATTTAGACGCTTTGATTGAAATGAAGGAAGAGAAAACCATTGCTGAAATATTTCATGAAGATGGCGAAGTGTATTTTAGAAAAGCAGAGTCTACGATTTTAAAATGGTTTAAAGAAAAGAAAAAATATGTAGTGGCTACTGGTGGAGGAGCTGCTTGTTTTCAGGAGAATATAGACTGGATGAAAAAAGAAGCAGTCGTGATTTGGCTGGATGAAACTGTCGATGTATTGGTAAAAAGATTATCCAACGAAAAAGCACATCGTCCTTTAATTGCGCATCTTTCAGATATGGAACTCAAAGCCTTTTTGGAACAAAAATTAGTGGAAAGACATCCTTTTTACAAACAAGCACATTACCGTTTAACATCTGATCAGATCAATGAATCAGGGTTAAAAAAGTTAATAAAAAATCATGCATCGTAAAATTTTACTTTGGGGAATTGGTTTTGCAATCATCTCCGTCTTGCTTGGTGCATTTGGTGCACATGCATTGAAATCGGTTTTGAGCCCAGAGAAATTACAGAGTTTTGAGACTGGGGTACGTTATCAATTAATACATGCATTGGCATTGATTGCCTTGTCTATTTATGGTCAACTCAACAAGACCAATGATATCCTTAACAAGGGGATAGGATGGTCAGCTCATTTTTTCATAGTAGGTGCTTTTTTGTTTAGTGGGTCCATTTATGGACTAGCCCTTTTATCTGTTATTCATCCAAGCTGGTCTTTTATACTTGGGCCAATTACCCCGATGGGGGGACTTTGTTTCATGTTAGGCTGGGCTAGTTGGGCCAGGGTGGTTTGGTTGAATAAAGTAGATATGTAGCTAATTTCTTTTTATATTTGTCCTCATGGCAAATACGCTTAAAAGCAAATCAACACCAAAGGTCAATTCCCCGAATTTAAATCCGGACAAAGAAGCAGATGTACTTGTGTCTGAAGTGGTCAAAGATGAACGCACAATTAAGATATTTGGCGCAGTCTCCTTATTGATTAGCTTATTTCTTTTTGTTGCTTTTACGTCGTATTTATTTACTTGGCAGGAAGACCAAGACATGGTGCAATTATGGAGAACCCAATTGTTTTCAATCCAAGATGTCAAGGCTAATAACTTACTAGGGTATCTTGGTGCTTTTGTGGCTTATCAAATGATGTTCAACGGATTTGGTATAGCTGCTTATTTGTTTTGTACTTTCTTTTTTGTATTAGGTGTGAATTTATTTTTCACAAAACCAATTTTTAGTTTGTTGCGTAATTTAAGATATGTGCTGCTGGGTCTTTTAGTTTTAAGCACCTGCTTTGCTTATTTGACACCCAACACTCCCTTTTCATGGGGAGGCGCTTTAGGGGAATATTCTAGTAGCTGGTTAATCAAATTTGTAGGACGCTTTGGTACCGGTGCCATTTTATTGATCGCAGGATTTAGTTATATTATATGGAGATTTAATCCAAGTTTTAATATACCTAATTTTGATTTTTTAATTCCAAAGAAAAAAGCACCAGATTTTGTAAGTGAGGATACAGAGGAAGCAGTGAAGCAAGAATGGGATTTAAATAATCCTGCACCAACAGAAGCAAATATTCCCACTGGCAATTCATTAAAAGAAAATACTTCAGGTGTTTCAGTCATCATGCCAGAAATGGATGAGACAGATGAAGCACTGGGGGAACTAGGTCCAAAATTATTTATAGATGAATTGTCTTTAAACGAAGAGCTTGGGGATGAAAAAAAAACTCCATTAGTTGAGGAGAACTCGCGCACAGCGAGTGATGATGAAGACGAGCCCGATGATGAGGATTTGGACATTGATGATGAATTATTAGATGACCTAGATTTAGAAATCAACGAAGTACCTAAGGAAAAAATTGTAGCCGCTGTTGGAAGTTTAACTACCAAATATGACGCCACCTTAGATTTAAAAAATTACAAGTATCCACATATTAATTTATTGGAGACACATGGCTCTGAAAAAATTGTACAAGATCCAGAAGAATTGGAGACCTACAAAAATCAGATCATTGCTACTTTAAAAAATTATGATATCGCTATCCAACGTATCTCTGCCACAGTTGGCCCAACAGTTACCTTATACGAGATTGTCCCTGCACCAGGTGTGCGTATTAGTAGAATTAAAAACTTGGAAGACGATATTGCTTTAAGTTTAGCTGCTTTGGGTATACGTATCATTGCACCTATTCCTGGTAAAGGCACAATTGGTATTGAAGTGCCTAATATTCGAAAGTCGATTGTGAGTATGAAAACATTATTGGCAAGTGAGAAGTTTCAAACGAGCCAACATTCATTACCAATTGCCATTGGTAAAAAAATTGATAATGAAAATTTCATTGTGGATCTTGCAGCGATGCCACATTTATTAATGGCAGGAGCAACAGGACAAGGAAAATCAGTTGGTTTGAATGCCATCCTTGTATCATTATTATATAAGAAGCATCCTTCTCAATTAAAGTTTGTCTTAGTGGATCCAAAGAAAGTGGAATTGAGTTTATACCGTGTGATTGAAAAACATTTCCTAGCTAAATTACCAGGAGAAGAAGATGCAATTATTACGGATACCAAAAAAGTAATCAATACATTGAACGCACTTTGTATCGAGATGGACAATCGTTATGATTTATTGAAAGAAGCTGGATGTAGAAATATTAAAGAGTACAATGAGAAGTTTACATCTAGAAAATTAAATCCAGAAAAAGGACATCAATACCTTCCATTCATCGTATTGGTTGTGGATGAGTTTGCAGATTTAATTATGACAGCTGGTAAGGAAGTGGAGATGCCTATTGCACGTCTAGCGCAGTTAGCAAGAGCAGTGGGTATTCACTTAATCATTGCGACGCAAAGACCATCTGTGAATATCATCACAGGTATCATCAAAGCGAATTTCCCTGCACGTATCGCATTTAAGGTTTCAAGTAAAATTGATAGCCGTACTATTTTAGACGCTGGAGGTGCAGAGCAATTAATTGGTAAAGGAGATATGTTGGTGAGCTTTAATGGAGAAATTACACGTCTACAATGTGCTTTTGTAGATACCCCAGAAGTAGATCGTGTTTGTAATTTTATCGCTGAACAAAAAGGCTATCCAGAGGCTTTCTTATTACCTGAATACATAGACGATAAAGATTTAGAGGCATCAGGTTTTGATGCGGGAGACAGAGATAGTTTATTTGAAGACGCTGCTAAATTGATTGTAAGTGCTCAAGTAGGTTCCACCTCTTTCATTCAAAGAAGAATGAAATTGGGCTATAATAGAGCAGGTAGGTTAATGGATCAACTAGAATCTGCAGGTATCGTTGGACCAAGTCAGGGCAGTAAACCAAGAGAGGTGTTATACAAATCTGATGCCGAATTATATGATTTCTTGCAAAATTTATCATAATCCATATGGATTCTTTATTTTTGACATTCTAAACATTAGAACCCCCTAAGCCCCTAATTAACCTAATATGAGAATAGTTTTTATCTTTTTACTCAGTCTGATGACTTTTCAAGTTCAAGCCCAAAAAGACCCTAATGCAAAGGCCATTTTGGACAAAGTAGGGGTTAAAGTGAAAATGTCTAATGGGATACTGGTAAAGATCCAATTGGTGTCTAAAAACAACAAAGGAAAGGCATTGGGGACCAAGATGATCCAATTAAAGATGAAGGGCGAGAAATACCTCCTCAATGAGGGTAAATTAGAGATCCTATGTGATGGCACTTCTATATTCAACTTTGATGGGTTAAACACCATTTCTAAGTCTAGTTTAGCTGAAACGGAACAAACCTTAAGTCCACAGAAATTATTATCAGGTAGCTATGATAAAGACTTCAATTTCAAATTATTAGCTCAAAATAACAATACTGCAACCATCGAGTTATTCCCTATAGATCGTAAAAAAGGCTTTCAGAAAGTCACTTTAATCATTGACAAGGTTAAATCAGCCCTTGCAAATGCCATCATTTTAGATAAAAGCAAAAATATTACAGACGTTAAAGTGCTATCTATCAACTATGCAGCTAGTTTTGAAGACAAATTATTCGTTTTCAACAGGGCAAAATACCCTAAAAACGTAGAAATATTTGACTAAACTATTGATTTAGTTACGTTTTTATCCCTATCTTTGCAGCCGAAATAAACAAAACAAAACCGTAGTTAATTGTTAACTACAATAAAAGAAGTTCCACAATGTCTAACTTAACAACAGAGAAAAAAGCAAGCATTTTT
>CAXNMZ010000032.1:0-15099 GCA_964203125.1 Chitinophagales bacterium | reverse complement strand
AACTAGCAAGGGACAGTATCCCCAGTAAGAAAGCGAATTGATATATATATTGTATCTTTTTCATTTTTCTTGATTTATTGAATTAAAGATTAAAAATCAGCTTTGATACCAAAACTGAAAGTACGAGGGATAGGTGTAGCACCAAAGTCAATACCTCTTAACAAAGTGCTTTGACCACCAGAGTTAACTTCTGGATCATATCCATTGTAATTATCCCATGAAATAAGATTTCTTCCGCTAAAATTAATGCTAAGGTTATTGATGAATTTTAATTTACCAACATTGTAGCTTATAGATAATTCACGCAATTTTACAAATGAGCCATCATCTACTCTCCATTCTTCAATTGCATAAATACCACTAATATAACCTCTTGGTAATATACCTCTTTGCTCTTTTTCAGCTTCTTTACCATTACCAACACCTTGTCTAGTTCTGAAATCGGCATTGAAAACATCTACGCCTTGAACCGCATCTAATTGAGCACGGAAATTCCATTTCTTGTAACTTACTTCATTCACTAAACTTGCTGTGTAATCAGGATTAGGGTCTCCAATCACTCTTCTCAATACACTACCTGAATTATTTAAATTTTCGGTAGGGTTCAATACACTAGTTTGAGTACCTCTTGCAGTTTGAGGAATATTTCCTGCATTCACAATAAATGTTCCATCTGCATTTCTAGCAAAATAAGTACCATAGAAAATACCGATTGGTTGGCCTTCAACAATACCAATTGGTGTACCAGAGTTCGTAGAGAATAGTGTTAAAGCTTGTCCAATTTTAGTTGCTTTATTTTTGTTTCTATTATAAATAGTGGTCATCTCCCATTTCAAATTTTTATTTTGAATTGGAACTAAAGTCAACATAACCTCGTAACCTCTGTTTTCTAAAGCACCAAAATTGTCTAACAAACTAGCAAAACCATTGGTTGGAGCTAATTGTCTGTTAATTAATAAGTCGGTTACTTTTTTATTGTACACGTTTACTGTTAATCCAATTCTGTTATTCAACATACCTAAATCAAGACCATATTCAATCTCTGATTGTCTTTCTGGTTTTACATTTTCATTCGCAAGTGTTGAATTTGAATTCAATGCACTTCTACCTAAGAAAGAGTTAGAACTATAAGTATTGAATCTTGAATAAGCGCCAATACCAGTTAAGTTGCCACTTTCACCATAAGCTAATCTAACTTTCACTAAATCAAATGCTTTAGCAATAGCTAATTCATTCCAAAAATCAGTACTAGAAATTACATAACTCGCACTTGCTTTAGAATAAATTTGATTGCGTTGGTTCGCACCAAATACACTAGATGCATCACGACGAACAGCACCTGTTAAGAAAAATTGATTCTTGATCTTAAAGTTTTGTTGGATATATAAACCAGAAATTGAAATCTCACTACGATCATCTACACCAGGTAATGGGGTAGAAGCACCGTTTACTGTCTCAATGAAAGGAGCAAAACCTCTACCTTGAATTAAAGCGTAGTTACTTTTTTCATACTGTTGAGAGAAACCAACTTGAGTAGTTGAGTTAAAATCTTTAGTGATTTCTACTGTATAATTTCCAGTTAAATCATGGTTGATTTGGAAGAAATTATTAGTACCAACACTTGAGTAGCCATTTTGTGTAGGATCCAAAGTTGCACCACCACCAAAGAATCCTGGACTTGCATTGTATGCAAATGGAGGAATATAAGTGGTTCCGTTTTGTGCATAATTATCGATACCCATTAAGTAATCAAAAGTCAAGCCCTTAGCAGCTTTCATTTTCATTCCAAAGCTTCCAATTAAACGATTGGTTGTTTGTCTTTGTTTGATATCTTCTATAACAGATACAGGGTTTACTCTACCTCTTTCACCAACTGCTTTAATATTACCATTGGCATCTCTTGTCCATATATCATGGAAGTTACCAATAATGGTCACTGAGTTAGTAGGAGAGAAGAATGATTGTCCATCAGGCTTTTCATTTGCAGATGAATTGGTATAGTTTAAACCCAAATTCATACTCAACCACTTATTGATCACTTGATCAATATTTGATCTAAAGCTAAATCTTTGAAAATCTGTATTTTGGATGATACCTTGATTATAAAAATAAGATCCACCAAAATAGTATTTTGTTTTATCATTTCCACCACTTACCGAAACAGTGTTATCTGTACCAGAAGCATTACGGAAAATATAATCTTGGTAGTCATAACGCGTTACACTAGTTGTATTCGTTGCAGCTGGCGTTAAGATATCTTGTGTCAATGCACCTGGACCATCTGTTGGACCACCGAATTTAATAGGAGAATTATTGACGTCTAATTTCTTTCTTAGGTTGCTATTCATGTAAGTAGTTGAGAAACTTACTTTAGCTGCACCTGATTTACCTCTTTTTGTGAAAATTTGAATCACACCGGCATTCGCTCTACTACCATAAGTAGCAGCTGCTGCAGCGCCATTCAAAACTTCAATTCTTTCGATGTCGGCAGGGTTGATGTCTACCATTCTGTTTTGGCCAATGCTTCCAACAAAATTACCACCATCATAGTTGCTCGAAGTGTTAGTGACTCTATTAGTTGCATTGTTAATGATCACTCCATCAACAATGTACAAAGGCTCAGAAGAAGATAATACAGAACTGATACCTCTTAAACGAACTGACATACCACCAGCAGGATCTCCACTGTTTTGGATAATTTGTGCACCGGCAGTCTTACCTTGTAAAGCTGCTAATACGTTTCCAGTAGCACCTTTTGTTAATTCATCCGCATTCACACTACTAATATAGCTTCCTAATTGACGCTTAGTCGTTCCTGCAGATGTACCAGTAACCACTACTTCATCTAATTTTGAATATTGTTCTGTTAAAACAATGTTCAATCCAGTAGCCATTTTGCTTGGATCCACATTCAACTCTTGTGTCTTAAAACCAACTCCGCTGGCTACCAATGTAACTGCATTGTTGTTGTTTAATTTTAAAGAGAAGCCGCCAACGTTATCTGAATAAACACCATTTCGTGTTCCTTTGATAACGATTGAAATCCCTTCGATTCCGCTGTTGTCTTTTTGATTCGATACTTTACCGCTAACAATAGTTTGGGCAATTGCGTCGATACAAAAACCAGACAGCAAAACCAAAATCATCATAAGCTTTGCTAAATATAGCTTGCTTGTTTTTTTTAGTCTCATAACTGATTTTTTTTATTAATAAATGGTTAATCCCTTGTGTTTAAATGGCAACAGTTTTGAATCGTTGGGATTCAATTCTGTAATTAAAATATCAATCTCGTCGAGGTTGGCTACTTTAATTTTTTGCTGAGAATTTAATTTCTCAGAAATGCCGATGCAAATTGTTTTTTTGGAAGCTTTAATCATTGCCTTTTTTATTTGAACTACTTCCCAGTCGTTTTCACTGAGTCCAAATTGAGTGTCTAAAGAATTGATACCTAGAATACATAAATCTGCTTGAATTGATTCGATGGTTTGCACCGCACTAGCGCCTGTGGTTAACATGGAATCTTTTGAAACCTTATCTCCAATCATCACGACTTCTATACTAGGGTGGTGTGCAAATTCAATGGCAGCATTGAGGCTACAAGTAAAAAAAGTGGCATTTAAATTTGGGTCTAATGATTTCGCAAATTCTAAAATGGATGTTCCGCCTGATGTTAAAATATACATACCACTTTGAACCAGTGCTGCAGTTTTTTGTGCGATGATATGCTTGTCCTCTAAATTGTACACCATCTTTCTATCAAACGCGGTGTGAAATGATTTGCTTAGTGCGCCGCCATGTACTTTGATCAATTTATCTTCTTGTGCAAGTTCTTGTAAATCCCTTCTGATGGTGTCATCCGATACGCCCATCATATGACTCAAATCCGCACATAATACTTTATTATGCAAGTTTAATTGGTGTAAAATGAACTCTTGGCGTTCTTTTTTCAGCATTATGCGGTTATTAGACTATTAAATTAGGCAAAAAACCGCAAATACGAACGAATGTTAATAAAATTGAACCAAATGTGCAATTTTAGGCTTTACTCAAGGTATTTAAAGCATCTACAAATACATCTAATTCCTTGGTGGTGGTGTATAGGTTAGGTGTAATCCTGCATCCTTGTACATTGGCATAATCAATGGCCACTGTAAATATTTTGTGTTCCTTCATTAATCGCTCCGCTAAAATAGCTGGTTTCATATTTTTAATGCCCACATTGCTTATGGCACATGAACGATCTGGCGTAGTAGGGGTATTTAAAATAATATTAGGGACGTCCTTTACTTTGCTGGTCCAATATTGTTGTAAGTATCTTAACCTGGCTTCTTTTTTCGCTGGGCCAATCATTTGATAATAAGCAATGGAATCTGGTATGGTTAAGTCTGTATGTACAGGATGGGTTCCGGTATGGTTGATACGCTTAATCTTATTTGCATCTTTTTCATTGTCTCCAAAAAGCGGCCATATATTTTTGATATGTTCTTTTTTTGCAAAAAGTATGCCTGCACCTAATGGCACACTTAGCCATTTATGCAAGGATGCTGCATAATAATCACAGCCTAAATCATCAATACTAAATTGGATATGTGCAAAAGCATGTGCGCCATCTACCATCACTTGTACCCCATATTGGTGGGCCATTTCACTGATTTTTTTGATCGGTAAAATTTGACCAGTGATGTTAATCATATGACTCACTAATATCACTTTAGTTTTTTTTGTGATGGCATTTTTATAAAGGTCAACAATCTCTGCATCATCTTTTGGATGATTGGGAACAGAAATCATTTTATTGACTACACCATGTCTTTCGCTCACTAATTTAAACATATCTAACATGGCACCATAGTCTTGCTCTGCCATAATAGCTTCGTCCCCAGCCTGCCAATGAATGCCACCAATGATGGTATCTAAAGACTCAGTTGTGTTTCGAGTAATGATTAATTCTTCGGGGCTACATCCTGCAATCTTGGCCAATGCAATCACAGATTTTTGTTTGTTGTCCCATTGCACCGTACGCATATAATAAGAACCTTGGTAATTGATTTCTTTGATATGCTCGATATATTTATTCAGTATGGGTTGAGGCAGAAAATTATAGTAGCCATTTTCTAGGTTAATATAGTCTGGCTTAAGGATATATTGTTGACGTATCTGCTCCCAAAATGTATTGTCCTCTGCAAGCGCTAAGGGAGATTTTTCAACTTGGCTTGCAAAAGCTTTTGCCATTCCACCTAATCCTAAAGGCATAGTGATTCCAGTTAATACAAGGTCTTTGATAAATTGTCTCTTTTGCATAAGGCTATATTTAGGTATTAAATTCCGATTTATTTCACTGTTATCAAAATAAAATATGGTTTAAGTTATAAAATTGGATAAAAGGTGAATGATAATGCAGGCTTTTACTTAAATTGATTGTTCAAATCATCAAAAGACCTACCATGAAAAACTTAGTTATTAAAGGTTTCATCCTTGCAGCTGTGATACCATTTTCAGTTATGGCGCAATTAGATCCTGCAACCATTCAAAAAATCAGAACAGAAGGATTGGAAAAATCACAGGTTATGGATATCGCTTTTAATTTAACAGATAAAAGTGGCAATAGATTGGCGAATTCAGAAGGATATGCAAGGGCGGCTAATTATGCTAAAGAAGTTTTAACTAAAAATGGGGCAGTGAATGCAACTATTGAACCATGGGGTGAATTTGGAAAAGGTTGGGATTTAGAGAAAATGTATTTTGCAATGACTGCACCTTATTATAAGCCATTGTTAGCTTGGCCTAAGTCTTGGACTGCAGGCACCAATGGGTTAAAAAATGCGACCATCATTGTGGTAGATGCAAAAGACTCTATTGCTTTACAAGTATTTAAAGGACAATTAAAAGGGAAGATCATTATTTTAGATCAAGAAAATATCTACAAGCAAAGTTTTAAAGCTGACGCTGAAAGATATACCGACGAAGCCTTAGCTGCTATGGAAGCTGCTGTAGCACCAGCAATATCAAGAACACCAGATACTGCGCAACAAAGACGTATGCGCGAGATGCAAGCTCAAAGGGCAGGGCCACAAAGAGTCCTTAATTTATTAAAGGCAATGGCAATTGAGGAAGGTGCAGTAGCGATGTTAACAACGGCTACAAGAAATCACGATGGTACAATTTTTGCACAAGGGGGTGGTGCATATAAAGGGACAGATCCTGCAAATTTTTTAGATTTGGCGATGTCAGTAGAAGACTACAATACTTTTTTAAGATTGGCTAAATCTAGCACTACTGTAAAAGCGGATTTGGATGTCAAAACTAAATTTCATACAAAGGATTTACAAGGATACAATGTGCTTGCAGAAATTCCTGGAACAGATCCATTATTGAAAGACGAAGTGGTGATGATTGGAGCGCATTTGGATTCATGGCAGTCAGGAACAGGTGCAACAGACAATGCATCTGGATCGGCAGTGATGATTGAGGCAATGCGTATTATCAAAGCAGCGGGGATTAGTCCTAAAAGAACCATCCGCATTGGATTATGGAGTGCAGAGGAGGAAGGCTTGTTGGGTTCAAGAGCTTATGTGAAAAATACATTTATGGATGCAAATAACAAACCTAATGCAGCGCATCAAAAATTCTCTACCTATTTTAATATTGACAATGGCACTGGAAAAATTCGTGGTATTTATGCACAAGGCAATACTGCAGCAGCAGCCATTTTCAAAACATGGTTAACACCTTTCAACGATTTGGGTGCCAAGACGGTGACTTTGAGCAATACCGGAAGTACAGACCATATTGCATTTGATGGAGTTGGTTTACCTGGGTTTCAGTTCATTCAAGATCCTATTGAATACAGTACTAGAACACACCATAGCAATATGGATGTGTACGACCATTTAATGCAAGATGATTTAAAACAAATTGCCACAATTGTTGCTACTTTTGCTTTAAATGCGGCACAACAAACAAATTTGATGCCTAGGAAGTAATATTTTGATTGAATGAAACCATTATTTTTTTTAGTAGTCTGCTTTTTTTGGATTGGAGGTTTTACGCAGGTAGATGCACAAAAACTTGAGATTGATTTAAGGACAGATACCACTGATAAAAAGTATATAGTTGGTTTAGCTGTAAGGAATGATACCTATACAGGGCATGCCTTTGTGATTTTGTATCAACAAGAAAATAAAACTGCAGAGAAACAAGATTTTAAAGTCTACGGTTATTATCCTAAAACAATTGGAACTGTTCCTATCCCGATTGGCGTGGTAAAAAACGATTCTAATTGTTTAAAACATATTCCACCCAATGGAGACATGTATTTTATTGTAGATGAAGCAGCTTTTTATGAAGCAAAAGCTGTTCTGGAAAGATGGACGGCAAATCCACCTGCTTTTACCTTAATTATTAACTGCATTGACATGTTGGATGAAGTTGCGATGGCAATTGGCGTCAATTTACCATCTAGGTATAATACCATTAAATCTTTGGTGCCTGAACATTATATGAAGTATTTATATAAAAAATTAAGTTCGCCAAAAGGCATTGTGTACAATAAAAAATATCGATTAAGATTAGTACCAAGCTCAGATTCACTGCAATTGATTACAAATAAACCTTCAAAAGTTTTGGGTCAGTTTGTTTCAGATACTGCGAATCCAAAATGGATCCTGCAGACATTAAAATAATTCATTCAAACATGTCCTTTCTTTTTGAGCCAGAAAACCTATTGCCCTATGATGGTATTGCCATCTACCATGGAGCGATATTTAATGAACAAGAAGCAAATGGGATTTGTAAGGATCTATTTGAAATCATCCCTTGGAAACAAGACGAAGTGCTGATGTTTGGTAAAAAAATTATGACCAAGCGAAAAGTGGCATGGTATGCAGATGCCGGCATAAGCTATACCTATGCTGGGGTCAAAAAATCAGGATTACATTGGACAGAAGCTTTACTTGGAATCAAACAAAAAGTAGAAGCCATTAAAGGAGCGAGTTACAATGCATGTTTACTCAATTTATACCATGAAGGCGAGGAGGGGATGGGATGGCATAAAGACAATGAAAAAGAAATTGTTGAAGGGTCGTCGATCGCTTCTTTGAGTTTTGGAGCTGTTCGCAAATTTGCTTTTAAGCATGCCAAAACAAATGAACGTTTAGACATTGAACTAGCCCATGGCTCCTTATTAGATATGAAAGGTCCTATCCAGCAATATTGGTATCATTCTCTGCCAAAGACTACGCGCATCAAACAAATGCGTATTAATTTAACGTTTAGGTTAATGCATAGCGATCAAAATGTTCCAATAAGATAGATTGGAACAAATTTGTATTATAAATATTTGTAATTCATTGATTTATTCTTAACTTAAGTTCCATTTATTATCGCATTTATGTTCTGAAGGAATTCTTAAAATGATGCAATAATTATCAATGTTGGGTAGGATTAGAAAAGGTTAATGCTTGATAAGAAGCCCTTTTTTTAGCACTAAAAATATTTTTTAGTATCAAAAAGATACATATATTTATAACATAAAAAATATAATTATGAAGAAAATCATGCTAACAGTAGTCGTTTTATTTACTATTGTTTCTTTGAATGCACAACAAAAAAACTTTATTAAATATGAGTTTATGAAAGTGCTTCCTGGACAAGACTATGAAAAATTAGAACAGTCTTGGATTAACTATCATAAAGAACTCATTAAAGCAGGTGCTATTAATTTACATAGAGTTTGGAAAGTATTGCCAGGAAGTAATGTTGACTTTGACTATATTGTAACTACAAGCTATAACAGCTATGCTGATGCACTAGGTTTAGGCAAAAGTATATCTACAGATGATTTTAAGGCAAAATACCCCGAAGATTATAAGATAATGGCTAGTTCTACATTGTCAACAAGAACAATGGTAAGGAGTTTAATTCTACAACTGGATTTAGCTTTGAGCGATCCTGCATTTGAAATGGTTCCAGGAAAAAGTATTGGTAATATGGTATTTATAAAGTCAAAGAGTGATAAATATGTAGATGCTGAAATCAAATTTAGCAAAAAATGGCATCAAAATATGATTGACAAAAAAGGGAAAGATGCATTTTATTTTTCGCATGTAGTAGGGGGTGGCGGGGTAGATGTTGATATTTCAAATATCATATCACATGTATTCAAAAATATCGATCAATTTTCTACACCTAGTGCATCAGATCTAAAATTTACACCTCAGGATCAAACTGAATACAATCAATTAGTAACCTACAGAGATTTGAAAAGGTCAATTATGTTATTGAATGTAATGAATATCGATAAATAAACTCTTTTTTATATAAAATCAATAAATAAAACATGAAAAAAACAATCCTAGTAGCAATGCTTGCTACATCTATTTTTGCTTGTACAACACCAGGCGAAAAAACTGCTTCAACTGACACTGCTACATCTAGTTGTGTAAAAGAAGGTCCAGAAGTGGATTTAATGAAAAAAGCAATCACAGCCTATAGCAATGGTGATTGGGCAACAGTTGCATCTTGCTTTAGCGATACAGCGAAATCATGGCATAATAATGATTCAGTTGCAATGAAAATGTCTGATAGACTTGAATTATTTAAAAAACAAAGAGAAACTTCAGGTGTTGTTGTAGATGCAGGTACACCAAATTATGAGGTTGTGACAGTTCCAACCACTGATGGACAATATGAAGGAATTAAATGGGGTCATGCTTGGATTAATTTCAAAAACACATCTAAAACAGGAGAGGTAAGTTCATCACTAACTTTCGCATCTTTTGCTATCAAAGACGGTAAGATTCTATGGGAACAAGTAATCTATGATGCTAAATAAAAAAAAATAATTTATGAAAAAAATAATATTAGTAATGGCAACAGCCATTTCATTATTTGCTTGTACAAATCCACAAGCAACAACAAGTGCTAATTCAGATGATGCAATGATGGCTGATTTCAAAGAAAATTCAAAAGTGGTAGATGCGGGCTTTAAAGCATTTGCTAAAAACGACTTAACTGAATTTGCAACTTATATTGCTGATACTATTCAATTTCATAGTCCTGGTATCAATGATACAGTAGCTATAGGCAAGGAAGCAATGTTAGAAAGACTTGCTAATTTCCTTAAAATGCTTAAGAATGTAAATGCAAATGTTGAAGTGATGTTACCAGGATTGGATCCAGCTTCTATGAAAGCAGATGGTAGTGTTAGAACATATGTAAGATGGCAGTCTGAATCAATTGCAAACGGTGTAAAATTTAATCAAAAGTTTTATGCGGTGTACAAATTCAATAAAGACCATAAAATTATTGATGCGGACGAATATTTTGATGTAACTGGACTAATTAATGCCGCTTCTGCATCAAAAGAATAAGCATTTTTAAGTTGGTATAAAATACGAAGAAAGGGCCCTTAGCAATAAGGGTCTTTTTTTTGGCTTGTATTTTAAACGAAAATGCCGCTAACTCATAAAAATATAGGGCTTTGGTAGTAGCTTCGGATTATGCTACACGAAGTGAATTGATTATATCTCTAACTTTACAATACCCCAAAGGATAGCTTAAAACTTAAACTATGAAAAGAGTAATCTTTGCTTTGGGTATTTTATTTTTATTTGCGTGTAGTAAAACAGAAGTACCTGTTACACCACCTGTGGTAGCTATTCAGGAAGATGCAATTAAATTCACAACAAACCTTGATACTGGAACCTATAATGTTGCTGATACATTACCTCTAGTTGTATCTGTTAGTTCAAAACTACCTTCTACAGGACTACTTTATTCAATATTGGTGAATTGGACAGATAGTTCTAAACAAATCTTTAAATTAGATACTAGTTTATCTGTTTC
The DNA here is from genome assembly GCA_964203125.1 of Chitinophagales bacterium. GTDB lineage: Bacteria > Bacteroidota > Bacteroidia > Chitinophagales > Chitinophagaceae > Sediminibacterium. The sequence continues at coordinate 4,254 of CAXNMZ010000032.1, read as the reverse complement.
AAGTTTAAGTTTGAGCATACCAGGATTGAAAAAATCTGGAACATATTCATTATTAGTAACGGTTACCTCTAAATCAACTTCAACTAATACACTTAATAAATCTATTTCGGTAGTTAATAATCCATTAGGAAGGTTTATGGGGTATAAGGTAGCTGCAAATGCTAGGCAACTAGGTACTGATTATTGGGAAAACTCAATACTACCTTCAGATTTAATTGTTGCTGTCTTTCAAAAAAATTACGAAAATCACCACCCATCAGGTGCATATGCTGTTTGGACAGAAGCTATTTGTAATGGTGATTTTAATAATGATGGTTATATGGACGTATTTAATGGTGGTACGACTTTTGGTGGCCAAATAAAAGCAACCCTCGCTTTTTTAATTTGGAATCCAATTACAAAAATTTTTGAAGAAAAAAACTTAATTAATGATAAAACAAATAATGTAGGTCATCCCAGATTAGTAACACCGGTATATTTAAATTCAGATAATTATGTTGACATAGTAATACACGGAATGAGAGACGAAGCAAGTGATTCAAACCCAAATGAGCCTGTTTCTATATGCTTAAGCGATGGTAAAGGCGGTTATGATATTACTAAATTAGATTTAGAACCCAAATCATTAGCCAATCAATTTGGACATGAGTGGGGCGATGTAGAAGATGTTACTGGAGATGGTCTGCCCGATTTATTTGTTTCTGCCAATTCTCATTCATACATATTCTGGGGGATCAATACATTCCCCTATTTCACAAACATCAATTTTGCACATTTTTCATCTGACACAAAAAATTATCCCTCAGATAATGGATTTGGAGAAGTGGTACCATCAGGTGCAGGCGCTGTTTATGGAGGGGTATTTTTAGATGTTAACAAAGATGGACAAAAAGATTTATTATTAGCAGTAGGAGAAAATGGTATTCAGCCCAATGGGAATAAAGACCAACAAAGGATACTTCTAAATAAAGGAAAGGGAAGATTCAATGAAACAGGTGTCATTAAATTACCTTTATACTCAAATCAAATAAATGCAGGAATCAACTATTTTGATTATAAAGTGGATGATTTAAATGGAGATGGAAGATTAGATATTATTGCAATTAACTCAGTGAAATATAGTCAGTGGAATATAGTAATTTATTTACAGCAGAGTGATGGAAGTTTTGTAATGGATAATAGTTTAGTTGAATATAACTTGAATACAATTTCACGACCACAATATAAAACACGTTTAGTTTATAGCGATTTAAATGGGGATGGATTAAAAGATATTAGCTATATAAACTCAGCCATAACTCCATATTATTCGCTACAGAATAATGAACTATTAACTAAGTCTGTATTTATTAGAATAGGTAATAAGTTTGTGGAAAAGGACTATTATCAATTTGACCCCTATGCAAAAAGCTTAAGAGATAAATATTATAAATAGGCTAGAAATAAATCCTTTGCTACACTTTTAGCTATAGCACAAAATAAACATTTGAAAATCAGTAGGTTAAGTGTTTTAAACCAGACCGGACGGAGAGTTCTCACTTAATTCAAGCTAATCTCAAACCATCTAATTTATCAGATATAAAGGAGTTATAATTATACTTTTCTTGCTATATACGCCCCAAATAGGGTTAAATAGGGGGTAGTAGCTACAGATTCTGCTACATGTTTATATTAGTTTTTTCTTTAAGATATATTTCTATCTTTACACTGCCCCCAAAGGATAGATTAAAACTTAATCTATGAAAAAAGTAATCTTCGCTTTGGGCGTTGTAATTCTATTTGCTACCTGCAAAAAAGATGTCCCACAAAAACAATTAACAGTAAATGTAATGCCAGAAGTTGGTGGATCAGTAACTCCAAGTTCTGGGACATACGCAATGGGATCTAACGTGAAGCTAACTGCAACTCCTTCTGCAGAATATATTTTTAAAGAATGGTCTGGTGGATTTACTGGAACGACTAATCCTGCAAATGTATTAATGGATATAGATAAAACAGTAACTGCAGTTTTCGAAAAAAGAGAATATCCATTAAGTTTAACTATAGTTGGGTCTGGAACTGTAAAAGAAGAAATCATTAAAATTGCAGCTGCATCAACAAATTACAAGTCAGGAACAACTGTCAGATTAACGCCACAGCCTAGTGCTGGGTTTCAATTTAAAAAATGGTCTGGTGACGATACAACTTCTAAGACACCTTTGGATTTAGTAGTTTCTAAGCCTATTAACTTGACTTGTACTTTTGAAAAAATGGCGATTACGTCTTTAAAGATTGAAAATCTTTTGGATACTTTAATAATATCAAAAAAGCATAAATATATTGTTAAAGGCATTTATTCTAATGGTGCAATGATTGATTTAAGTGATAGTGTTAAAATTATCACTTCTAGCACTGGCGTAAATGTCCTTTCTGATAAAAACCTTGTTGGTGCTCAATCAGGGAATATTATCTTAAACATTAATTATAATAATTTAAGTATAAAAGATACTCTATATATATCTAGATTTGAAGAAATAAAAGTTATAGATTCTTATTTAACTACACCTGTAAGTGGCAGTAAACTTATTGTCCCAGTTGTTATAATAAATTACTACGCTACTCAAAATGGTATTGATATAGATACAAAAAAGCAACCTAACAATGGAAGTTTAGATCCAATTACTATAGATAATTTAAAAATCAGCACATTAGATAATTTAAAATTAACAAAATTTGGATTTGAAGAAGGGTCTAAATATAGAGGTTTCGCTGACAGTACTGCCATACCTTATGTGGGTATAAAAGTTGTAAAATATTTTAATATCTATGAAATTAAAAGAGGACAAACAGCAGATAATAGCGCTACACCTGTGTACGAGCCAGATTTTTCTGATATTTTTTCTAGTCTTGAGTTAGAAAATCTTGTTAATAATTTAGGTGTTAAAGAGGTTTGGTTTTCACTTAGGCCATTAAGTTCTGAATATCCAGTTGTGAAAACTGAAAATTTAGATCCAGCTAATTTTATTAACGTTTCAGAATCTAGGATGTCAAGTCCCTATAATCCTTATGATGTTTCTAATTCTGCGAGATTATTAAACCTACCAAAATACAAAAAAACTTATGTAGTTTATGGGTTTAATTTACATAGAAGCTTTGCTGAAAATATTCATAATAAAGGTCATCAAATAGAAAGACAATTTACTCATATTGATGATGGTGTAGTTGGTGGATTAGAAAAAGATCAATCAATATTTAGAAATTTATTCGTAGGCGAGAAAACTTCTTCACCTACCAAGTCACCCTCTGGTAGATCTGGCAATACACACTTTCCTCCTAATGCAACAAAAGATTATGAATATTCGAGAAGTGAATTTGTGGAATCTGATATTGACAATTGGCAGCCTTCAGGTGGAATAAAAAAGTCAATTAATTTTAAAACATGGTTTGACAGAAAGTATAATTATCCAGCTACTTCTAAATTGACAATTTCCTCAATAGATCAAAATGATCAATTTAAATGGATGGTTTATTGGTTTCAATCCATCCCTGGGTATAAAAATAATATTGATTACAAATATTTTAGAGATAATAAAACATACAAATTAGAAAATTGGTGGGACATACTCTATAACTGGGATGACGTTATGGTAAACAATAAAACTTTATGGGTGAAATAATTCCTTCCATATATAAATTAAAAGAATAAATTAAATCGTGTTTTAACTTAGTCTAGAAACAACCCGTTTGCTACACTTTCAGCTACAGACATAAAAAAACCCCTTGATTATCAAGGGGTTAATTGTTTTAAAGCGGACCGGACGGGACTCGAACCCGCGACCTCCGCCGTGACAGGGCGGCATTCTAACCAACTGAACTACCGTCTGTTGTGTCATTATACCAAACTCTGTCCACCTTTAACTTATTACTAGTCCACCTATAGTACACCGTTAGTGGATTTATTTATAATTAAAAATACTTGATAATTACTAATTCTGTATAACTAACCAAGATAAATATGGTTAATATGGTACTCTAAATTCTCTGCATTAAGTACATGATTACTCTTTAATGAAATCTTGCCTTCTATGCCTACTAGGTTTAATTCATTATCTATACTATAAATACCTTTATCTAACATTACATGATGATTAGGGCATAAGCATATTAGATTATCTGGTGTATCTGTACCATTATGAGGTGAACCTAATGGTTTAATATGAGCAGCTTCTGCATAACGTATCCCTTTTACTTCTATAACTATACCACAGATTTGAC
>CAXNMZ010000031.1:0-15114 GCA_964203125.1 Chitinophagales bacterium | reverse complement strand
ACGATCTCTGTTAATTCAGTCGTAATGGCCGCTTGTCTTGCACGGTTATAAGATATTTTCAATGATTTCAATAATTCGTTGGCGTTTTCACTTGCTTTATCCATCGCAGTCATTCTAGCGCCATGCTCACTTGCATTGGCATCCAAAACAGCTTTGAATAATTGGGTGTTCAATATTTTAGGCATCAATTCTGCCACTAAAGCTTCCTTTTGTGGTTCAAAAATGAAATCTGTTTTTTTAGCATTCGCTTTCTTGACCATTTTTGGAATAGGCAAGAAAGGCTCTGATTTAAATTCTTGAGTTGCTGCATTTTTAAATTCGCTATACACAATCTCAATGGCGTCAAACTCTTTATTTTCAAAAGCTTTCATAGCAGCTTTCGCAGCAGCTTGTACCGTTTCGAATTTTAAGTTTAAGAAAATATCTTTGAAATCTGCATTCGTATTAAAACCTAATTTACTTAAACTCTCGTATCCTTTTTTACCAATATTCCAGATGGTGATATTTTGTGTTGGATATTTTTCGGCGATCGTTGCGCGTGTCATTTTTACCAAATTGGCATTGTATCCACCACACAAACCACGATCAGAAGTCACGACAATAAATAATACATTGTTTACTGCGCGTTGATCTGCTAGGGCCAAATTCATATCTCCCTCTAAGCTACTAATGATATTGCTTAGCATATCTTGTAATTTACGAGCGTAGGGTCTCATTTGGGTAATGGCATCCTGTGCACGACGTAATTTGGCAGCACTCACCATTTTCATTGCTTTGGTGATTTGCTGTGTACTTTGGGTACTTTTAATTCTACTTCTAACTTCTTTTAATTGACCAGCCATAGTGCTTGTTTATTAGGCGAGCAAAGGTATCATTTTTTACCCAATTTCCCCCTCAAACCCCCTACAACTTAATTTTTTGATCCAACTGGCCTTAAAATCATCAATTCCACCCCAATTACTTATCTTTGAAGCCCCTTGATTAACAAGGACAAACACCCAATTTTAGCGAGAATATGTTGCAAATTATCAATAAACTATTTGGCGGATCTAAAAGTGAGAAAGACGTCAAGAAAATTCAGTATTTGGTTCCAGTGATCAATGGCCATTTTGAGGCGTATAAAACCCTTAGTCATGACCAATTGAGGAACAAAACGGAGGAGTTTAAATTCCGTATTAAAACACATCTTGAGTCCATTGACCAAGTGATTGCTGAAGCTCAAAATAATGCCGAGGCATTAGATATTTCCGATTTATTGGGCAAAGACGCCATTTACCAAGAGATTGACAAATTAAAAAAAGACCGTGACCAGGCTTTAGAGGAAGTCTTGTGGACCATTTTACCCGAAGCATTTGCAGTGGTGAAAGAAGCAGCTCGACGTTTTACAGAAAATGAAGCATTGACTGCAACTGCAACGGAGATGGATCGTGAATTGTCCGTTAAAAAAGAATATGTGACCATTCAGGGGGATCAATCTGTTTTCCAATCTACATGGAAAGCTGCAGGAACGCCCGTGAGATGGAATATGGTGCATTATGATGTGCAGTTGATTGGTGGTATTGTATTACACCAAGGAAAAATTGCAGAGATGTCAACAGGAGAAGGAAAGACTTTGGTGTCTACGCTGCCGGCTTATCTAAATGCTTTGGCAGAGGAAGGGGTGCACATTGTCACTGTGAATGATTATTTAGCGAAAAGAGATAGTGAGTGGAATGGCACCATATTTGAGTGGTTGGGTATTACGGTGGACTGTATAGATAAGCACCAGCCTAATTCCGAAGAAAGAAGAAACGCCTACAGAGCAGGGATCACTTATGGTACCAATAACGAATTTGGATTTGATTATTTAAGAGATAATATGGTGCATACACCAAACGAAATGGTGCAACGTAAGCATCATTATGCGATGGTGGATGAAGTGGATAGTGTATTGATTGATGATGCGCGTACGCCATTAATTATTTCTGGTCCAATTGGACATCAAACTGGGGAACAACAATACTTTCAATTAAAACCAAGGATTGAACAATTGGTGGAGGTGCAGAAAAAAGTGGCGAATCAATTTTTAATTGAAGCAAAAAAGAAAATCAGCGAAGGCAACGACGATCCTAAAGATGGCGGATTAGCGCTATACCGTGCTTTCAGGGCTTTGCCTAAAAATGGGGCATTGATCAAATATTTAAGTGAGCCTGGTATTCGCGTCAAATTACAAAAAGCCGAGAATTATTATTTAGCCGATCAGCAAAGAGAAATGCCCATTGTAGATGAGGCTTTATATTTCCACATTGAAGAAAAAAACAATTCAGTAGAATTAACCGATAAGGGCTTAGGATTAATCACTGGCGCCGGAGAAGATTCAAATTTCTTTTTATTACCCGATATCAGTGTCGCATTAAATGCAATTGATATTGATGTAAATATTCCTGCCGAGCAAAAAATGCAACAAAAAGAAGCCATCATTTCTGAGTACAGTATTAAAGCAGATCGTATTCATACAGTGAATCAATTATTGAAATCATATACTTTATTTGATAAGGATATTGAGTATGTGGTGATGGATGGCCAAGTGAAGATTGTGGATGAGCAAACTGGTCGTATCATGGAAGGTCGTCGTTATTCAGATGGCTTACACCAAGCAATTGAAGCCAAAGAAAATGTGAAGATCGAAGCTGCCACACAAACCTATGCAACCATCACATTGCAAAACTTTTTTAGAATGTACCACAAGCTAGGTGGTATGACAGGTACTGCAGAAACAGAAGCATCTGAATTCTGGAGTATCTATAAATTAGACGTGGTCTCTATTCCAACCAATATTCCTGCAGTGCGTATAGATGAGCAAGATTTAGTTTTCAAAACCAAGCGTGAAAAATTTGGTGCGGTCATTGAATCTATCGAAGCATTGCGTGCAGATGGAAGACCGGTACTTGTAGGTACAACCTCTGTGGAAGTGAGTGAGTTGTTGAGTAGAATGTTGCGTCAAAAAAATATTCCACACAATGTGTTGAACGCGAAACAACATGCTAGAGAGGCGCAAGTAGTTGCTGAAGCTGGATTGACTGGTGCAGTGACCATTGCCACCAATATGGCAGGTCGTGGAACAGATATTAAATTAAGCCCCGAAGTAAAAGCAGTAGGTGGTTTAGCGATATTAGGTACGGAACGTCATGACTCTCGTCGTGTAGACAGACAGTTAAGAGGACGTGCCGGAAGACAAGGTGATCCGGGTTCTTCTCAGTTCTTTGTTTCTTTAGAAGATGATTTAATGCGCATGTTCGGAAGTGAGCGTATCGCTAAAGTAATGGACTTTGCAGGATACAAAGAAGGTGAAGTGATTCAACATAGTATGATCACTAAGTCAATTGAACGTGCTCAGAAAAAAGTAGAAGAAAATAATTTTGGCGTAAGAAAGCGTTTGTTGGAATATGATGATGTGATGAACAAACAAAGAACAGTGATTTATAAAAAAAGAAACCATGCTTTGTTTGGCGAGCGTTTGGCACTAGACCTTGACAATGCGTTTTATCAAGTGATTGAAAATTTAAGTTTCAATCATAAAACAACCAATGATTTCGAAGGATTAAAATTGGCCTTGATTGTTCAAGTTGGATTAGATACCAAAATCACCAAGGAAGAATTTGCTGCAGCAAAAGAAAATGACTTAGCAGAATCATTCTACCAAGAAGCGATTGCGCATTATGAGTATAAGAAAAAAGACATGATGCAAAATAGCATCCCAGTCTTTAAAAATATTAGAACCCAGGAAGGAAAGCATATTGAAAATGTCATTGTACCAGTGAGTGATGGTAAAACAGTGTTCAATGTACTAGTGAATCTGGATAAAAACATAGACACCAAGGGCGCTGCGCTAGCCACTGAATTTGAAAAGTCTATTTCACTCAGTTTGATTGATGATGCATGGAAAGAACATTTACGCGCGATGGATGATTTAAAGCAATCTGTACAAACGGCCACTTATGAGCAAAAAGATCCATTGGTGATTTACAAAATGGAAGCATTTGAATTGTTTAGAAAAATGGACATAGAGATTAATCATAAAATGGTGCAGTTTTTATGCCATGCGCATATTCCTACAGAAGCTACTGAGGTAAAAGAAGGACGTCAACAAAAAACAGATCTAAGTAAGTTGAGTGCGAATAGAACAGAGGATGGTACGCCAACAGAAAATGAATACCATGATCCTTCTACCCCTAAACAAGCGCCTATTACAGTGGGTCCAAAAATTGGACGCAATGATCCTTGTCCATGTGGTAGTGGAAAAAAATACAAAGCTTGTCATGGAAAAGATGCCGCTTAATCAATATATCGATCACACCATACTAAAACCAACTTGTTTGGTGGCAGATATTCATAAGGTTTGTGATGAAGCAAAAATGTATGCCTTTGCTGCAGTATGCGTGCCGCCTAATTTTGTGAAATTGGCAAAAACATTAACTGCAGGAACGGATGTGAAAGTAGCCACCGTGATTGGTTTCCCATTTGGATACAGTGCTACAGAAGCTAAGATTGCAGAAATTATTTTAGCCATGGTGGATGGCGCAGATGAGTTAGATGTTGTGGCTAATATTTCGGCGATCAAAAACGGCGACTGGATGGCTATTGCCGACGAGATCAACCATATCATGCCGGTGATTCGTTCTAAGGGTAAAATAATTAAAATCATTATTGAATCTGGTGTCTTAACAGACGACGAGATTTTAAAATGTTGCGATATTTATGGTATAGCAGGGATCGATTATCTAAAAACATCCACAGGCTATGCAGAAAAAGGAGCAAGTGTAGAAGCGGTAAAATTGTTCAGAAAATATTTGCCAGAAAATGTGCAAATTAAAGCCTCAGGGGGTATTAGAGATTATGCCACTACAAAATTAATGATCGATGCAGGCGCTACTCGAATAGGATGTAGTGCAGGGGTAGCGATTGTTACAGGCGCACAAATTGATCAAACAAAAAGTAATTACTAAGCTATGTTACTCGATAAAATAAAAACCTTAGCAGCACAGCATCAAGCCGAAAATATTGCGATAAGAAGACATTTGCATGCGCATCCAGAATTAAGTTACCAAGAGTTTGAAACAAGTAAATATGTTCAAGCACAATTAACAGCGATTGGTATTCCTTTTACTGTGATTGCAACCACTGGCGTCTTAGGGATCATTGAAGGAAAAAATCCTTCTAAGCGTGTGATTGCACTACGTGCGGACATGGATGCATTGCCGATTGTTGAAGAGAATCAAATTGATTATAAGTCCAAGCATGAAGGTGTGATGCACGCCTGCGGACACGATGTACATACGACGATTTTATTAGGTGCTGCTAAAATATTGTGGACTTTAAAAGATGAATTTGAAGGCACTATAAAATTATTATTCCAACCAGGAGAAGAAAAAAATCCGGGTGGTGCCACTTATATGATTCGTGACGGTGCATTAGAAAATCCAACCCCTAAAGGGATCGTTGGATTACATGTGCATCCAGGATTGAATGAAGGAAAACTAAGTTTTAGAAAAGGGCGTGTGATGGCGAGTGCGGATGAATTGTATATTAGTATCAAAGGTCCAGGTGGACATGCTGCTACACCGCATCAAACAGTGGATACCATTTTAGTGGCTGCGCAATTGATCCAAAGTTTACAAACCATTATTTCACGAAATAGAAATCCTCAAAATCCTTCTGTTTTGTCTATCTGTTCTATTCATGGTGGAAACACCACCAACGTTATTCCAAGTGAAGTAAAATTAATGGGCACTTTCAGAGCCATGGATGAAGTGTGGCGCTTTAAAGCACATGAATTAATGCTAGAACAAGCAAAAGGCATCGCTTTAGCCACTGGTGCTGAGATTGATTTTAAGGTAGATGTTGGCTATCCTACTGTAGACAATGAACCAATGATTACAGAAGCGGCATGGAGATTGGCAGATCAATATATGGGGAAGGACAATGTAGAAGAAACAGAAAAAAGAATGGGTGCCGAAGATTTTGGTTACTATTCTCAAGTGATTCCAGGTTGTTTTTTCCGCTTAGGGGTAAGGAACGAATCGATGGGTATTGTGCATAATGTACATACACCACATTTTAATATAGATGAAGCCGCCATCGAACAAGGCGTAGGTATGATGGCTTGGTTGGGTGTGCAGTTATAAATAATTTTCACTTTTAAAATTCATTCATGTCAGATTCAACTAATAGCAGCAATAAAGAAAAATTAAGAAGAGAGCAAGCCTTAGAATACCATGCAGGTGTTAGACCAGGTAAGATTGAGGTGGTTCCAACAAAAGAGGCAAAAACTCAAAAAGATTTATCGCTTGCGTATAGTCCTGGTGTGGCTATTCCATGTACAGAAATTAAAAATAATCCTGCAGATGTATTCAAGTACACCGCTAAAGGAAATTTAGTAGGGGTCATTACCAATGGCACTGCTGTATTAGGTTTAGGAAATATTGGTCCCTTGGCAAGTAAGCCTGTCATGGAAGGGAAGGCCGTTTTATTTAAAATATTTGCAGACATTGATGTATTTGATATTGAGATCAACGAAACAGATCCAGACAAATTTGTAGAAATTGTAAAAGCCTTAGAACCCACTTTTGGGGGCATCAATTTGGAAGACATTAAAGCTCCAGAATGTTTTTACATTGAACAGCGATTAAGAGAAGAGATGAATATTCCTGTGATGCACGATGACCAACATGGCACAGCAATCATTAGCAGTGCTGCTTTGTTGAATGCTTTAACATTACAAAAGAAAAAAATTGACAAAGCAAAATTTGTTGTCAACGGTGCAGGAGCAGCAGCCATGGCTTGTATTAAATTATATGTGGCATTGGGTGCACGGTACGAAAATTTTACACTTTTTGATAAAGATGGCGTATTGCACCAAGGCAGAACAGATTTAGGGGCAGATAGAAAACCATTTGCCATTAAGTCCGAAAAAATGACTTTGCCAGAAGCCATTAAAATAGCCGATGTATTTTTAGGATTAAGTGTGGGCAATGTGGTTACAAAGGAAATGATTGCATCTATGCCAAAAAATCCTATCGTATTTGCACTAGCCAATCCGGATCCAGAAATTGGATATGAAGAAGCTACAGCTGTGCGTAAGGATATTATTATGGCTACAGGAAGATCAGATTATCCAAATCAAGTCAACAATGTACTTGGCTTTCCATATATTTTTAGAGGTGCACTAGACGTGCGTGCATCTGCCATCAATGAAGCAATGAAATTGGCTGCAGTGAAAGCCTTGGCAGAATTAGCAAAAACTGCGGTGCCTGATGTTGTGAATATGGCCTATAATCAAACCAGTTTAGCTTTTGGCTCTGAATATATCATACCAAAGCCATTGGATCCAAGGTTATTAAGTACGTTGGCTCCGGCTGTGGCAAAAGCTGCTGTTGCATCTGGAGTGGCACAACAGCAAATTAGCAATTGGGCAGAATATGAATTGAGCTTAAATAAACGCTTAGGACTAGACAATCAAATGTTGCGCTTAATTAGTAATAAAGCACGACGTGATCCAAAGCGTTTGGTCTTTGCAGATGCAGAAAATATTAAAGTGTTAAAAGCGGCGAGTATCATTTATGATGACGGCATTGCTTATCCAATTTTATTGGGTAACGAAGCTAGAATTAAAAAAATAGCAGCTGAAAATAATATTGACATTGATGATTTACCAATCATTGATGTAAGAAGCGATGAAATGGAAGCGAAGCGTGAGTTTTTTGGTTCATTGTTATTCCAAAAAAGACAACGCAAGGGCATCAATAAATATGAGAGCCAAAAATTAATGCGCACACAAAATTATTTTGGTGCGATGATGGTAGAAACAGGAGAAGCAGACTCCATGTTGTCTGGTTTGACACGTAATTATGCAGATGGCATTAAGCCAGCTTTGCAAATTATTGGCGTGGACGAAGGGGTGAAAAAGATTGCTGGGATGTATATCCTTTTAACAAAGAAAGGCCCCTTATTTTTAGCAGACACCACCGTGAACATTAGTCCAACTGCAGAAGAGTTGGCTGATATTACTTTACTAGTTGCCAAAGAAGTAAGAAATTTCAATATGGAGCCTCGTGTTGCCATGTTAAGTTATTCCAACTTTGGAAGTAGTGATACACCAGAAGCAAGATTGGTAGCAGAAGCATCAAAAATTGTAAAGCAAAAAAATCCTTCTTTAATTGTGGATGGAGAAATGCAGGGTATGCTTGCATTTAATAAAGATATATTAAAAGAAAATTATCCATTTAGCGATCTTGCAGATGCAGACGTGAACGTTTTAATTTTTCCAAATTTATCAGCAGGTAATATCGCGTATCATTTATTAAAAGAGATTGGCGGGATTGATGTCATAGGTCCAGTCTTGTTAGGTTTGAAAAAGCCAGTCAATGTGTTGCAATTAGGTTCAAGTGTGCGTAATATCATCAATATGGCCACTGTGGCAGTGGTGGATGCGCAATTGAAAACGAGAATAGACACGGCTACAGAAGTGGAAAGAACAAGCTGGTGGAAGAAATTAAAGAAGAAAAAGAAATAGTTAAAATAAACCGATGAATTTTTTTACCCTATTTGGTAAGTACTTAATGATGCTCAAGGGCATGTTTACTGCAACCGAAAACAAACAAATGTTTTGGAAGGAGTATATCAGGCAATGTGTGGATATTGGTATTGGGTCTTTACCCATTGTAGTCATTATTTCTTTTTTCTTAGGAGCGGTAACTACTGTTCAAACAGCTTCTCAATTGGTAAGTCCATTGGTGCCATTGTCTACCATTGGTATCATTGTTAGAGATAGTATTTTATTGGAATTTGCACCCACTTTTTTATGCATTGTTTTAGCAGGCGTAGTAGGTAGTAAAATTGCTAGTGAATTAGGCAATATGCGCGTGAGTGAGCAAATAGACGCATTGGAAATCATGGGGATTAATACTAAAAACTATTTAATCCTTCCAAAAATACTTGGTGCCATTACGACTGTTCCCTTATTGGTGGGCATCTCTGCAGTGACTGGTATCTGGGGTGGATATATCGTTGGAAGCTGGTCCAATGTAGTGCCTTCAGAAGTTTTTATCACAGGTATTCGAAAAGATTTTGTGGTGCATTATATCAATATTAGTTTTTACAAATCGTTTATTTTCGCAATTATTATTAGCACTGTTCCTTCCTTTTATGGGTACTATGTAAAAGGTGGGGCATTGGAAATTGGCAAGACTGGAACAAAGTCTGTTATTGTCAGTTGTATTTTGATTTTAATTGCAGATTATATCATTGCAGCCATCGCATTATAGTAGTAACTTTAGTACAAATACAATTGCATGAAAATAAGTTTTCACGGAGCAGCTCGTACGGTTACAGGTTCAAAACATTTAGTTCAGTTGGTACATGGTGAAAATTTTTTGCTGGACTGTGGTTTGTTTCAAGGAATGGGTAGAGATACAGATGCGTACAATACCAATTTTGGCTTTGATGCAAAGACCATCAATTATGTCATTTTATCCCACGCACATATAGACCATTCAGGGCTATTACCTAAATTAGCGGCAGAGGGATTTAGAGGAAAGATTTACTGCACGCCAGCTACCAAAGCTTTGACCGAAATTTTATTAGAGGATTCTGCCATGATCCAAAGAGATGACGCAAAATTTAAAAATAAAAGATTGACTAAAGAGGGGATGCCGCAAGTGGAACCCTTATACACCATGGAGGACGTGAACTTATTGCTTCCTATGTTGCAAAGCGTTGAATACGATAAGCCTTATACCATTTCTGAAAATGTAGAAGTATTGTTTACTGAAGCTGGCCATATAATTGGAAGTGCTGCAGTGAATCTAAAGATCAAAGAAAATAAAATAATGCAGACCCTTACTTTTAGTGGGGATATAGGTAGGTATCGAGATATGATTTTAAGGTCTCCTGCAAAATTTCCAGCTGCAGATTTTATCATTATTGAAAGTACTTACGGCGACAAATTACATGACTTGATCCATACGACCCCCGATGACTTACTAAAATGGATTCAACTAACTTGTGTTGAACAAAAAGGAAACTTAATCATTCCTGCTTTTAGTGTTGGTAGAACCCAAGAAATCTTATTTGAACTCAATCAGCTTTCACTTGAAAAGCGTTTGCCGCATATACCCATTTATGTAGATAGTCCTTTGAGTATGGAGGCCACAGAAATGCTTAAAAAATTCCCTAAATATTATAATAAAAAAATTCAAAGAATTTTAGAGGTAGACGATGATCCATTTGACTTTGAAGGCCTGCGCTATATTAAATCGGTTCATGAGAGCAAGGCATTGAATGAAGATATGCATCCAAAAGTGATTATTTCGGCTTCAGGTATGGCAGATGCAGGTAGGGTAAAGCATCATATTAAGAATAATATTAGCAACGCTAAAAACACCATTTTAATGGTAGGGTATTGTGAGCCAAGATCCCTTGGTGGACGTTTAATGAATGGTGCTACCGAAGTCCGCATCTATGGCGAACCATTTGAAGTGAGGTCCAAAATTGGGTCTATCAAAAGCATGAGCGCACATGGAGATTATGAGGACTTGACGCAGTTCTTAGCTTGCCAAAATCCAGCAGAGGTTAAACAGGTGTATATCGTACATGGCGAACCAGCAGTCCAAGATCATTTTGCGGAAAGGCTCAGAAAAAAAGGATTCAAAGAAGTGGTTGTGCCCGAATTACATGAGACCTATGAATTGAAATAAATTCTGATTTCATTCGTATATAATTGAGTAAATTTGAGAAAACACAACCTATATGGGCCATATTAAACAATGGATTGTAACCTTATTCAGTTTAGGTTTACATCTTGCAGTCACCGCACAGTCAGGAACCATCATTACCAATATTCAATTAGTGGACGGGACAGGTAAGCCTGCTGTCAATGCATCCGTAAGAATTGTTGGCAATAAGATTGTAGCCATTGGCAATTTGAAGCCCAATAAAATAGATCAAATCATTGATGGTAAGGGGAAAGTTTTAGCACCTGGTTTCATCGATTCGCATAGCCATCATTTTGGAGACCTCAATAAAAATAGAGAAGGGCTATCCACTTCCAGCCAAGGCATTACAACAATTGTGATTGGACAGGATGGAAATGGTTATCCAATGGATAGCTTGACAAAATGGATGCAAAAAAATCCTGTGGTGTCTAATATAGCAAGCTATACAGGGCAATCAAGCCTACGGGAAATTGCGATGGGTGAAAATGATTTGTATCGAAACGCAACTGCTAAGGAGATAGATCAAATGAAATCTATATTAGCTTTAGAATTAGAAAAAGGTTCTTTTGGGTTATCTACCGGATTAGAATATGAATCCTCCTTTTATTCTAGTAAGCAAGAAGTGCTTGATTTGGCAAAAGTCACTGCAGCGCATCAAGGATTGTACACGAGTCATATTAGAAGTGAGGACTTACATATGGACGAAGCGATCGAAGAAATTATAGAGATAGGCAGACAAACAAAAATGCCTGTTCAAGTATCGCATATTAAAATTGCCAATAAATTAAATTGGGGTACTGCCAATTTAATTTTAAAGAAGTTAGATGATGCCAGAAAAGAGGGCATCAATATCAGTGCAGATATCTATCCGTATACATTTTGGAATTCAACTTTGAGGGTTTTATTTCCTGGCAAAGACTTTGATAATTTAGCAAGTGCCGAAATGGCTACCAAGCAATTATTTGATCCAAGTGCATCCTACCTCATGCAGTTTGCACCTATTCCAAGCTATAAAGGCAAAACGGTTACTGAAATTGGTATTGAGCGAAACGAAAGTCCTGCACAAGCATTAATGAGTTTAATCAAAATTGCAGAAGATTTTAAGAATGCCAATCCAAATTACTCAGGTGGTATTGAAGCTATTGCAGGAAAAGCAATGAGTGAGGAAGATGTCAAAGTATTTATGGCATGGCCCCAATCCATCATCTGTTCAGACGGCAATGCAGGCGGTCATCCAAGAGGGTATGGTGCATTCACAAGAGTATTGGGGAAATATGTGAGAGAAGATAAAATCATGCCACTAGAAACAGCGATTTATAAAATGACTGGGCAGTCTGCAGATTTTTTTGGCTTTAAAGACCGAGGTCGTATTGCAGTTGGAAATTTTGCAGATTTGGTTTTGTTAGATCCAAATACAGTAATCGATCAGGCAAATATTAAAAATAGCCATGCATTGTCTACTGGGATAGACATGGTTTGGGTCAATGGAACACTTGTTTATAAAGCACAACAATCAACAGGAAAGCAACCTGGGGTATTAATAAAAAGAAAATAAGTATTTAAAAAAAATACTTTAATAAAGTAGAAATTTAGAAGCAATAAAATTACGGAATGAAAAATGCAATTGTATTAACGGATGGTTTGTTGATGACTTCGGACGCCAAGACTGCACACGGTTTAATTAGAGGCACTGAAAGATTTAATATCATTGGCTTAGTGGATGGGGAAGCCAATGCAGGAAAAGATGCTGGCGTTTTATTAGATGGCAAACATAGAGGTATTCCTGTTTTTGCAACCATGGAAATGGCTATTGCAACATTAGAAAAAGTAGATTTTTTAATTATTGGTGTGGCGACTGTTGGCGGGATATTACCTAAAAATATGTTGTCCTTAATTTATGAGGCTGTTAAAAAAGGTATTTCGATTGTGAATGGTTTACATGAATATTTAAATGATAAAGCCGATTTAGTAGCCATAGCAGCAAGCACTGGCGCGCAATTAATTGATGTCAGAAAACCAAAATCAAGGGCAGACTTACATTTTTGGGAGGGGGCTATTTTTAATGTGACAGCGCCTATTGTAGCAGTGATAGGCATGGACTGCGCTATGGGAAAAAGAACCACAGCTAGAATGTTAAAACAAGCTTGCATATCAGAAGGTATGAAGGCCGAAATGATTTACACAGGACAAACAGGTTGGTTACAAGGCGGGCAATATGGTTTTATTTTTGATTCCACTTTAAATGATTTTGTTTCTGGTGAATTAGAACATGCCATTGTTAGTTGTTGGAAGGAAACAAAGCCAGATATTTTATTTTTAGAAGGCCAATCGGCTTTAAGAAATCCAAGTGGTCCATGTGGATTAGAATTATTGATTTCTGGCAATGCCAAACAGGTGGTTTTAATTTTTGCACCTAAAAGAAAATATTTTGACAACGAAGCGCATTGGGGTGAGATCCCTTCTGTTGCCTCTGAAATTGAGCTCATCGAAAAACTAGGATCAAAAGTTATCGCTGTTGCTGTGAATACGGAAAACTGCACAGACACAGAAGCTTTTGCTTTTCAAAAGGAATATACAGCAAGTTTAGGTTTACCAGTCTTATTACCAATACAGGAAGGTGTGGCACCTGTCATCCCTATCCTAAAAGCCTTAATGCATTAGATATATGAAAATTGTAGCAGTAAGAGCATACCTAAAAAAGATGGCTTTAAAAAAGCCTTATACAATCGCCTATAATACATTCACGGATGTTGCATTGGCTTTTCTTGAAATTGAATTAGCCAATGGCATGATTGGTTATGGCTCTGGTAGTCCTGCTGAGGAAGTAGTTGGTGAAACCACAGAACAGACCGTTGCCAATTTGAATACTTCTTTTGTGGCAAACTTAGTGGGAAGAGATATTCGCCATTTCCAAGAAATCATTTTTGAATCCAATATAGAATTTCCACATTTACCCGGCACTTTAGCGGCCATTGATATTGCATTGCATGATGCTTTTGGAAAATACCTAGGTGTATCTATTGCATCTTATTACGGACAAAAAATGAATGCATTACCTACATCCATGACCATTGGTATTAAAGGATTGGATGCAACAATAGAGGAAGCAAAGGAATATGCAGCGATGGGCTTTAAAGTGTTTAAGGTAAAAACAGGCATGGATGTGCATGAAGACATTGAACGTATAAAAGCATTGTATACTTCCTTTGGTAAGGACTACACTATCAGGGTAGATGCCAATCAAGGATACGATTTAGAACAATTAAAATTATTCCTAAAAGCTACGTCAAGCTATCCATTGGAATTAATAGAGCAACCACTACCAGTAGGTAAAGAGCAAGATTTATTGCAGTTAAGCCCGGCAGAAAGAAAATGCTTAACGGCCGATGAGGCACTGAAAGATCCTAAAGCAGCATTGCAGTTAGCAGCAGGTGAACATACTTTTGGTATATATAATATTAAATTGATGAAATGCGGTGGACTACTTGGAGCAAAAGAAATTGCTACGATCGCACAGCATGCAGGTATTGATTTATTTTGGGGTTGCAATGATGAAAGTATTATTAGTATCACAGCCGCACTGCATATGGCTTATGCTTGTCCTAATACAAAATACATCGACCTAGATGGCAGCTTTGATTTGATGGAAGACTTAGTGACGGGAGGATTTGAAGTGCAAGATGGATGCTTGGTTATTCATACCGCGCCAGGTTTTGGCTTTGCAAAAATTTAAAATAGTATCGTGCAGGCAAATAATTCAAATAATTCAAACAATCAATTACAACCTAGATTAGGTCTGAGAGCGGCAAGCTTTTTAGTGATTAGTGTAATCATAGGTTCGGGGGTATTTAAAAAAATCGCACCCATGGCACAAGAACTCGGAACGCCTTGGTTGATATTACTATGTTGGTTGATGGCCGGAATTGTAAGTCTTGCAGGGGCATTGTGCACGGCAGAGTTAGTAAGCATGTATCCGAATTCTGGCGGCGAATACAATTATTTTCAAAAAATTTATGGACGATTTTTTTCATTCTTTTACGGGTGGGCAAGTTTTGCAGTCATTAAGACGGCAGCGATTAGTGCCTTGGCTTATATTTTTGCGCAGTCTTTAAATAGTTTATTTCCACTCCCTGTATTGGACGCTGATCTTACATTTTTAGGATTTCATTTGTTTGAAAACTTATCCATTAAACTTTTAGCAGCATTATTGATTGTACTATTAACGATTTTGAATTATAGAGGCGTGCAGTTTGCAGAAAAATTAAGTAGTATGTTGACTTATGCTATGCTAGCAGCCATCGCCTTTTTTTTAGTAGTTGGATTTGGCGCTGAGCAAGGCAGTATGGCGAACCTTACGACTGCC
>CAXNMZ010000030.1:0-15157 GCA_964203125.1 Chitinophagales bacterium | reverse complement strand
ATTGGTTGCACCAACAAAGGGTGATAAAATGAATAGAGCGCAGTTCCAAGAAAATATGCAGAAGTTAATGCAAGAAATGCAAAGAGGTGGAGGTATTAGAATGGGCGGAATGAATATCCGTGTAGGAGGTAATTAATCTCTATTTGATTCATTATGCTTCAAGATAGATTTTAAAAAAAGGGGACGCAATCGCGTCTCCTTTTTTTATGGAATGATATTCCATCTCCATCCCAATGCCAATGTTCTGTTATCTCCTAAATAATAGGCGTAAGCATTGTTGCCTCGGACACTAAAGTTTTTGGTCGCCATACTGGCATAAAATTGATCTGTCAGGTTTAAACATTGTAACCAGAACTCGTGTTTTTTCATGCTGTAATTGACTCTTAGATTCAACACATCAAAACCATTGTAGCGTGTAGCATTGATCTCATCCATAAAATAACCAGACTGGTGTTGCCATTCTAAGGAGGAGCTTAAAGCAGTATTCCACTGACTTAATACAGTCAGGTTACTAAAAAAACGAGGCGCAGCTACCATTTCTTTATTGCTAATATCTGTTCCCTTTAAAATGGTATTGACGTAAAGGTGCTTGGCATTGCTACCATTAAAATTGACCTGCAATAATTTACTAAAATTATATTTCAGTTGGTATTCTATTCCATAGTGTTTTGTTTGACCTGTATTTTGATTCAGGTTCACGCCATCTGCTTGTCGGACAGAAATAATTTCATTGCGGCCATTCAATTGGTATAAGGCCCATTCGATATAACCATTGGGGATACTTATCCAAGATCCAATTTCATAGTTTGAAAAACTTTGTGGTAATAAATAAGGGACACGAATGGCATTGTAGATTTCGGTGATTTGAGGTGGCACAAAACCCTCGCTATAATTTAAATAACCACCCCAATTGAGTTGGTTATATGTTAAACCAAATTTAGGCGCCCAATTAGTGAATACATTATTTGCAGAAGGTGTGCCAGTAGCTAATTTATTTTTAAATTGGTAATCAAATTGATCATACCTCAATGTGGCATTGACACGTAGGCGATTGGTAATGGGTTGAATCCAATTTAAATAGACTGCTTTATTGTAAATAGTTGTCCTGTAGTTGGTAATCAAACTGTCAATGGCTCGCCTTGTATAGCTTGTAAATTTATTGATATTGGTGTCTTTAAAAATATCAATATAGTTGGCTACTAAGCCTTGCTCAGTGGCATCCATGTAGCCGCCTATTAATATTTTTGATTTTATTTTTTTTAATAGCATCTGATGTTGTAGATCAAAAACATAGGCATCAAAACGATTTGAATTAATCTGTCCTCTAAACTTTGTAGGATTGGAACTTGCAGCAATTAAGTAAGCTGGATTTTGACCCATGGTATTGCCGCGGTATAAAAGGTTCACTGTTGTTTTTTGTGTTGCACTCCATGCATAGGATAAGTTTTGTCTAAAACGTACCAAGTCCAATTTCCGATAGGTAAAGCTTTGTTGGGTACTATAGTTTCTCGCCTGAAATTTTAAGCTATCCACTGTGCCAGTCATCTGGCCATCGTAATGGATGTATTGCAGTTGTTGATACCCTGTCCACTTTTCTTTAAAACTAAAATCTCTTTTTAGGCTCAAGGCAGTTTTAGTATAATCGCTGTATTCAAGTTGTCCATTTTTTTGTCCAATCTGACTGAGGTTGGCAGACCAGCCAGATTTTTTTCCAGCTTTGTTCCAGGCCAAATCAGTTTTTAATAGGCCATTGTTATTGATATGGTTGCTAATAGAAAGCAAATCTTTTGTGGGTCTTGGTGCATGTATAAAATTCACTACCCCACCAATGGCTTCTGCACCATACAAGGCCGAAGCCGGCCCCTTAATCACTTCAATTTGTTGAATGGCAGCCGTATTGATTTCAATGAGTGCATTGTTGCTAAATAAACCACTTGTTCTAATTGGCAATCCATCTTCTAAATAGAGGTACAAGCCTTTTAATGAAACAGGTTGTCTGATAGACATCATATGCTGTTCGTTCCCAATGGTGGGCATAAAGACCCCACTGACCTTATTCAATAAAAAATCAATCCTGACTGCTTTGGCTTCCTGAATCTGCTTTTGACCCAATACGCTAATTGCGATTGGGGATTCAATTCTTTTTTCTTTTGATTTATTGGCAGTGACAATCACCGTTTGCAAACTACTATCAGATGGCTTGAATGATTTTTCTTGGCTAGTGGCTATAATAGGCGTAGAAAGGGATAAAAAAAGAAAAAATTTGAAATGAATTTGCATAGATGCAAATTTAGTAGTTAATTTATTCTAGATTCATTATCGCATCCAAATTTATTCATTTTAATGTCACCCAATATGAAAGGTTTAATCATTGCAACCACACTCTTCTTTTTTATTATAAACGCTCAGGCACAAGTATGGTCTGTTCAAAAACAAGCACTTACAATCAATGAGGTATTGAATGATAGAATAGACAATTTGTTACCTAAGTTAATGGATGAAGCCAATATAGATTGTTGGCTCATTATTTCAAGAGAATACAACGAAGACCCCATCTTGAAAACCTTTTTACCTGCTGAATGGATTTCTGCAAGAAGGACAACCATATTGGTTTTTAATAGAGACAAAAAAAATAATACCTTAAAAAGTTATGCTATAGCAAGGTACCAGGTTGGAAAACGTATTCAAGCTGCATGGAATCCCGAAAAAGAGCCCAATCAATGGAACGCGCTTTCAAAATTGATTGATAGTTTAAACCCCAATCAAATTGGTTTAAACACTTCTATGGATTATGGACACGCAGATGGATTGCATCTAACAGAGTTCAATGAACTTAAAAATGCCATGTCGCCTAGTCAATTAAAAAAAATCGTATCTGCCGAAAAATTGGGTGTTGCTTGGTTAGAGACTAGAACGGAAAAAGAAATGGCCTTGTATCCAACCCTACTCGCCATTACCCATCAAATTATCAAGGAAGGATTTAGCAATCAAGTGATACAACCCAATCAAACAAGCACCAATGATTTGGTATGGTGGTTCAGACAAAAATTAATTGACCTAGGACTGTCAACATGGTTTCATCCTTCTATAGAAATTCAAAGAAGAGTAAGTAATGAAAATGATGCTATTATTCGCCCCGGGGATTTATTACATGTAGATTTTGGAATCAGTTATTTAAGACTCAATTCGGATGTACAAGAACATGCTTATCTATTGTTACCAAATGAAAAAGTAGCACCCGATGAATTAGTTGCTGCATTTAGTAAGACCAATAGACTTCAGGATATTTTAACTACCAATTTTAAAACTGGCAGAACGGGAAATGCAATACTAGCTGCTTCCATTCAACAAGCAAAAGCAGAAGGCATTCAGCCAAGCATCTACACGCATCCAATTGGATCTCATGGTCACGCAGCAGGCACAACGATTGGCATGTGGGATATGCAACAAGGGGTTCCAGGTTCGGGTGATTATGCAATGCGTCCAAATACTTGTTACTCAATTGAACTCAATGCAACGCATACCATTCCGGGATGGAATAAACCTGTAAGAATTGCATTAGAACAAAATGGCTTTTTCAACGGATCAGGTTTTGAGTACCTTGACGGCCGTCAAAAAACAATACACTTAATTCAATAAAAAAAAGGCGCTACAGATGTAGCGCCTTTTTTGTCATCCCATCATCCTATAATTTATCCCATTCAGTATTTATATTATCCCAAAAAGAATTTTACAATAAAATATGTAATTGCAGCAAGTACTGCACTCACAGGGATAGTTAATATCCATGCCCAAAGTAAATTGGTTGTTACACCCCATCTAACTGCGCTTAATCTTTTTGTTGCACCAACCCCAATAATGGATCCAGTGATGGTATGCGTTGTTGAAACTGGGATACCCATCTGTCCTGTAAAGAACAAGGTAAATGCTCCAGCTGTTTCAGCAGCAACACCTTCTAAAGGCGTTACTTTGGTGATTTTAGAGCCCATTGTTTTAACAATTTTCCATCCACCACTCATGGTACCCATACCAATCGCTAAATAACACGCTACTGGAACCCAACTTGGGAGCGATGCAAAATCTTGTATCGAACCACTTGCAATTAACGCGGCACCAATAATACCCATTACTTTTTGCGCGTCATTACCGCCGTGACCAATACTAAATGCAGCAGAACTAAATAACTGTAATTTTTTAAACATATTACCTACCGATAGCGCTGTAGGTGTTTTGATTTTTTCAACATATAAGTAAATCAAAATAAAAATAAGTGCCGAACCAAAAATACCATTTACAATCATCGTATTGTCTGCTTTATCAATTTCATCAGAAAATGTTTTCTCAATATTAAATCCGGCCAGTTTGGCTTTAACTTTATCTAAGTTTTTTGCCTGAATAGGATAAATCTGATTGATAAGCGTAACGGTAGAATCTATTGTAATGGTTCCAGCTAAAAATAATTTTACGGGTGCTTTATATTCTTCTGTAATGACTTTTGCTTTATCAAATTCTTTTTTAGCAATATCATTTTCTGGCGCTTTGGCTTCTAAAACTAAAAAGTCGTTGGCGTTTCTTACCGCCTCTTTTAATTTACTCACAGCAATTTGATCCAGCCAGCCACTATCTTTTGCAACTTTGCCAATATAGTTTGCGCTGGTGTTATCAAAATTTTCGATGAATGGGTGTATTGAATTAAAACTTGCTGTTGCTTTTGCTAATTTCTCTTCTGTTAGCTGTAATTTTTTTGATAGAATAGTATCTGTTTCTCCATATCCATTTAAATTTGTTAATTCAGACTTTAATGCAGCCACTTCAATCTTATATTTATCAATGCCATAAAACTTTTGAGCATTCTCGTTCATTTTACTATTCTCAAAATAGTCAAACAAAAAAGCAGTCAACAAGGTAGTCACTACAATGATTCCGATACGGGTCCATATATTACGCATAATAGTCACAACAGTGATAAACATAGAGGTCACAATACCTATCAAGGGAGCCAAAAAGATAAACAAGACAGTTTTAATAATCGTGTCTGCGTCTACAATCTTTGCCCAAGAAAAATTTATTCCTTTTATAGAAAGGGCATGTGCAATTGCTGCTCCTGCAAATCCGCCAATTAATGTATGAGAAGAGGAAGAAGGAATACCATACCACCAAGTTAATAAATTCCAAAAAATAGCCGCTAATAATCCAGAAAATATCACTGGCAATGTAATGAACTCTTTATAAACTGTTTTACTAATGGAGTTTGCAACTGCATGGTCTTTAAAAATCCAGAATGCCACTGTATTGAATAAAGCTGCCCAAAGTACCGCTTGAAATGGCGTCAATACTTTTGTAGAAACGACTGTTGCAATGGAGTTGGCTGCATCATGAAAACCATTGATATAATCAAATATTAGCGCAAGCGCTATGATAATTATTAGTAATGTCATTGTAAATTAAATTAAGCGTACTTGATGATGATAGACTCAACCACATTAGCGACATCTTCTATTTTATCGGTTGCGATTTCAAGTACTTGATAGATCTCTCTTTTTTTAATTACTTCTTTAAAATCATTTTCTTGTTCAAATAATTTTTCAATGCTCATATCAAAAATATCATCAGCCTGATTTTCAATACTGTTGATTTTAATCATTGCATCTGTCATTTCCTTGATATTCTTCATATTACGTAAACCTAAAACCATTTTCTTGGTCTCCTGTGTTCCTTGTAAAACCAATTCCGCTAGTTTATGAATACCAGTATCGTTCGGGTTTACTTTATAAAAATTAATTTTCTTAGCAGAGGCATAAATATAATCGGCAATATCATCTAAAGAAGTTGCTAGGTAGTGAATGTCTTCTCTGTCAAATGGCGTAATGAAGTTTCTACCTAATTCAGTAAAAATACTATGGGTTAGGTCATCGTTTTTATGCTCTAAATTTTCAATTTGGGCTAAAATATTGGCTCTTACATCCACATCTGGCTCGTTCACCATTTCTTTCAATTTGATACCCATTTCGTTTACGTGTTCTGCAACTTCTTCAAAAAGTTGAAAGAAAACCCTGTCTTTTGGTAAGAAAATCTTCATGATTGAGTTAAAATCCATAAAATAAAATTTGATAATGTGAGTGTCTGTAAATTTCCTTCAAATTCCGCTAATCAGGGGTATGCCTATATTACGAAATTGTTAACAAAGGGAGATGCGGTTCATGGCTAAGACAGCAATTGGTACACCAATATTAAGTGTTGAAAATCAGTTAGATCATGGCCTAAAATGAAAAGGGGGAGCTGGTTTCCCGGCTCCCCTATAAAATCCATAGCTTTCCCCCAAAAGCTGAGATAAAATTCTAATAAAAAAAATGATTAAGGAAGTAATAGGTAAATAATTGAGTGAAGTAATAGGTTATTTCTTACTTTTATATGAATAATAATAATATACGGTAAGTTACTTTCCTATTAATTAATTGAATAACAATGCGTTACACAAATTTTAAATTAATTGTATTTTTAGCGTTTTTACTACAAATTAATAAAACTACAGCTCAATTTATACCTTGTGAAAGGGCCTATACCGTGTTTTATAACCCATTATTGCAAAAAATAAAGGGTTTAGCCGATTTTAATGGCAATATAGACCTAGGCAAAAGTGTAGATATCTTACCACTTGTAGGTACCAGTTTTTCTCCCAATAAACAGGAATTGATTAAGCATAATGGTAAAATGTACATTTTTTTAGCTCAAACTGGCTTTATTTTTCAGATGTCTGAGCCTCAAGGGGATAGTGTGGTATTCAGTAAAATAGACAATACGGTGAATATCAACTACAATATTAGTTGCACCAACTTCATTTATAAAGACCAAATCTTCAATTACGGGGGATATGGATTCTGGAACAAATATGGGCATGTAAGAAAATACAATAAAACAGATAAGGAATGGGATATCCAGCCCACCAATATCGAAGTTTTATCTGCCGATGACTATGATTGGTTTTCGCCTACTGAAGGAAGACTATATGTGCCTTTTCAAAAAAGAGAAAATAAGGCACTTAAAGATCCAAAATATGAGGATGGTGGATTTGAATACTCAAGCTACTATTTAGATATCAAAACTTTTGATTGGGTTAAAGTTGGGAAACTCTCTAGTGAATTAATTAAGTTAATTAATGAAAAGAGTAATTATGGCAATATTCCATATGATAACGGCAGATTTTTCATTATCAATGATGAAGCGTATTTATTTGATTATAGTCATAATCAAATTTACAAGTCAAAGAAAGCAGATCTAAATCAATTTTTTATTCGTAATTCAAGTGACGTAACAATATTTTTTTATAAAGGGACCTTTTATAAATATCTAGCAGGGCTTCAAAATTTTATAACATGGGATCTTGATTCAAATGATTTACAATTATTGAATTTCCCAATATGGGGGGAAGATTATACGAACTTAATTTTTGTTTTAGCGATATGCCTTGTGATCATCATGATTGTTGTGTTCATATGGTTATTTAAGCAAAGTATAAAAAAGAAAATTGAACAAGCACAATTAAAAGTGTTGAAAACAAAAACAGTCAATCAGGCATTTACTGAAACTGAAGTTAGTTTGATTCAATTGTTGTTAAATGCAAATAGTGCCAAACAAAATGTTGAAATTTCGGCCATCAATCATGTACTTGGAATCAAAGATAAAAATGTAGGCTTACAGAAAAAGGTTAGAAGTGATGTGATTAATGCCATCAACGATAAATATGTATTTATCACCCAAGGTGAAGTCAATTTAATAAGTAGCGTTCGTAAAGACGATGATAAAAGATTCTATGAATATTTTATGATACCTACCGAGGTTAAAACTGTCCAAAAATTGATCGAAAAAAATTAGTTTTTTGGGCCTGCACCAATAATAGCATCAGCTGAACCAGATTCAAATTTTTTAAAATTATTTTGAAAAAGATTTGCTAAACTGATACGAGCTGCTTCATATTCAGACTTGTTGTCCCAGGTATTTTCTGGTTGTAGCATATTGGAATCAACGCCAGGTATTTGTTTAGGTACTTTAAAATTAAATATAGGGAAGTCTTCGTAACCAGCTTGATCAATGGTATTGTCTAAAACAGCCTCAATCATTTTTCTGGTATTAGGCAAAGACATTCTTTCACCTGTGCCATAAGCACCTCCAGACCAACCTGTATTGATCAGCCATACTTGGCATTGATTTGATTCAATTTTTTCACCTAATAATTTTGCATAAACACCTGGGTGAAGCGGCATAAATGGGGCTCCAAAACAACTACTAAATGTAGCTTTTGGAGACTTAATACCCTCCTCTGTCCCTGCAATTTTTGCAGTGTAGCCACTGATAAATTGATACATTGCTTGAGCAGCAGTTAATTTACTAATTGGTGGCAGCACACCATAGGCATCACAAGTTAAAAAGAAAATATTTTTAGGTGCTGTTGCGACAGATGGAGTCACAATATTGTGAATATGTTCAATTGGGTAACTAACTCTTGTATTTTCTGTAATACTTGCATTGTCATAATCAACCTTGTTGATTCCCTCAAAAAATACTTGGTTTTCTAATAAGGCACCAAATTTAATTGCATTAAAAATATCAGGTTCATTTGCTGCACTTAAATTGATTGTTTTTGCATAACAGCCACCTTCAAAATTGAATACCGAATCATTGGTCCAACCATGCTCATCATCTCCAATTAATTTTCTTTTAGGGTCTGCACTTAGGGTTGTTTTTCCAGTACCACTTAATCCAAAAAATAAAGCCACATCTCCAGCCATTCCAACATTGGCGCTACAGTGCATACTTAATACATTACTAAAATGTGGTAATATTAAATTTAGAACTGTAAAAATTCCTTTTTTAATTTCACCTGTATAAGCTGAACCTCCTATTAAGATTGTTTTTTCAGCAAAAGAAATAATGGAAAAATTTTCCGCAAGCGTACCATCTATTGCTGGATTTGCTTTAAAATTAGGTGCATGAATAATCTGCCATTCTGGATTAAAATCCGCAAGTTGAACTGCTGTTGGTCGAATAAACATATTATGTGCAAATAACGAACTCCATGAAAGTTCTGTATAAAGCCTTATTGGAAGTTGATACGTACTTTCTGCACATGCAAATGCGTCTCTTACCCAAACCTCTTTTTGCGTTTCTAGATACGCTAACATTTTATCGTAAAGTGGTTTGAAATATTTTGAATCT
The DNA here is from genome assembly GCA_964203125.1 of Chitinophagales bacterium. Lineage (GTDB taxonomy): Bacteria > Bacteroidota > Bacteroidia > Chitinophagales > Chitinophagaceae > Sediminibacterium. The sequence goes on along the minus strand of CAXNMZ010000030.1, from coordinate 5,944 downwards.
AATGCGTGATTGAATCCACCCCAATCCACCACTTTTTCTGTGATGGAATCTTTAACAATAAATTTATTTTCTGGACTACGACCTGTGAATTTTCCTGTATGCACCCAAAGTGCTCCGTTGTCGACGATTTTCCCTATACCACTTGAAGTGATTTCCTCATACAATGTTTCTACAGTTGTTTGGTAATGAATGGTAGCTTTTGTAAGTAGGTTTTTGTTCATATCATTTATTGTTTAAACTAGCGTAGGACAATTTCGGACAAAATTAATAAATAAACTAATGAATGGTAGTTTATTTTCAGAATGTCATAAAAATGTAAAAATTCAATTAAATGGAGCAATTAAAGCTAGTCTGCAGCTTATATAAATAATAGATGTTTGACCTTTGCGTCCTGAATGAAAAAAACCCCTTGCCTCATTTTTGTTTTTACGCTTCTACAAAGCGCTAATTTATTTGCACAATCACGTTTTGTAAAAGATACATTAGAATCAAATGGAGATAGTGTTGTAGTTACAGCAACCAGAACAGAGCGAAAATTAAACAACCTTACTGTACCTGTTACCATCATCAATGCAAAAACAATCCAACAAAATGGGTCTTTGCGTTTGACGGATATTTTAAAAGAACAAACTGGATTAAACTTGACAAGTGGTTTTGGAGCAGGTATACAATTACAAGGATTAAATCCAAACTATACCATCATCCTAATTAATGGTGAACCATTGGTTGGACGCACTGCAGGGGTGTTGGATTTAAATAGAATCGCTTTAGGAAATATTAAAAAAATTGAAATTGTAAAAGGGCCTTCCTCTAGTCTGTATGGAAGTGAAGCCATGGCAGGTGTCATCAATATTATTACCGACGCAAGCATGGGTGCACCCCTGACAATGGGACTTAGATATGGCACTTACAATACAGTGGACGCCAATCTTGAAACTAAATTACAAACCAAGTATTTTCAATACCAAGGATTTATCAATAGTTACAATACGAATGGATATAGTATTCGTCCCAATAGCAATAGTCGCGTTACCACACCGATTGATCGATATTCAACGACACAGCAAATTAAATGGGATCTATCTAGTCAGACTAATTTTGTATTGAATACACGTTTAACAAATGAAAAAGTTCAAAATGAAATTGCAGTAGCGAATAATGGGGTCACTATTTATTCGATTGGCAAGGAAAATATTAAAGATGTAAATGTATCCGCTACTTTGAATCACCGTTTTTCTAAAACTTTAAAAACGAGTTTAAGAACATACACAACGACCTACGATGCTGTTCAAAATTTGTTAACCATTAACGGACTGCCTTACAGAGATGTGTTAAATCATAATTTTAAGCGGATCGAAAATCAGACCGACTGGGAACTTAATAAAAAATTACAAGCCATTTTTGGAGCGGGTGCTGTATGGGAGGGCGTAAAAAGCAGTCGTTATGATAGTGAAAAACTAAGAAAACAGAACGATATTCAATTTGCATTTACGCAATGGGAGTGGAAGCCTTCGGAAAAATTGACTTTGATTGGGGGAGTTAGGTTTGATCAAAATACCCAGTTTGCTTCAGCTTATAGTCCTAAGCTGTCTATGTTGTATCAATTGAATCCACAGCATCAATTTAGATTCAGCGTTGGACAGGGTTTTAAAGCGCCAGATTTTAGACAATTGTTTTTAGATTTCACCAATGCAGCAGCTGGAAGTTATAGTGTATTTGGTTCTGCACAAGCACAACAAGTGATTGCCAAATTAGATGCACTAGGACAAATAGGTAATTTATTCCCCAATTACTATTTATTGAAAGCACTTAAGCCTGAATATTCCAATGGTATGCACTTTACATGGGATTGGAAGATCAATATGCGTTCTGCAGTATCCCTACAATTATTTAGAAATGATATTAAAAATTTAATTGAATCACAACAAGTAGGCACTTATATCACAGGCGCTCAAATTTATAGTTACTTAAATATTGGACGTGCCTTTACTACAGGGTTTGAACTTGAAGGAAAACATACCATTAATTCAAATTGGTCCCTTAGCGGGGGGTATCAGTATTTACGCACCGGCGATAAAGATCAGATTGCAGATATTAAATCAGGTACAGTCTATACAAAAAATAGCCAAGGCTATAGCAGACTCATGAAGCTGAACGAATATATAGGCTTGCCAAATACAAGTAAGCATAAACTACAAGTAAAAATAAATTATAATTCCCCCAAGGGTTATTACTTGAATGTTAGAGCCATTTACAGAAGCAAGTGGGCTGTGAATAATAATAACGGCAATACAGTTTTTGACAATGGTGATGTATTTGCTAGTAGCTATGTTGCCATCAATAGTGCTGCTGGCAAATCATTCAAGAATGGGATAAGTATACAGGGCGGTATAGATAATATTTCTAATTATATCGATGCGGCCAACCTGCCTAATTTACCAGGAAGAACATTTTACACCAGTATTAAATATCAATTACAAAAAGTAACAAATAAAAAATAATAATAAATAAAAATAACACATGAAAATGAATCTAAGAAAAATCACGATGGGATTAGTATTGAGTATTGCTTTAGTGGCTTGTTCAAAAGACGAAGGAACAGAAGTAGTTGTGCCAGTGAGTGCCATTACAGTAAAAGATCTTGCTGCAGATACAGTAACTGGTTTAGGTCCGGATGGTAGACCTCAAAGTGCTGGTACGACTACTTATTATAGTCTAGTGGACAATAAATCAATTGCTTCAACCGATGTTGCAAGTACTAAATGGGATATTGCTTTTTCATCGACTAAAATTTTAATCAATGGAGGCACAAGTGGTCTGGGTATTGGCGGTGCTTTTGTTCAAATTGGCTCATTTGATACTTTTACAAGTATACCTGCAGATTCAATTTTTAAAACGGATAATTCCAATGCGGCTTCTTTTGCAATTCCATTAGGTAGTGGAAAAGCTTGGTATAACTATGATGGGTTAACGACACTTGTAAGTCCAATTGCAGGTCGAGTATTAGTGATTAGAACTGCAACTGGTAAATTTGCAAAAATTGAAATTATAAGCTATTATAAAGGAGGCGTCACTTTACCAGCATCTGCGTCAGTGAATGATAAATTATTCAAGCAGCGTTATTACACATTTAGATATGCGTATCAACCAAATGGTTCTAAGACTTTTTAGCTTTAAAACTCCAAGTGATCAAAAACTCCGCAACGGTTTCGTTCGCGGAGTTTTTTCCTTTGGACATACTTACAATCGTCTTGCCTTCCCCTGTTTCAATTGATTCGTTGATAGCCGCTTGAATCAATGTGCCATCCTCACAAGAAAATAAGATGGTGCCGGTTGCTTTTTTTATAAAATTCACTTCCATCTTTACCACCAGCATACTAATCTTTGGATTGCGTTGGTACACCTGCCCAAATGCCAACATACCCGAACACATTTCTGCCGCCATCGCTTCTACTGCGAAATAGATCGATTTAAAAGGATTTTGACTGAACCAAGAATATTTGATTTTAACAGTACAAGTATTTGCATCAAAATGCGCTATCCTCAGCCCGGCAAAAAATGCAGCAGGCAATTTTTGAAATAAAAAAAATCTAAAGGAAATGGGGTTGCTAATTAAGGCACTAAATTTTTTAAAATTTGGGTTCATATCCGCTGAATTATCCTTAAATATAATAGATAAACCTTAATTTAGACCACTAAACGTTGCTTTATGAATCAAGGATTGCAAACCTATGACTACATTGTATTTGTATTGTATTTTATATTGATCTCCTCTTATGGGATTTGGATCTATCGAAAAAAGAATACCAACACCACCAATACCAAAGACTTTTTTTTAGCCGAAGGACAATTAACATGGTGGGCCATCGGGGCAAGTTTAATCGCCTCTAATATTTCTGCAGAGCAATTTATAGGCATGAGTGGCAACGGATTTAGACTTGGACTTGCTATTTCGGTCTATGAATGGTTGGCCGCAGTTTCCTTGGTGGTAGTGGCGATCTTTTTTATGCCAGTCTATTTAAAGAATAAGATTTATACCATGCCTCAGTTTTTAAAAACGAGGTACAATGAAACTGTCGCTATGATCATGGCGATCTTCTGGTTGTTCTTATACATCTTTGTCAACCTTACTTCTATCTTATATTTAGGTGCTATTGCAATCAATAACTTATCAGGAGGCACACATTTTCATTTGATCATGATTGGCTTAGCCGTCTTTGCATTGTTCATTACATTGGGTGGGATGAAAGTAATTGGTTATACGGATGTGTTTCAGGTATTAGTTTTAACAGTTGGTGGTTTAATCACATCCTATATTGCATTAACCGTTGTCAGCGAACAATTTGGTATGGGTAAGAATATGGTTGCAGGCTTTCAACATTTGATGCAAGCAGCACCAGATCATTTTAAAATGATATTTGATAAACCTGGTCCTGGTGCAACACAAAAAGAAATCGAAGATTATTCAAGCCTGCCAGGTATGGCTATGATGGTTGCAGGTATTTGGGTGGCACATTTAAATTATTGGGGGTGTAATCAATATATCACACAAAGAGCATTGGGGGCAGATTTAAAAACAGCAAGAACAGGTATTTTATTTGCAGCTTTTTTGAAATTGATGATGCCAATACTAGTGGTGGTTCCAGGTATTGCAGCTTATGTATTGTATCAAAATGGGGGATTGCAAACACAGATGATGACAAATGGTGTGTTGAATCAAGACAATGCTTATAGTGCAGTGGTAGGATTTTTACCTGTGGGCCTAAAAGGCTTATCTATGGCGGCTTTGACGGCAGCGATAGTGGCATCATTGGCTGGAAAGGCAAATAGTATTTCTACCATTTATTCATTAGACATTTATAAAAAGTATATCAATAAAGATGCGACGGATAAAAAAATTGTCACAACTGGTAGGGTGATCATTGTACTTTCATTATTGATTGCAATTATCATTAACTGGAAAGATACTTTGGGTATTGGTGGGAAAGGTGGATTTGAATTTATCCAAAAATACACAGGCTATATTTCTCCAGCCATCTTCCCGGTTTTCTTGTTAGGATTCTTTTGGAAAAAAGCAACTTCGAAAGCAGCAATCACAGGTATCTTTTTAGGGGTAGTCCTTTCTATTGTATTTGATAAATTCTTACCAGGCTGGATGGGCAACGACACTTTATTATATACAGCCTATCCAACTGCATCTGGTAGTTTTGAAATTCCTTATTTAATTCAAATGGGCTGGGTGTTTTGCTTCACCACACTAGCCATTATATTCATTAGTTTATTGGATGTGAAAGGACAAAAACATGAAAATGAGATTACCGAAGACGAGGGACAGTTTAAATTATCCAATGCCCATTTAGCCATGGCGATGCTGGTTTTAGGCGTGGTGATTGCGCTGTATATCAAATTTTGGTAGGTATTAAAACAGTTGCATGCTATAATGTCCTAAGGTCGTAAAGAGAGCACATCGAATGAATACGCCTAAGCTACACCAAAACACCATTTTATTGGTGGGCACATTAAAGCCAACGCCAATGCCAATACTAATGGGTGCACCTACGGTCATAGTGCCCAATAAGCCAAGGCCAATGACGCCATATTTTTCCCAAATTTTCAATACAAATCCAGGCTCTTTTTTAATTTTTTCGACTTTGTTTTTTCTAAATTGATTGACCAAGGATTTTATTTTGTCGCCCAAGTAAGCGGCAACAAAAACGCCTAATAATCCACCAACTAAACTCGCTAAGAATATAACAATTGGGGAGAGTCCAAAAGCAAATCCAGCAGGGATAGCGGCGTAAATTTCAAAAGTGGCAAGACCAGCTACAGTGAGGATTTTATAAAACATAGGGTGATTTATGAATTGCAAAGCTAACAATTAATAGCCTCTAGGATGCATTTTATTTATTAAATAAAACTTAACTTTAAGCTACCACAAAACCTC
>CAXNMZ010000029.1:0-15246 GCA_964203125.1 Chitinophagales bacterium | reverse complement strand
ATAATACCGGTGTAAAAATCACCATTAATTCGTAATTGTTCATTACTTGAATTTTTTGGTTAAATAATTGGTTTTTCCCAGTGGACATCCTTATTCAGAATGAATCTGCCAAAACAGATTTGGGAGGGCGAAGGTAGGCTATTTCAGTGGATTTCCACTCAAATTTGGCTTAAAAATTAGTGCCACAGGGAAATGGTCACTGTACCCACCCCTAAACTGGTCCCCGTTCCAGGTTCTTTTGGGATATCCAGCGTATTTACCTTGGTTTTCGACCATGTCCGGGGTTTGATAAATGATTGATTTGTAGTGAGTTAATTGCGATTTTGGAGTTTTCCAATTAGGACTCAGCAAAATCTGATCAAAGAGGTTCCAACTATCCCTAAAAGCAAGCGTGCCCTGACCCTGCCTGAATAAGGGTAGAAACGGATTGTCAAGACCTAAGGCTTTCAGACTTTTATTGGTTGGGTTATCGTTAAAATCTCCCATCACAATCCAATGTGCATTTGGATCTACTTTTTGGATACTATCCATAATCCGCTTACAGGTAGTGGCTGCCCAGATTCTATTTTTTTTGGCCAAGCTAGAACCACCCCTTCTACTGGGCCAGTGGTTCACTAATATATAAACCCATTGGTTTTCTAGTTGTCCTTTTACTAGTAAAATATCTCTGGTAGCATAGTCTTGAAAATGATTGGCGTCTTTTAAAGAATAGGATTTGTATTGATAGGGTGTAAATAAACGTGGTTGATAAATTAAAGCAACATCAATGCCTCTTGGATCCTTTGAATTAAAGTGGATGTATTTGTATTGGTATTTTCTAAGTGCATTGGATTGAATGACTTTTTCTAGCACGTATTGATTTTCGATTTCTGCTACACCCAATAATGCCAACCCTTCTTTATTGCCTAATTGCCCAAGTCCAAAAATAACCTTACCTAGTTGGGCTGTTTTTTGAGCATACCTTGATGCGCTGTATCCCTTTGCACTATTGGGTAAGAACTCTTCGTCATTCACAACAATTTGATTGGTGGTATCATAAAAGTTTTCACAATTATAAAAAGCGACTACCTGCGTAGCATGTAATTGATTTTGAAAAAAGTAAGTGATTGAGAAAAAAGAAATCATTAATAACAATCTCTTTTTTATGACTGGATTTTTATCGATATTTTTTTTAAAGTCTACAAATTTTTTCTTTTTCATTGCGCTTCCTTTTTTTAATGATTGTTTTCATATTCAGTATGTTTTATGAATATCAGTTTTTAAATAGATGGTTAACTGCGTATTTGCCGAAAGAAATGGATTGATTTAATAATGCAATTTGCTGATATGAATAAAATTGCAGGTTACTGTTTTCTTTTATCTTGTTGTATTTGCATGCATGTAAAACCATTGTTGGCGCAAATTGAAAATGCAGACGCATTACCTAAGCAATTTGATATCATTGGAGAATCCTCTATCTATTGGGTGCCTAATTTATTGCAATCTAGTAATGGAGGATTGCATGAAATGGCACAATACCATGGCTTTGCATTGAATTGGGTCCCTAGGGGTTTATCAAGCAACAAAGGGAATCAAATCAATGGCATTGATTGGCGTACCAATTTAAGTGGCTGGGATCCAAGCTTTAGTTATGCAGGATTGTATAGAGGTTTTAAAACAATCGATCTGAATCCACCTTATGGCATGAATGCATTTGGAATGAGTGGTGCTTCGGGAAATAGTTTTATGTCTTCCAATGCTTCCTTATTTACAAAAATAAAATCAATTAGTTCGAGTGTGTCCAATGCAACAACTATGCAAGAGCTTAGACTTCAATGGCATACTGGACTTTTAAAAAACAATTACACAATCAATGTAGATGCAGTCCTTCAAAAAACACCTTTAGGCTATTTGGCCAATGGCGTGAAAGATCGACAAGGATTTTTATTGAGTGTTGAAAAATTGATTGCTTCTAAGCAACAATTGGGATTTTCTTTTTGGTGGAGTCCGGTAGTGCAAGGAAAACGTGCGCCAACAGTACAAGAATTATATACCCTTACCAAGGATCCATTGTACAACCCAAGCTGGGGATGGTTGGATGGTAAACCTTTTTATGCGAATACAAAAAAAAGTAATGCGCCAGTCTTGAGTGTGCATTATGATATCAGAACAAAAAAAGACAACCTGATTCAATTGAATTTTGGTGCGGTATTTGGAAGACAAAGTTCCACTCAGTTGGATTGGTCAAAAGCGGCGGACCCAAGACCAGATTATTATAAATACTTACCTAGTTATGCCATTGACGAACAACTTAAAAATAAGTTATTGAATTGGTATACCATACATCCTGAATTATTTCAGATTCAATTTGATCAGTTAAAAGCAAAAAATCTTGCGAATGAAAATGGAGCGGCACAATATATTATCAACGAACAAATACAACAATTGCAATTGCTTCGTTTTTCTGCGCTTTCAAATTATATAATAAGCCCAATCACAAAATGGCATCTTGGTCTATCAATCCATGCAGATAAAATTGGATATAGCAACCAAGTTTCAGACCTCTTGGGCGGAAAATTTTATTACAATTACAATACTTGGGTGAATGATGATGGGCTTGCAGCTGCTTTTCAAAATGATGTGCAATTTCCGGATCGTAAAATAAAGGTAGGGGAATCATGGGGGGCACATTATGTTTTAACCAATCAAAACATGGGCATTTGGACTTCCTTAAATAGCGCTACGCCTTTTTTGGAATGGGGTTTAGGAATGAAGATGAGCGTTGATAAAATGCAAAGGGAAGGCTTAAATCAAAACGGCTTATTTCCCAATCTTTCAAAAGGTATAGCTGAATCTGCAATGTTTCCATCCTATCAATACCAATTGTACCTGCGTTACAAATTCAATGGCAGATGGTACCTAACCACACGGTTGTTCCAGGAATGGGAAGCGCCGGATGCATCAGAACTCTATGCTGATCCTGCAAACCATGCAATACAAAATCCTTTCCTTTTGCCACTGATTCATTTGGGTACTGAAATTAAATTACAATTTATGGGGAGTACTATCAAGGCCAATGCTGTACTTTTTGCACAGTCTAATCAAAATGAACGTCAATATAAATTATTCTACCACGATTACTTTAATGCTTTTGTAAGGGCCAGTGTTGGACAAATGGAGACGATGCATTATGGCGTAGAATCTTATATTGAAAATAACTGGACCAGCCCTATTCAATTTAGTATTGGCAATAGCTATGGATGGTATACCATCACCAATCAGCCGTTATACGAAATCAGGATCGCCGATAACTTGTATAAAGTGCAATCGGGTAGGTTGTTATTAAAGGATTTTCCTGCCACATCCTATCCTCAATCCGTACAAGCTTTTACGATTAATTATCAACCCATTTATTCCTTGCGCATTAGCTATACGGCTGTGTATGCAAGCAGACGTGCAATTAGTCATGATCTATTTAGAAGAAGCGATTGGGTGAAAACAAATAGTCCAACAAATACAATTTGGGAAGATGTATATAAGCCTGTTTGGGCTGCTAATCAATGGGTGTCAAATTTATTTATTTCAAAAAACTTCGAATTAGAAGCTAGAAATAGAAAAATAAATTTAAGGCTGACGAGTTCTATTCGAAATCTATTAGGGTCCTCTATACCTAGTTTAATCTTTGAACAGTCAAGGTATGATTATAAAAATTTTAAGACAGATAAATTTCCAGCAAAATACATTTATGATTTGGGCAGGACCTATACCATTGGCTTGCAGCTATCAATGCTTTGATACGACTTCATCACTCAATTTTTTTAAAAAATTAAATAAATCAATTCAATTACTTCAAATAGTTCAATCACATCAATCAAATCATTTACTTCAAACTTTTATTTATCAAACTTTATTTTATGAAAAACAATCTTTCTTTTTTAGTAGCCATAATGATGTTTCTATTTACAATAAGTTGTTGCACAGCTTGTTTCAAGAAAGCAGCCTACGCTTCGTCTTTTGAAGGTCAATTGAGTGATAGTTTAATCTCTATCAAACAGCTTAAACGTTTACATCAGGTTGGAGAAGTGGAGCCTATTCAAAAGGAATGGATGCTTCAGGCGGTGGTCGTGGCCAATGATGAGTATGACAATTGGTATAAATCAATCGTTATTCAAGATAGTACCGGTGGTATTATGTTGTTATTAGATGGACAAAATCTTTTCCAAGATTATCCCGTTGGCACATTGATTCGGTTACGATTAAAAGATCTACTCTTATCTGATTATCGTCGTATGATTCAATTGGTAGGTGCCGTGGATAGTAGTTCGGGCAGTTTAGTAACGGGAGGCATCCCTTTACCTTTATTCAAGCAGCATATTCAAATTATGCAAGACAATTATCCAATCGTCCCCCTCCAAGTGCAATTTAAAAATTTGCATGACTCATTACAAGGGCGTTTGATACAATTATCCAATATTGAATTTTCCGCTACCGATACTGCTCAAACATTTGCAGATAAGAAAAACAAATTGGGCGCTAGTCGAGCCCTTAAATTTTGTACTGGAGGCACCATTTATCTAAGGACCAGTGGTTATGCAGATTTTGCAGGAGGCGCCATCCCGAACGGCAATGGATCCATACTAGGGGTGTATTCTGTTTTCAACTCAGAAAAGCAGCTCTTAATTAGGCATCCAGATGACATTTTGTTGACCAATCCGCGTTGTTCAGGGGCAGCCTGGCTGAAAAATTAACGGTTTTTGACCCATTTTAACCCAGTTGCTTGTCAGCTTGGCAGAAGCTTGGCTTTGGTCCTTATTTTGCATTAACAGAATCAAACGATATAACTATGCAAAAAGGTCAAATAAGAGTTCAGACGGAGAACATCTTTCCAATCATTAAAAAGTTCCTTTATAGTGACCACGAAATCTTTGTTCGTGAATTAGTGAGTAATGCAGTGGATGCAGCTCAAAAATTAAAAACCCTAAGTTCTAAAGGCGAAGTGAAAGGGGATATTGGCGATTTAAGAGTGGACGTGATTGTGGATGCAAAAGAAAAAACAATTTCCATCATTGACAATGGTATTGGTATGTCTGCCGAAGAAGTAGACAAGTACATCAACCAAGTGGCGTTTAGTGGTGCAGAGGAATTTGTAACCAAGTACCAAGACGCAAGCATCATTGGGCATTTTGGTTTAGGATTTTATAGCTCATTTATGGTGAGTGATAAAGTAGATATTTATTCTAAGAGTCATACAGATGCGCCGGGTGTTTTTTGGAGTTGTGATGGAAGCCCTAGTTATGAATTATATGAAGTAGATTATAGCAATAGAGGTACTAAGATTGTAATGCATATCAATGAAGAAAGCAAAGAATTTTTAGAGCCATCCAGGGTAAAATCTATTTTGGATCGTTTCTGTAAATTTTTACCTGTTGCCATTTATTTTACCGATGCGAATTCAGAAGTGAAAGAGGCCAAGGTGGAAGAGGGTAAGGAGGTTGAAGCTGAAGTTGAAAAACCAATCAATAATACCAATCCTATCTGGGTTAGAAAGCCAGCCGATTTAACCAAAGAGGATTATGAAAATTTTTATAAGGAATTATATCCCTTTGGCGAAAAGCCTTTATTCTGGATTCATTTAAATGTGGATTATCCATTTAACTTAACGGGTATTTTATACTTCCCTAGAATCAAACAAAGCTATGAGATTCAAAAGGACAAGATCCAATTGTATTGCAATCAAGTATTTGTAACCGATGAAGTAAAAGATATTGTACCAGAGTTCTTAATGTTATTACACGGAGTGATTGATAGTCCAGATATCCCTTTGAATGTAAGTAGAAGTTATTTACAAGGGGATCCGAATGTAAAAAAGATCAATGCGCATATCACTAAAAAAGTAGCCGATAAATTAGAAGAGATTTTCAACAATGATAGAAAAGCCTTTGAAGAAAAGTGGGAGAGCTTAGGATTATTCGTAAAATATGGTATGATCACGGACGATAAATTCCTAGAAAAAGGCAATAAGTTTTTGATTTTAGAAGACGCTGCTGAAGCAGGCAAGTTTTATACTTTAGATGAATACAAAACAACGACAGAAGCAACTCAAAAAAACAAAGAGGGCAAACAAGTCTTATTGTACACCACCAATCCGGTTGGGCAAGACGCTTTCATCCAAGCTGCAGTAGGTAAGGGGTATAAGGTGATCAAATTGGAAACAATGGTAGACGCCGCCTTTATCAATAATGTAGAGATGAAATGGGAAGGTGTTCAATTTGTGAGAGTGGATGCCGATGTGGTAGATAATTTAATTGATAAGCAAGAAAATGTAGATTCAGTTTTATCTAAAGAAGAAGTGGAGCAAGCTAAAAAATTATTTGAATTCCAAATTCCTGAAACCACCATTACTGTGGAAGTGAAAGGCCTTAGTCAAGACGTCGCTCCTGTAATTGCTACAAGACCTGAGTTCATGCGTCGTATGAAAGACATGGCTGGTATGAGTGGCGGAGGAATGAATGCATTTTATGCGCAAATGCCAGACGAAGTGCATTTGACCATCAATGGTAATCATCCAATTTATCAAACACTGTTAAAGGAAACGAATACAGATAAACAACAAAAGCAAGCAAGAAATTTAGCCGACTTGGCCTTATTGTCTCAAGGATTGTTAAAAGGCGCTGAATTGACAAGCTTCATTAATCGTTCAGTAGAATTAACAAGTCAAAGCTAGAGATGAAGTAATCCTTATAGTTTTAATTAGAGTTAGAATCATGTTTTCTCTAATGAAGACAAGATGAATTTTAAAAAAGAATAGTAAGAATCAACGAGCCCGAATTAATTTGGGCTCGTTTCTTTTAGGTCTATCACTTGCATTTGGATAGATTGTGTGCCCTGCCATTCGTTCAATTGCAATTGAAAAACAATATCAAATGACTTGCCTGATTTTACAATGTCAATTTTATCTGGCATATTGTAGCCAATACCTCTAACACTATTATTGCCTTGCGTTAGGTTAAAACTAATATGCGCTTCTTTTACCAATTTAGAATAGCCTGTGTCTCGCACATTTTTTGCAAGAAAAATTGGACGCATATTGTCTGGCCCAAAGGGTTCCATTTGCGCAATGATTTGGAAAAATTGTAAACTAATTTGATCCAATGGAAGTAGGGCATTGATGGAGATTTCTGGTACCATTTGTGCTGGTGTGATTCTTTCTGCTACTGCTTTTTCAAATGCTTCCTTAAAAGCTTCTAATTTGTCAATGCTCAATGTCATCCCTGCTGCAGCAAAATGTCCGCCATAGCCTAAAAGGTGTTCCCTGCAAGCATGTAAGGCTTCATATAAATTAAATCCTTGCACACTTCTGGCGCTGCCCGAAACGATATCACCATTTTGGGTAAGAACAATGGTTGGTTTATAATGTCTTTCAATCAAACGACTCGCCACAATACCCACCACCCCTTTATGCCAATGCGGTTGAAACACCACGGTCGATTTTTTAGATAAATGTGTTGGATCGTTTTCGATCTCTGCGAATGCTTCTTCAGAAATACTACTATCTGCTTCTCTTCGGTCTAAATTATCTTGTTGTAAAAGGGAAGCCACATCTAAAGCACCTTGGTAGGCTGTTTCAATAAAAAGTTGCACCGCTTTTTTCGCATCATCCATCCTGCCTGCTGCATTGATTCTTGGCGCAACAGCAAAAACTAAATTGCTAATTCTGATTGGCCTATTTTGTTTTGCTAATTCTAATAAAGCTAAGATACCATGACTTGGATTGTCATTCACTTTCTCTAAACCAAAAAAGGCCATCGTCCTATTTTCATCTGTCAGTGGCACAATATCTGCAGCAATGGCGGTCGCAACAAGGTCTAAATATTGCAAGTAAGATTCATCTGGTAAATTATAGGCTTGCGCCAATGCTGTGATCAACTTAAATACTACACCGCATCCACATAATTCTTTATAGGGATAGCCGCAGTCAGTTTGCTTCGCATTTAAAATTGCAATAGCTGGTGGTAAAATAGGATCGGGTAGATGGTGGTCACAAATAATAAAGTCAATTCCAAGCTCTTTTGCGTAGGTAATTAGTTCTGTTGACTTGATACCGCAATCCACCGAAATAATTAAATTGATTCCTGTTGCTTTTGCGTGATCGATACCCATTTTTGATACGCCATATCCTTCTCTGTATCGGTGTGGTATATAAAAGTCAATGGCAGGGTGTATATTTTTTAAAAACTGGTACAATGTCGCAACCGATGTCGTACCATCTACATCGTAATCGCCAAAGACCATGATGGATTCATTTTGATCAAAGGCTTTGGTAATTCTGGTGACTGCTTTATCCATGTCTTTCATTAACCATGGATCATGCAGGTCATTTAAAGAAGGTCTAAAAAATTGCTTTGCTTTATCAAAGTCTTCAATGCCTCTTTGTACCAATAGTTCGCATAAAACGGGATGTATTTTAAGTGCTGTCTGAAGTGCAGCCACTTTAGCCGAATCGGCCTCCAATATATTCCAGCGTTTTTCCATTAGTATTTTCTATCGGTTGTGTAGCGGACCAATTCTTCTAACGCGTCTCTAGTCATGGACGGAGGGAAACTATTTAATACAACTAAGGCTTTGTCTCTGTATTCGATCATTTTTGCGTGCGCATATTCTATACCGCCTAATGCTTTCACATGGTCAATGACGAACTTCACTTTACGCTTATCATTGTTATTATTTTTAACAATATAGATAATCTCTTTTTTTAAAGCTGGGCTACATTTTTGTAAAATGTGAATTAAGGGAAGGGTTAGTTTTTTCTCTTTGATATCATTGCCTGTTGGCTTGCCAATCAATTCGTCACCATAATCAAATAAGTCGTCTTTAATTTGGAAAGCCATCCCTACATATTCCCCAAAATCTTTCATCTTCTGAATTTGTTCTGGATCTTTTGTTACAGAGGAGGCACCTGCTGCACAACTTGAAGAAAGGAGACTAGCTGTTTTACCATAAATAATCTCATAGTAAACCGATTCGTCGAAATTTAAATTTCTTGTTTTCTCCATTTGCAATAACTCCCCCTCACTCATTTTCTTTACCGCATCTGAGAGGATGGTTAATGTTTCAAAGTCTTTATTTTCTAGTGAAAGCAATAATCCTTTAGACAATAAATAATCGCCTACTAAAACAGCAATTTTATTTTTCCATAAAGCATTGATTGAAAAAAAGCCTCTTCTTTCTAGTGCATCATCCACTACGTCGTCGTGCACTAGTGTTGCAGTATGCAATAGTTCCACCAAAGAAGCAGCACGGTAACTTGCATCATTAATTTCTCCGTTCAACTTTGCAGAAAGCAAAACAAACATAGGTCTCATTTGCTTTCCCTTTCTTTTGACAATATATTGCATGATGCGGTCCAGTAAGGAAACCCTACTTTTAACCGCCTCTTTGAAATGCATTTCAAAAAGTTCTAATTCTTTGCCAATGATTTTTTTTGCTAATTCCATTTACGGATGCAATTTAACTTCTATTTAGGGAAGGGATGTGTTTTTTTTCGCTTAATTAGGCAAGCATATTGAAATGCAGTGCACCAAAATTTTGCAAGGAAGATAGCTTTAGATCTGCTGCTGCCCAATGCTCCTGTTTAAGTGCATCGGCTGCTGGTACTACTACGCAGGTCATCCTTGCTGCCTTGGCTGCCAACATGCCATAGAATGAATCTTCAAAACAAATACATGCAAGTGGTGAGATATGCAGGGCATTGGCACAGTCTATATAAACCTGAGGATGTGGTTTTGCATAGGGTAGGTTTTGCGCAGAACAACTTGCATGAATTAAACTGCGAATACCTAGCTTGTCTTTTACCCACTCAATTAATGCAGGAGGGGAGGATGTGGCAAGTCCAATTTTAAAATCTTTTTCTAAAAAAAACTGAAAGATATGTTCTACCCCTGGCATCAAAGTAGCTTCTTTATCGATATAAATCATAGCTTGATCAACCACTCTTTGCTCCGCTCTTTCATATTCGGTAGAAGGGATTTTATACTCATGCAGCCAATGTGCTACAAATTCTTTTGATCTAAGACCAGTGGTTGTGGCATATTGCGCTTCTGTTAAACTGATACCGTATTGTCTAAAGATTTCAGCAGCTGCTTTATTCCAAAGCGGCTCGCTATTGATTAATAAACCATCTATATCAAATATGACAGCAGTTTTTTTCATTGTTTAAAGATACAAATACTTGTTTAAACAGGGCAAGTCTATTATGATAATATGTAGTATATTGCGAATCAAATTAGTAGTTTAAACATGCGTGTACTAGATTATTTAAAGCAAATCAGAATTTTTCGTTCCATTATTTATGGGATCGTAGGATTGTTTACCTATCCTGGGCTTGCTTTGTTTAATCAAATGAAGATTGAGGGCACAGAACATCTAGAAGATTTACCAAAGCAGAACGTCCTTTTTGTGAGTAATCATCAAACTTATTTTGCAGACGTGATCACTTTTGTACATATTTTTTGTGCAGTTAAATGGAGAAAGTTCAATCGTTTAGGCATCCCTTATTATTTGTTGAATCCATTTACCAATGTCTATTTTATTGCAGCCGAAGAAACAATGAATGATAACTGGCTAACAAAATTATTTAAATTAGGCGGAGCACTCACAGTGAAGAGAACTTGGAGGGCAGAGGGAAAGGATGTAGAAAGACAAAGAGATGTAGTGGACACACAAAAAATTGATAAAGCATTAGCAAAAAGCTGGGTGATTACTTTTCCGCAAGGCACTACAAAACCTTTTGCACCAGGCAGAAAAGGAACTGCGCATATTATTAAGAACAATCATCCCATTGTGATTCCAGTGGTGATCAATGGATTTTGGCGCGCGTTTACAAAAAAAGGACTCACGTATAAAAAAGTAGGTACACCATTGACCATAAGATTCAAAGCGCCTTTAGTGATTGATTATACCGGTACTGTGGAACAAATTTTAGACCAAGTAATGGACGCTATCGAGCAAAGCAAAGATTACATGCTTAAAGGAAAGCACCATGAAATGAAAGTGATTGAGTCATAAATTGTAGCTAGATCAAAAGCCTTAATCGTCCTCTTCTTTTATAAACAATGCCTTTAATTCAGTGGCATCATCCGGCTTCATCTTTCCAGCAAGGATCAAACGCAATTGTCTTCTTCTTAAAGCACCTGCAAAATATTTTTTCTCTTCTTCCGTTTCTGCAATGATCTCTGGCACTTTCATAGGTTGCTTTTGAGCGTCTAATGCGACAAAAGTAAAATAAGCTTCATTGCTTAAAACCCTTGTTTGTGCAATGATATTTTGATTCCAAACTTTCAAATGAATTTCCATCGATGTGGTAAAAGCTCTTGTTACTTTGGCTTCAATACAAATGACGTTGCCTAATTTGATGGGTGTCTTAAAACTAATATTATCTACAGATGCCGTCATGGCCGCAGAATTACAATGTTTTGCTGCAGATAGGTAAGCAGCAATGTCCATCCAATACATCAGCTTGCCTCCCATTAAATCACCATGGGTATTGGTGTCATTGGGTAAGACCAATTCGTTCATTGTCGTGTAAGTTGCAGATGCTGTTTTTGCTTCCATAAAATCAATTAGTTTATAATTGAATACGAAGGTACAACTATCCTATGTAGAAGTCTGCTAGATTGTACAAGATTCCAAATTGCGTAAATAGGTTGGGTCTACTTCGGCACCAATGCCTGGCTGTTCGCCAATACTTAAGTGCATGCCATTGAATTGAACACCTCCAATCACAGGATCGATTGTATGTCCAATTAAACAAGTATCCATATCATAAAAATGCACATTGTCCATGGCCATCGCAAAATGCATTTTGGCACTTAATGCCACCCTGCTTTCTAGCATACCGCCCATCATACATGGAATATTGTTGGCTTTTGCGATATCATGAATTTTAATGGCTTCCTGTATGCCACCACTTTTGGAGAATTTAATATTGATGGAATGACAGGCTTTGTTCGCAATTAATTTACGGGCATCATGATGGGTAAACACCGATTCGTCGGCCATGATTTTCACGGGCGAATTTGCGCAAAGCGCAGGAAGGTAATCATCAAAGTATTTATGCATGGGCTGTTCGCAAAATTCAATTTGATAAGGTGCTAATTGTGTCAGCACTTCCAATGCATCTTCCTTAGCCCATCCTTGATTGGCATCAATTCTTATTTTAATGTCTGGACCAATGGCGGCTCTAATTTGTCGAATGCGTTCCACATCCTCCTTTGGTGCTTTTCCTAATTTAACTTTAATCATGCGCACACCTTTTTCAACAAATTCAATGGCCTGTGCTGCCATGTCCTCGGGCTTGCCAATACCAATGGTCAAATCCGATTCTATTGGTTTTTGATGTCCACCTAAAAATTGGTAAAGAGGTTGATTGGCTGCTTTCGCTGCAATATCATATAAGGCTAAATCAAATGCACTCTTGGCCGTATTATTTCCAGCAATAACAAGGTCTAGTTCTTTCATTCTTTGTGGAATATCCAATGGGTCTTTGCCTTTCCAAAACTGTGCAAAATCTTTGGCGTTATTGTAGCAGCTTAATTGCGTTTCGCCCACAATCATTGGGAAGGCCGAACATTCTCCAATGCCAATGATGCCTTGGTCTGTTTTAATATGAATCAACACATTTTGTGCATATTCCATTGTCCCTGTTGCAATCGTGAAAGGGATCATGGGAATTTTAAATTGGTAAATGGTCGTTTCAATGATTTTCATAATGGGCATAAATATAGTTATTTTGAACAATTTCCATCAACTGATTGTTATCTTAAAAATCAATTGATATGGAAGGTTTAAAGCAAAAGAAAGTATTGTTATTGGGCGCAACTGGAGGCATTGGTGCGCAATTAGCTAGTTTGTTACATGGAAGTGGTGCACAACTTTGGTTGGCTGGCAGGGATGCCCATAAACTCAATCAATTGGCTACGGATTTAAGTCTGGGTTCAGACCGATTTTTCCAAGTGGATTTAGCAGATACGAATGCAGTACATCAGTTCACTAATCAATTAAGAACACTCGATTTTGCATTTGATATTTTTGTCAATGCAGCAGGAACGGGCATCATCAAATCATTTGATAAATTAACCACTGCAGAAATGCAGACTTCTTTTCAAGTGAATACCCTAAGTAGTTTTGAAACCATCCAAGCGATCTTGCCTAAAATGATGGAGCTTAAAAAAGGCTTGATCATTAATATCCCTGGTATTTTAGGTAAAGTACCAATGGCCGGTGCCGCAGCTTATTGCGCAAGTAAATATGCATTGGTCGGCATGATGCATTCTTTGAGAGAAGAACTTAAACGCACAGAAATTAGAATCACACAATTGTATTTAGGCGGAGTGGATTCTCCATTCTGGGATACCATCGATTTAAGAGTACAAAGAGATAAGATGGTGGTGGCCGAAGAAGCTGCTAGGGCCATCTGGTTTTTATGTCAGCAACCAAGCTCTGGTGTGGTAAGTGAAATGGTTTTACAACCCTTCAATCATCAAGCGATTTAAACTTTGTCAAGTAGCAAATTGTCCCGATATTTGCAATACGAATGAACGTTAGCATGAACCTATCTTTAAATAATACACAGAACGCTTTTGCGTACAAGTCGAACACAGATTTAAACAAAGCAAAATGGCTTTTTACTGTCATACAAAATCCTTGGATTGTATCCTTAGGCACTCGATTGACACCCATGTTAATGAAGTCTGGCTTGCCTGTTAATGGTTTAATTCGTAGCACTATTTTCAATCAATTTGTTGGAGGAGAAACATTAGATGAGTCTGCAAGAGTGACTAAAATGTTGGGATCCTATGGTGTGCAAGTCATCCTAGATTATGGGGTAGAAGCAAAAGAAGGCGATGCTAGTTTTGATGCAGTGACGGAGCAATTTATTGAAGCAATTGAATTTGCGGCAACTCAAGACAATGTCCCATTTGTAAGTGTTAAATTAACTGGCTTATCGAGCATGCATTTATTGGAGCGTTTAAATGAAGCACCTCGATTAAGAAGTGGAATACATGATAGTGAATCAGATGATGCTGCATGGAATCGCCTCAAAGAAAGAATGTATGCCATTTGTGATGTGGCAGCAACACATGGTATTGGTATATTAATTGATGCAGAAGAAACTTGGATTCAAGACCCGATTGATCGTTTAGCGATTGAATTAATGGGTGTCTACAATAAAGAAAAAGTGATTGTCTACAATACTTATCAGTTATACAGATCGGATCGTCTACACTTTTTAAAGATTTCTCATAAAATTGCTGCTGAAGGTAATTTTATCTTAGGAGCTAAATTAGTGCGAGGTGCGTATATGGAAAAAGAAAGAGCAAGAGCAGAAGCAATGGGCTATCCATCACCTATTCAAACAGATAAGACGGCGACAGATGCTGATTTTGATGCAGCAGTTGTCTATTGTGTAGAACACCTAGACAATATCGCTTTAATAGTGGCATCTCATAATGAGACGAGTAATTTGAAATGTGCCCAAATGATGCAGGATAAAGGCTTACCCAATAACCATGCGCGTATTCACTTTTCTCAACTCTATGGCATGAGCGATCATATTAGTTTTAACATGGCTTCGGAAGGCTATCAAGTCAGCAAATATTTACCATTCGGTCCCTTGCATGATGTGATTCCTTATTTAATGCGCAGGGCCCAGGAAAATTCAAGCGTGAATGGCCAAACCAATAGAGAATTGCTATTGATCAGACAGGAAATTGCGAGAAGAAAAGCAAAATAATCTACTATTTTACGCCCCAAGTTGTAAATTGCAGCATGCAACAATATTTACAATTAGTCCAACATATTATAGATCATGGGACCGAAAAAACAGATCGTACCGGTACGGGTACTAAAAGCTGTTTTGGCTATCAAATGCGTTTTAATTTAGCCGAAGGTTTTCCTTTAGTGACGACTAAGAAATTACACTTAAAAAGTATCATCCATGAATTGCTTTGGTTTTTAAAGGGTGAGACCAATATCCAATATTTGAAAGAGCATGGTGTGCGTATCTGGGATGAATGGGCAGATGAAAATGGAGATCTTGGACCAGTCTATGGCAAGCAATGGAGAAGTTGGGAAGCACCCAATGGCGTTGTGATTGATCAAATCACAGAATTGATTGAGCAAATTAAAAAAACACCCGATAGCAGAAGATTAATTGTTAGTGCTTGGAATG
This sequence comes from Chitinophagales bacterium, assembly GCA_964203125.1. Classification (GTDB taxonomy): domain Bacteria; phylum Bacteroidota; class Bacteroidia; order Chitinophagales; family Chitinophagaceae; genus Sediminibacterium. Next base: position 38 of record CAXNMZ010000029.1, on the reverse strand, counting down.
TGGGAGACTTATCCAAGATGGCCTTGATGCCTTGTCAT
>CAXNMZ010000028.1:0-15499 GCA_964203125.1 Chitinophagales bacterium | reverse complement strand
AACTTAGGTGGTGGTATCAATTCATTTGGAACTTCTATTGGGCCAATTGTCGTTGCACTTGCTTTATTTGGATCTGCCGCTGCCATTACAGATGAACAAATCAAACAATTAAGTTTAGACAAAGTCATTATTTTATACACTGCAGTAGGTGGATTGTTTATAGCTGCAGCTGCACTATTCCATTTTTCTAAAAAAGTACCCTCAGGTATTTCAAATGAACCGATGGAACCAGCTGGAAAAGCATTGTCTTTATTGGTGATCATGACGGGCGTGTTAATTGCTATGTTCGTGCCCATCTTTAATAGTTATAAAATTGACCCAACTAGTTTAACAGATATTGGTCGACATGATTTAGAAACCTATAGAATGAAATGGCTTATTGGTGCTTTAGCTACTGTGGTAGTGGGCTTATTAGCCGCTAATTTTACAGCACAAAAAAATGAAAAAGGATGGGGCGCGATGAAATACCCTCAATTGGTTTTGGGTATGTTGGCCATCTTTGTATATGTAGGTGTTGAGGTTGCCATTGGATCCAACTTAGGAGAATTATTAAGACAAGCTGATTTTGGAAGTGTCTCCTCTTCAGAAATAGCACCCTATGTATCTATGTATTGGGGTAGTATGATGATTGGACGTTGGGCTGGTGCGATCAGTGCTTTTGATTTTAAAAAGAAAACACAACAATATTTAACTTTCATTGTACCAATTATTGCATTTGGAATAGTCATTGCTTTGAACAGTATTGCACAATACGATATGAGTCCTTTGTATTGGTATATCATTTGTGTATTTATCCAAATCATTGCATTTTACTTAAGTCAAAACAAACCTGCTAAAACATTATTGATTTTTAGTTTGGTGGGTGTGATCGCGATGGTATTGGGAATTTTTACAAAAGGTACCGTTGCGACTTATGCATTTTTAACTGGTGGATTGGCTTGTTCTATTATGTGGCCTTCTATCTTTTCTTTATCTGTAGCAGGTTTAGGAAAGTACACTCCGCAAGGATCTGCTTTTTTAATCATGATGATTTTAGGTGGTGGTATTATTCCACCTATTCAAGGTAAAATAGCAGACTACTTACAATCATCTCATTTAGATCAGCCAGGTTATGGTATCCACAATTCGTTTTGGGTAGCTGCAATATGTTTTGCTTATTTAGTCTTTTTTGCAATAGCAGTGAAAGGCATCTTAAAAAAGCAAGGCATCAATTACGAAGAAGCTGAAACAAGTGGTGGACACTAAAATTTAAAAAAGCATTTATGGAATCATATGTTGTAGGCGTCGATATCGGCGGAACAGGTACAAAATTTGGAATTGTAGATAAAGATGGCAATGTCTTATTCTCTAGCGAGATGTCCACTAAAAAGCATCTTCAAGTCAATACATTCATCGATGAATTACATGAACATTTATCTGAAATGATTGAGAAAGTAGGTGGATTTGGTCGTATCAGAGGCATTGGTATTGGCGCGCCCAATGGCAATATCTATTCTGGCACAATTGAGTATGCGCCTAACCTTCCATGGAAAGGCATCATCCCATTTGCAAAAATGGTACAGGATAAATTAAAAATTCCAGTGAAACTAACCAATGATGCCAACGCAGCTGCTGTAGGGGAAATGATGTACGGTGCAGCAAAAGGAATGAAAGATTTTATCATGATCACATTAGGAACAGGTGTTGGAAGTGGCATTGTTGCTAACGGACAATTGATTTATGGTCACGATGGATTTGCTGGCGAATTAGGCCACACCGTGATCATTCCCAATGGAAGGAAGCATACAGGTACTGACCAACTTGGTTCTCTAGAAAGTTACACCTCAGCAACAGGTGTTGCTGAATCTGCAAAAGAAATTTTAAGTCAATCAGATAGACCTAGTGTTTTAAGAACAATTAATATAGACGAGATTAGTTCTAAGGATGTATATGAAGCTGCCATTAAAGGAGATGAAGTTGCAAAAGAAGTTTTTGAATTTACTGGAAAAATATTGGGCATCGCTTTAGCGAATTTTGTCATGTTCTCAAATCCAGAAGCCATCATTTTATTTGGTGGATTGACTAAAGCTGGAGACCTCATTTTAAAACCAACAAGGGAACATATGGAAGCCAACTTAATTGAGATCTTCCAGAATAAAGTAAAAATATTAATCAGTCATTTAAAAGAATCTGATGCTGCCATCCTTGGTGCCTCGGCATTAATGTGGGAGTAAAATGCTATTTCAATAATGCTAATTCTTCTAAATACTTATTTCTACCCCAGCCCTTGATAACGTGCTTTTCTGAGTGATAAGATGATCTTACCAATGGCCCACTCTCTACATAGTCAAAGCCTAGTTCATAGCCGATGGTTCTGAGTTCAGCGAATTCATCGGGGTGAACGAATCTTTGAACTGGTAAATGTTTTTTGGTTGGTTGTAAATATTGACCAATCGTAAGCACGTCACATCCAACACCTATTAAGTCTTTCATAGTTTGGATGACTTCATCTTTCTCTTCACCAATACCCAACATGATACCCGTTTTTGTGCGCATGCCTCCTTTCTTTAAGGTTTCTAGCACTTCTAAACTTCTTCTGTATTTTGCTTGTACACGCACACGTTTTGTATTGCGTTCTACTGTTTCCATATTATGACTCACCACTTCTGGGGCAGCTTCTATGATTCTTTCTATTTGTTCTTTAATCCCTCTAAAATCTGGTATCAATGTTTCCAATGTGGTATCTGGTGTGAGTGCTTTAATTGCTTTAATGGTATTGGACCAAATAATGGATCCACCATCTGGTAATTCATCTCTGTCTACACTTGTTAAAACAGCATGCTTCACTTTCATTAAAAAAATCGCTTCTGCAACTCTTTGAGGCTCGTCCCATTCCACAGGCTTTGGTCTACCTGTTGCTACTGCGCAAAATTGACAACTCCTTGTACATATATTACCTAGTATCATAAAGGTGGCTGTTCCTTCTCCCCAGCACTCTCCCATATTCGGACAGTTCCCACTCTCACAAATAGTGTGTAATTTATGTTTGTCTACTAAGCCTCTTACGTGTTTGTAACTTTCGCCAATAGGTAATTTAACCCTTAACCAATCGGGCTTTTTAATATGTTGTTCTGCTGGGACAATCGGTAGTTCTTGCATGCTTTTCTGTTATCAGTTGCAAAAATACAAGACTTGCGCTTAAATCAAGCCTTTCGTTGTAATTTTACCAAATTCACAAATCCATCAATTCAACAGATATGACAGCAACAGTAACCTATGACGCAAATTTAAGAACCACCTGCCTTCACCTTCAGAGCGGTTCTAGTTTTGAAACTGACGCCCCTTCTGACAATAAAGGTCAAGGTGCGCGTTTTTCTCCTACCGATTTAATTGCGACTGGCTTGGGGGCTTGTTTAATTACCACTATGGGCATCAAGGCAGAGAGTATGGATATCAAATTAGATGGTGCTAAAGTGGATGTGACTAAAGTGATGATGAGTGAGCCAAGAAGAATTGGTAAGATTGTAATTGCTGTTACCATGCCTGCATTAAATTTGGATGCGCATACAAAAGAAATCTTGGAAAGAGTTGGAAGAACCTGCCCAGTAGAAAGAAGCCTTCATCCAGATATGGAATTGGATATTAGCTTTACTTGGTTGTAGTCTTAGACCTAGTTGTAGGAAGATACCCCAACAACTTACTCACTGGCAAGCCCATGACATTGTAAAAATCACCTTCGATACCTCGAATGCCAACCACACCAATCCAGTCTTGTATGCCATAAGCGCCTGCTTTGTCATATGGCTGATATTGGTCTACATAATATTCGATTTGTGATAGTGTCAGTGGATGGAAATGCACCAATGTGATTTCACTAAAAAATTTGGACTCCGAATCATGGACTAAATATACTCCTGTAATCACTCGATGTGTTTTGCCAGATAGTTTTTGCAATATGGTAATGGCATCGGCTCTATCAATTGGCTTACCAATGATTTCATTTTCTAAAACCACAATGGTATCAGCTGCAATAATCCACTTGTCTTGATGCATTGGAAACTCAGCCTTGATTTTTTCCTGTACCGCGATTGCTTTTTTTTGGGCAATAAACACAGGGACATCTTGTACATCCATATCTGCTGGAAAATCTTCTGCAGCTGCTGATACAATCACATCAAACTCAATGTCTGCCCATGCTAGTAATTGTTTTCTCCTTGGAGACTGTGATGCTAAAATATATCCGCTCATTATTTCAGATTAAAGGAGAAAATAAAAAAAGCACATTGATAAAATACCCATCAACATGGCAAATTTGATCAAATTACTTAATCGATTAAAATCGGCTCTAGTAAAAGCTTGCTTTAAATTAAATAAAACATACGCAAGTGGTGCAATGATTGTTGTGATACAGTATGCAATTGGAATCCACCATCCAAAAGGAATGGCATACAATTGAATAATTGATAAAACTAAAATGAGTACCATTAACCAAACCGCCACATAGACTTTAGTCGTTTGTAAGCCCCAAGCAATCGGCATTGTGGTACAACCGAATTTCTCGTCGCCAATCATATCCTCCATATCTTTAAGCGCCTCTCTGATCAAAGTTAATATGAAAGCAAAGCTGCTATACAATAACATGAGCTTAAAAAATTTCATGTCCGCTGGTTGCATATGGGTTGGATGCACCAATTGCATAAAAGTAAATTTAGAAAAATAAACTACGCCGATTGTCCAAGCAGTCAACACGGCAATCACCACATTGCCAATTAAAAAATCTCTTTTAAAATTGGTGGAATAGAACCATAAAATTAAAATGGTTGCTAAATTAGAAAAATGAATATGTACGTATTGTTGAAATGGAAATACAATCAATGAAAGATACACCCCAGCCATACTTAAAATTAAATGCCAAAAAATAACCCAACGTCTGCTTATAAAAGAACCCACTACAACCATTTTGGGCTTATTGACTTGGTCGATATTCACATCAAAATAATCATTGATAATATAACCAGCTGCTGCAATACAAATACTAGTAGCTACAATAAAATAAAATGGGTCATCAGCGGTCAATGCCAAATTTGGATAAAGTGGCTTGTAAATAAAAAAATGAAACAGCGATTCTGCTAGTAAGATAAAAAGCAAATTAGGCCATCTTACTAATCTTAAAAAATGGATTAATTTTTTCACTGGAGGATTATTTAGCTTGAACATGGTCCACTAGATCCCAATGGCCATTTAATTTAAGCACTTTTTCAATGACCTCTCTTGCGCATCCTTCTCCACCTTTAGCAAGGGCTTTATAACTTGAAATATTTTTTATATCAAAACAGGCATCTGAAGGACAAGCAGCAATACCCACCATCTCCATGGCTTCAAAATCAGGCATATCATCCCCCATGTATAACATGGTCTCCAAAGGCACGCCTTGGGTCATAGAAAGTTGTTCTAATAGTACTTTCTTATCTTTTACTTTCATGTGCACTTCTTCTACCCCTAACTTTTCTAATCTTTCTTGCACTTCTTCCGAATAACCTCCAGAAATAATCCAAACCTTATACCCTTTTTTAATTGCTAATTGAATGGCATAACCGTCTTTGATATTCATTGTTCTTACCATCAACCCACCAGGCATGACAATCAATGTACCATTGGTCAAGACACCATCAACATCAAATACAAAACAGGTTATTTTTTCTAAGGCTGTTAGCACTGGAATTATTTTTTTTGGTTATCACGCCATTCATAGACCCATGCACTTTGAATCATCTCCAAATGACCTTCGTTAGATTCCTCTTTTTTACCTTCAAAATGAGGTAAAGTTAAAATCCACTCTAAAAGATCGGTGAAACGAACTCTATAAATTTTTGACTCTGTAAAGTCATCCCCAAACTTCTCATATAATTTTTGGGCAATATCTTCATGGTCATTCCAGTAAATGGGTGGCTCAAATTGATTCATACTATTATTATATCTTTTAAATTACTCTCCTAAAAATTGTGTTTGGTCAGGTAAGGTGACTTCGATCTCACCATTTCCTGCTTTCAATTCACATTGACAACCAAGTCTTGACTCAATCCTTGGAATTAACGCTCGGTCAATAAAATCTTCTTCCCTGTCGGATAATTCAGCTAGATGCTCCATCCCTTTTTTTACATATAAATGACAAGTGCTACATGCACAAACTGCACCACAATTATGGTGTAATTCTATCCCTGCATCCAAAAGCACTTCTAATAAACTTTGATCGGCAGCTACATTTTCGATGGTGACTGTTTCTAAACCTTTTTGCTCGAAATTGATTTTTAATGAATACATAAATGGTCGTTACTATTTTTGCAAAAATAGCTTTAAAGGACCAATGGGTAAAGGGGTATGTGCCTTTTTATTTGTCGAAATACAAAAAAAGTGCTTTTTGGTGTGAGGGAGCATTATCTTTGCGGTCAAAATGAACCTATATGGCTACAGCTGGCTTTTCTGAAAGAATTTACCTGCAATATTTAAGGACTAAATTCAAGACCATCAGTAAATTGGCACCAGCAACTGCGGGCAGGATGGCTTTCGAACTTTTTTGCACCCCCTATCCTAAATATAAAAAACGAAAAGCACCAGCTATTTTCCACCATGCAACAAAGCGCACCGTGGTTTTGTCAGATCAAACCAAGATTCATGGATTTGAATGGTTGCCCAGTAAATCGAATGACCAAACAGTATTAATAGCGCATGGATATGCCAGTTACGCCTACAAATTTGAACACTATATTGCGCCATTGCTTAAAATGGGCTATCGTGTATTGGCTTTTGATGCGCCAGCTCATGGTCAAAGCGAAGGAAAACATATTCATGTAGTGGTCTATCAAGAGGCCATTCAAAAGATCATGGAACAAGCTGGCCCTGTAAATCATTTTATAGGCCATTCACTTGGGGCACTTACTTTATCGATGATCGCTGAAAAAATAGATCAGGCAGATGCAAGAAAATTTGTATTGATAGCGCCAGCCACCAAAACAACTACCACTTTTGCCAACTTTTTTAAGATGATGCATTTAAATGAAGTCACGAAAGCTGCATTCTTACAAGATGTTAGCAACAGAACAAGTTATACGGTCGACCATTTTGCAGCCGATAGAGCACTAGCCAATTTTAAAGGTCCAATGCTATGGGTACATGATGAAAAAGATATGGTTTGCCCATATGAGGATATTATTCATTTTAAAGAAAATGCCCCATCCAATATTAAATTTCTGATAACCAACGGATTAGGACATAATAAAGTATATAAAACGGCCGAAGTAATGGATCAAATTATGAGCTTTTTGACCCCTTCCAAGTAGATCATTTTTATTTTTTAGCCGAAAGCTATAATATTGCATCCAAGATAAAGTTATTTGTAGCAATGCAACTTACCTTATCTTAGCTTGTAAATAGTTGATTTTCAATATATAAATAACCCGAAGGAGCGGTTTGAACTATGTCAAAGAACTTATTAATTGTGGAGTCGCCTGCTAAAGCAAAGACGATAGAGAAGATTTTAGGCGATGAATTTGAAGTTAGAAGCTGTTATGGCCATATCAGAGATTTGGAAAAAAATGATATGGGTATTGATATGAAAAACCATTTTGCTCCAAGGTATATTGTTCCAAGTGAAAAAGAGAAAGTGGTTAAAGAACTCAAATCAATGACCAAGAAGGCAAAAGAAGTCTGGCTTGCGTCGGATGAGGACCGTGAAGGAGAGAGTATTAGTTGGCACTTGGCAGAAGTATTGGGATTAGATCCAAAGAAAACAAAGCGCATTGTCTTCCACGAAATCACTGCTCCGGCCATTAAAAAAGCAGTGGCGAATCCCCGTTTAATCAATATGGATTTAGTGGATGCACAACAAGCAAGAAGAATATTAGATAGAATAGTTGGTTTTGAACTAAGTCCTGTTTTATGGCGCAAAATTGGTATGCAAAAAAGTTTGAGTGCTGGTCGTGTACAAAGTGTTGCAGTTCGATTGATTGCAGAAAGAGAAAGAGAGATCAACCATTTTATTCCTGAAAGTGTATTTAAAGTATCCGCACTTTTTTCTGCCTTAGATATCAATAAAAAGAAAGTAAAATTCAAAGCGGAAGGCCCACAGAAATTAACGACTGCAGGCGCTGCTGAAAAGTTTTTAAATGAATGTAAAGGTGCAAAATATACCGTCAAAGACATTACTGTAAAAGATGGAAAACGCACGCCATCCGCACCTTTCACGACATCTACTTTACAACAAGAAGCTTCTAGAAAATTAGGTTATAGTGTGAGTAAAACAATGTTACTAGCACAAAAATTATATGAGAGTGGTAAGATCACTTACATGAGAACAGATAGTATTAGCTTAAGTGAAACTGCTATTGATGCCATTAAAGCAGAGATCAATTCAAGTTTTGGTGCAAAATATTATCAGCCAAGAAAGTTCAAGAATAAAAACGAAAATGCGCAAGAAGCGCACGAAGCCATACGACCTTCTTACATGAATGAATCTAAGGTGGATGATGCAGATACCAATCGTTTATACGAATTAATTTGGAAAAGAACCATCGCATCTCAAATGAGTGATGCACAATTTGAAAAAACAACTGCTAAAATAGAAATCTCTACTAATAAAGACACTCTAACCGCTAGCGGTGAAGTGATGAAGTTTGATGGCTTTTTAAAAGTGTACTTAGAAGGAAAAGATGATGATGATGTAGATGAAGAAGCAGAATTAGGCGAAGGGGATGAAAGTTTATTGCCTCCTTTAGCAAAAGGTCAGGTACTTGAATTCATCAGTATGACTGGACTAGAAAGATTTAGCCGTCCAGCTTCTAGATATACCGAGGCAAGTTTGGTGAAAAAACTAGAGGAATTAGGGATTGGAAGACCATCTACCTATGCGCCTACTATTACAACGATCATGAAACGTAATTATGTAGAGAAAAGAGAGAAAGAAGGGGTAAAAAGAATCTATCAAATACTTTCTCTCAATCCAAAAGATGAAATAAATACAGAGACTGCTTCTGAAATCACTGGAGCAGAAAAGAATAAGTTATCCCCTACTGACTTAGGCCTAGTCGTGACAGACTTTTTGAAATTACATTTTGAAAAAGTAATGGACTTTGGATTCACTGCAAAAATCGAGGGAGAATTTGATGAAATTGCGGATGGTAAATTAAAATGGAGTAAGATGTTGGAAAACTTCTACCAACCCTTTCATGAAACCATTGAACACACTTTAGAGACAGCTGAGCGCGCAAAAGGTGAACGTGAATTAGGATTTGACCCTGTTAGCGGTAAGAAACTGATTGCACGTATGGGAAGATATGGACCAATGGTTCAAATTGGTCACCAGGATGAGGAAGAAAAACCAAGATTTGCAAAATTAAAAGCTTCTCAAAGCATCGAAACCATCAGTTTTGACGAAGCCATGGAACTTTTCAAACTTCCTAGAGCCCTAGGTTTATTTGAGGAAGAGGAAGTGACTGTGAATATTGGCCGATTTGGCCCTTATGCGGCCCATAGTAAGAAGTTCTACTCATTGAACAAGGAAATGGACCCTTATACTGTTACGCTCGAGGAATTGTCTCCAATGATTGCTGAAAAACGCAAGGCAAAAGATGAACGTACGATCAAGGTATTTGAAAAAGAAAAGATTCAACTATTAAGAGGCCCTTATGGCCCATACATAAAGCAAGGCTTACGCAATTTTAAACTCACCAAAGAGCAGCAAGAAAAAGTGGAGACATTAACCATTGAGGAAGTGAAGGAGATTATCGAAGAATTGAAAAAGAATCCTCCTCGTAAAACTGCAAGAAAAAAGAAAGCTTAAAAAATTTCAAAGGCATTACAAAATAAATAAAGCCCTTAGAAAAAATACCATAATCATTCACTCTCTGCTCGCAAGCTCGAAAGTTCGTTTATGATTAGTATTTCTTTCTAAGGGCTTTTAATGATCCTTATTTTAGAAATAAAATTTTCATTAAGCAACAGATGGGCTTGGGTTTCCCATTGATTTTAAGAATTGAACATGCGCTTTAACAGCTTCAAAGACAGTTGGGTATTCAATATAATTCAACTTGAATTCTGCACAGGCTTCTTTGACAATCTTACTTATTGCAGGATAATGTACATGTGATATTTTTGGAAACAAATGGTGTTCAATTTGAAAATTCAACCCGCCAACTAACCAGCTTACCAATTTACTTTTTGTAGCAAAATTAGCCGTAGTTTGTATTTGGTGTGCTGCAAATTCGTCTGGCATTCTATTCTCTGGCTGAATCGCAGTTGGAAATGCTGTATGTTCTACCGTGTGTGCCAATTGAAATACAATACTTAAAACAAAGCCAGCAAAAAAGGTACTTACGATAAACCCAACTAACCATGCTTGCCAACCTAACATTAGGATCGGCACCACCACAAAGATGGCTGCATGATACACTTTCACTATCCAAAATTCAAAATGATCTGCAATGGACATTTTTTTCAAAGGAATGGACCCGATTTTGCCCTTAAAGTATTTATTGTAGTCTGTAAAGAAAATCCAAAATACATACAATAACATATAAAGAATGCTAAAATAAATATGTTGGAACCGATGTACTAAAAAATGTTTTTGTGTTGGCGCCATGCGCATTAAAGCCCCTACTTCTATGTCATCATCTACACCATCTATATTCGTATACGTATGGTGTATCGTGACATGCTTCATACTCCACATAAAACGACTCGCTCCAAGAATACTAATAGAGGAAGAAGCTAATTTATTTAACCAAGCATATTTGCTAAAACTACCATGACTGCCATCATGCATCACATTAAATCCAATCGCTGCAATTAGACCACCAAAAAATAAACACTCCACAATAGCGATCGTTGTAGGCGGGGTAAAAAATACCAAATGGATATAAGTGATAAAAAATAAGCTGATAAGAATAGCTGCTTTTGTAAATAATTTATAATTACCAGTACCTCGAATGGTATGTTCTTCAAGATATTGGTTCACTCTCTTCTTTAATTCGGCATGTAATGATTTTTGCACTACAGTGAATTTAGGAACGGAAACTGATTGAGTTTGCATAAACTAGTTTAGAATTTAGTATACACAAAGTACGTCAATAAATGCTTCAATTTGGCCTAAATAATGCCAAATAATATGTAAACCTTCAAAATATCCACAAAAAAAGAGCAAACGTTAAACGATTCTAAATAGTATGTAAAGTATAGAATTTATATATCCACAAGGGAGGTATAACTTAAATGGTTTATATGATATATTTTTTGTCAATTTGAATAAGTAAAAGCAAGCCATCATCGCCCATGTTGCCAAAAAATGAAGAAATAAAAGCCTTATTTACCCTCATGGATGACCCTGATGAGGAAGTATTTAGTACAATAGCAAATAGATTATTGGACTACGGCACTCCTATCATTCCGGATTTGGAAAATTTATGGGAAAATACTTTAGAGGAAACGACATTAGAGCGGATTGAAAAAATGATTTACCGACTTCGTTTAAAAGACACCCAGCAACAATTAACGGACTGGGCAGCCATGCCTAAACCTTCCCTTTTTGAAGGCGCATTGATTTTGGTTAAATACCAGTTTCCTGAATTAGCATTAGATCCTTTGAGACATCAACTAGAAAAAATTAGACGCAATATCTGGCTTGAATTAAATAATTATTTGACACCTTTAGAACAAGCGAATGTCATTCGGAATATTTTGTTCAGCTATTATCAAATTAAAGGGGTTGAAGTTAGTTATGAAAATCCAGAAGATTTTTTAGTATCCTCACCACTTCAATCTAAACCCGGAAATGCATTTGCAAATTCCTTGATCTATGCTGAATTATGTCAACAATTAGAAATTCATGCCGAATGGATCAATATCCCAAAGCAATGTATTCTTGCTTATTTTAGTGCAGATTGGGAGCCCCATGAAATTGTACCGAACCCTCAAGAATTCATTCAATTTTATGTCGAAGGCACATCTGGACATCCTTTTTCACAAAAGGACATGGACCAATATTTTTTAAGACACAATATTGAACCCAAGACAGTTTATTATAAGCGGCTTTCCAATCAAAGAGTGATTAAAAAAATGATCCTTGAATTTGCGAAGTGTTTTCAAAGTCCAACGCTACAATTTAAACAGGACGATTTAATAGAATTGGCCAAATTATTAGATTAATTTATTCGGTTAAATACCCAATACAATAAATAATATGGACTAGGTGTGCAAACCTTATTTGCCTAGTATAGAGCCAGTAAAGCCAAATGGGAGTATATGGGATGCGGATGGAATCAACATGACCTTTCCTGTTTGACCAGCTAAAATAAGCTTGATAGGGCCTTTGTATCTTAACTCATAATCTAATAAGGATTGTCGACACATCCCACAAGGTGATAATGGATGATCTGATGCAACACCATTTGGCATATAACTGATTGCCATCGCTTGAATGGTTTCATTCGGAAATTGACTTCCTATACTATTTAACAGCGTTCTTTCTGCACATATACCAACTGGATAGCTTGCACTCTCTTGATTGGATCCTAAAATAATTTGACCGTTTGATAATCTTGCAGCTGCACCCACTTTAAATTTTGAATAAGGTGCAAAAGCAGTCTCCACCGCCTTAAAGGCCGCATTTAATAAAACTAAATCCTCCGCATCTAAAGCTTCTTTAGCATCTAACTCTTCGTATTCAAATTCGAATTTCTTATGCATGTTTTTATTTTATCAAATTAAAGAGTCTATTCCATCTAATGGACTGACTATAACTAAACCAAATCAAAGCTGCGCGACCAACAATATGGGTCTCAGGAACAAAACCCCAATAACGACTATCTTGACTTCGATGACGATTGTCTCCCATCATCCAATAATAATTTTCTTGAATGGTATAAGTTTTAGTTGCTTTACCATTGATAAAATATTGGCCATTTAGAGTCGTTAATTTTTGTTGCTCATACCCTTCAATCACTCTTCTATACAATTCTATGGTGCTATCATTTAATTGTACTAGATCTCCTTTTTTTGGAATGCGTATTGGACCAAAATTATCTGCAGTCCAAGGAAAATGCAGGATATCGTTCGGGAAAGTATAGCCTACATTTTGATCTTCAAATAAGACAACCGATTTTACATTCGGCAATCTATTTAAACTAAGTGCAGCAGCTGCAGTAAGATTTAATTTGAAGGTATTGGGTTGCCCTTCTACAAATTGAAAATCGGCTGTTGCTTCATTGATGTTGATGCCTAAACTATCTTGAATAAAATCTTCTGCAAGAGGTCTACCATCTGTTTCTACTATATATTCTGTTTGCATAAACGGCGCTACCAATGCTGGTGCACCATTGACCCATAATTGACTCTTTTTTATTTCAATGACATCGCCAGGAATACCAACACATCTTTTAATATAATTGTCGGTCTTATCCATTGGATGCACTAAAATTGGATAATCAGCCTGCAATTTAGCACGGTCATTATTGTATTGAGGACTTCTTAAAACATCATAGTATGGAATCTTAGAACCAAATTCTGGCAGGTTGATGATGGTATCTCCTGCTGGAAAATTAAATACAACCACATCGTTTCTATTGACGGCTCTTAATTTAGGAAAACGTGTGTAATCTAGTTGAATCCATTTTACATAAGAAGGCGTTGTTGGCGCACCAGGTAATGTATTGTGAACAAATGGGAAAGTCAATGGCGTTTGCGGAATCCTTGCCCCATAAGTTACTTTGTCAACGAATAAAAAATCATTCACTAGTAAAGTCTTTTCCATACTCTCTGTTGGAATCACGTAAGCTTCAAATAAAAATGTTCTTATCAAGGTTGCAGCTACAATTGCAAAGACCCCTGCATCCAACCACTCTCTTGATGCTGGTTTATGGTAATGTTCCAATGCTGCATCACCATACCATTGTTCTTTTTGATTCAACCCTAGATAGGGTAAATATATAAATGGGACAAACACTGTTAATGCATGATGAATGAAATTAACTCTCTTAAAATGCATTACAAACAGGATCGTGATCCATAAGGTTACAAATTGACCTAAAATTGGAATCAATTGTATCCAAAACCAAATTTTTGGAATCTTACAAAGTTGGACCAGTTCCCAAGTATTGTAAATAGGAATGATGGCTTTGCTTGATGGCACACCCGCTTTTTTCAACATCGTATAAATACCGATATGCCAGCCCAACCAATAAAGGATAAAAAGGATCATGCCCATAATTATAGAATTAGATAGTACAAAAATATCCCTTTGTGAGGGATATTAAATAAAATATTTATTAGCTGTCAAGCTGCTGTTTAAATGGTCAAATATAAGGATTTAGCAATTACTTATACTGCTGTAACACTTCTTTCACCAATTTCACTGAACGGCTTACATCAGGAATGGCCAATGCAGTCAAATTAGGGGCATAATGCATCGGTGCATCTGCACTTGTGATTCTTCTGATTGGGGCATCCAAATAATCAAATCCTTCTTTTTGTATACGGTAACTTAGTTCAGATGATACGGATGCAAAAGGCCATTGCTCTTCAATGATCACTAAACGATTGGTTTTCTTAACACTCTCTAATACTGTCATCCAGTCTAAAGGTCGAATGGTTCTTAGATCAATCACTTCTGCACTGATGCCTTCTTTTTCTAATTCATCTGCAGTGGATAAAGCAACCTTCATCATTTTATTATAAGAGACAATCGTAATGTCTCTACCTGGACGCTTCACGTCTGCTTTTCCTAATGGGATATAATATTCTTCTTCAGGCACTTCACATTTATCTCCATACATCACTTCACTTTCTAAGAACATGATTGGATCTTCTTCGTAACGTATTGCTTGTTTTAATAAACCCTTTGCGTCATATCCATTAGAAGGCGATACCACTTTAATACCAGGAATATTCGCTAAATAACTTTCAAAAGCTGTGGAGTGTTGCGCACCCAATTGACCAGCACTTCCATTAGGTCCTCTCATGATGATTGGACAGCCAATTTGACCACCACTCATTGCCAACATTTTACTGGCTGTATTTAAAATTTGATCCAATGGCAAAACTGCAAAGTTCCAAGTCATGAATTCAACAATAGGTCTTAATCCATTTTGTGCTGCACCCACTGCAACTGCAGTAAAACCTAATTCAGAAATAGGGGTATCAATGACTCTTTTTGGTCCAAATTCAGCCAACATGCCTTGACTTACTTTATAAGCACCATTGTATTCAGCTACTTCCTCCCCCATTAAAAATACACGCTCATCTCTTCGCATCTCTTCGTTCATTGCTTCGCGTAAGGCTTCTCTAAAGGCTATTGATCGCATGGAAAATCATTTTTTATTTTGAAATGCAAAAATAGCGTTTTATCAAGGAAAAACTAAGATTAGATGCAAAAAAAATCCCCTCCCGAAAATCGGGAAGGGATTAGGAACTAACCCATCAGAGTAGCTTTAAAACACATTATAAGCAAAGCTTACATAGTACAATCCACCAATTG
>CAXNMZ010000027.1:0-16020 GCA_964203125.1 Chitinophagales bacterium | reverse complement strand
TGATCAATCCAATGCTGATACCATTTGGTCTCTACTGCTCCCGGTATAAAATTTTTACTCAATTCCATGCTAATTGCTTTTCCTATAATGAGTTACAAAAATAAGGAAAAGCCGCTAGCTATTATTGACAAAAAAATGCGAACTTGGCGACCAATGGAATTTGCAATTGTAGACATAGAAACCACTGGCGGGATGCCCCATACGCATGGGATCACTGAAATCGCAATTGTGATGCACAATGGTGTGGAAGTAACGGGCAAATATGTGACTTTGGTGAATCCAAGACAAAAAATTCCTCCATTTATTGTGAATATGACGGGCATAAGTGACGAAATGGTGGCCCAAGCACCCCTATTCGAGGAAGTAGCACCTCAGATATACAATTTATTAAAAGACCGCATTTTTGTGGCGCACAATGCAAGCTTTGATTATTCTTTTGTGCACTATTTATTAGGGAAGTCTGGGTATGACTGGTCTGCTCCAAAATTATGCACCATTCGATTAAGTAAAAAAGTATTCCCAGGTTTACAAAAATATGGATTGGGTTCTTTAACGCGTGACTTGGGAATTCGGATTGAAGGTAGACACCGTGCTTGGGGAGATGCGCAAGCCACCGCGGAAGTGCTGACCATGGCGATTAAAAAAGAGGGGATGGCCCCCATTCATTATTTATTGGCTAAAAAAGAAGTCAGAAAAAAAATTGCGCCACCAAGTGAAGAATCTTTTGAGGAAGATACTAGTGACGCAATTGAGTAAATTCAGTTTCTAATTAATATTCCGCTGTCACACCTGTATAATTCTGAGGGGTGATTTTCTTTAATTCTTTTTTCAAAGCAACAGTTACTTTTAATCCATCTATGAATTTATGCATGGACTTTTTATCAATCTTGCTATTGCCTCTTGTTAAATCTTTTAAAGCCTCGTAAGGATTAGGATATTGTTCGCGACGCAAAATAGTTTGTATCGCTTCGGCCACAACCGCCCAATTATTTTCAAGGTCTTCATTGATTTTTACTTCATTTAAAATCAATTTTCCTAAACCTTTTTCAATCGAGTTAATCGCTATCGTAATATGGCCAATAGGTACACCAATATTTCTTAACACAGTCGAATCGGTTAAGTCTCTTTGTAATCTGCTAATAGGGAGCTTCGCTGAAAGATGCTCTAGTAAAGCATTCGCGATGCCTAAATTACCTTCTGCGTTTTCAAAATCAATTGGGTTGACTTTATGCGGCATGGCACTCGATCCAACTTCGCCTTTTTTGGTTTGTTGTTTAAAGTAATCCATAGAGATATAGGTCCAGATGTCTCTGGTTAAATCAATCAATATAGTATTCAATCTTTTTAGGTTATCGCAATGTGCGGCAAAATGATCGTAGTGCTCAATTTGAGTAGTGAACTGCATACGCTCAAGACCCAATACATCATCCACAAATTCATTGCCTAATGCTACCCAATTTTTCTTTGGGTAGGCGATATGGTGTGCATTGTAGTTGCCGGTAGCACCGCCAAATTTTGCGGCATAAGGAATGCTGCTAAATAATTCTATCTGATGGTTGATTCTTTCTACAAAGACCATGATTTCTTTTCCTAAAGTGGTTGGAGAAGCAGACTGACCATGTGTCCTAGCTAGTAATGGAATTTTCTTCCATTGCTTAGCAAATTGGTACAATCTGTTTTGTAAATTAATATAGGCTGGTAAAATTTCCGACTCCATCGCATTTTTCCAACTTAAAGGGATAGCCGTATTATTGATGTCTTGAGAAGTCAATCCAAAATGGATCCACTCTTTTAATGCGCTTGCTTTATGTTGATCTAAAATTTCCTTTAAAAAGTATTCCACTGCTTTCACATCATGGTTGGTTGTAGCTTCAATCGCTTTGATCTTTGCCGCATCTTCCTGCGAAAAATTTTCCACTACTTCCAATAAGGCTTTTCTTAAACCTGCAGGTACTTTAAAGAACTTCTTATCTGCTAAAAATAAAAAGTAGTGTACTTCTACCAATACACGATAGCGGATAAGGGCATATTCAGAAAAATAAGCACCTAGTGCTGCTGTTTGTTTGTGGTAACGACCATCGATGGGTGAAATAGCTGTAAGGTTCGACATTGGCTGATAATTTAAAGAAGTAGGTAATTTCTTAGAAAAAATGGTTTTCTTTGCACAAAGTTACTTCAATTGAACAAAAAATGGCGCATAGGTGCGGTAAGTTATTTGAATACCCGCCCATTATTACTAGGTATGGAGCAAAGTCCTTTTAAAGATAGGATTGATTTAATGAAGGCTTACCCTGCTCAAATAGCCAAAGCTTTATTGGATGATACTATTGATATTGGATTAGTGCCTGTGGCCATCATGCCTCTTTTAAAGAGTGCTCAATTGGTTTCTAAATACGTGATAGGTACAGAGGGAGAAGTAGCATCCGTTGCGTTATTTAGTAAGGTGCCAATGGATCAAATTGAAAAAGTGTATTTAGATTATCAAAGTAGAACCTCTGTAGCGCTAGCGAAAATTTTATTCAAGCATTATTGGAAAAAGGAGGTGGAGTTCCTAACTGCTACGGAAGGTTATATGGATCATATTAATGGCACTACAGCAGGCATCATTATTGGAGATAGAGCTTTAGCAAGCTTAGACAAATTTGAGTATATTTTTGATCTTGGATCAGCTTGGAAGGCTTATTCAGGGCTGCCGTTTGTTTTTGCTGCTTGGGTATCGAATAAATCAATTCCTTTAGAATTTATGGAGGCATTTGATACAGCCAATGCATATGGTTTAGCCCATTTAGACGAAGTGATTGCTTTAATTCCTGCTAATGAGCAAGTTGTTGACTTACATAAATATTATACCAAAAATATTAGCTATTCAATGACAGATGAAAAAAAGAAAGGCCTTGAAAGTTTTTTAAGATTAATACAACCTTAATTCATTCTGATTATGACTTTATTTGAAAAAATAGTCACTTTTATTTCTTATCTAAAACAACCTGCTAAAAGAAGGATGATTCAATTAGCCGAAACATTTGAAGGGCATGAAGGCATTGAGGTTGGTGGGCCTAGTCCTTTTTTTAGTTTTAAGAGTGCGTTCCCTATTTATTTATATGCAAAGAAGATTGATGGCGTAAATTTTTCCAATCATACACTTTGGGAAGGAAAAATTAACGAGGGGAATTTGTATACTTATTATAAAGACAAGAAAGGCTTTCAGTTTATTGGAGAGGCTGCTGAATTAAAGGCAGTTAAAGATGGCTCTTATGATTTTGTGCTTTCTTGCCATTCCTTGGAACATGTGGCGAATCCAATTAAGGCTTTAAAGGACTGGTCTAGAGTAATGAAAAGCAATGGCCGATTGGTATTAGTGCTTCCGAACAAGGAATTTACTTTTGATAATAAAAGACCTATTACTAAATTATCCCATCTAATTGAAGATTTTACAAATCTTATCACAGAAGAAGACAGCACGCATTTTGAGGAAGTAATTGCACTTCACGATTTCAAGTATGATACATTTGTGCAGACGAAAGAAGACTTAATTAATAGAACTAGATTGAATATCAAAAACAGAGCGGTACATCATCATGTTTTCGATTTAAAATTGATACAAGACCTTCTAGTGTATTCTGGGTTTGAAATGATCCATCAGCAAACTTATCCGCCCTTTCATTTAGTATCAGTCGCCCAAAAGAAATAAGCTATTTTTTCTTTTTAAAGAAACCAGGCAATTTTACTTTGACAAAATCATGCGCCATATTGAGTATTTCTGGGGCAGGGTTTAACCAATTCACTATTACATAGAAGCCAATTCCAAAAGTCAAGGACTGCACTAAAATATTCGTAAGTATATTATTCATACTAGGAATTAAGTGAACAAGTAACATTAAGCTAATACTTGATATTAAAAACAAGCCATGTTTAATAGTGTAGGGTTGTAAATTGAATTTTTTATAAATGAATATAAATCTTACAGTATTATATAAAGTAAGGGCAATTAAATTAGAAAAAGCAAGCCCTTCTAAGTTGTAATTTTTTATTAAATAAAAATTAAGTGGAATAGAAATAATGATATAAAACAAATTGGTATAAAAGTCAAATTTCCAATAATTAGAAGTACCAATAATTTGACTGTTCACTCCTGTGGCTAAATCAATTAATTTAGCAATGCCTAAAATAAATATTAATTTACTAATGGCATCATATCCACCTGCTTCTTTATGGCTAATCCAGTTTAAGAAGTTGATTAGATTATCTGTGTTTAACCAAATTAAGCCAAATAATAATAAACCAATAGCAAGTAAATTGGAAACACTTTTGTGGTAAATGTTTTTAATATTAGCAAAGTCCTTGTTTTTCCAAGAAGTAGCAAGAATAGGGATGCTAATAGAGTTTAAGCTTCTTTGTGGAATTTCTAAAATAGCAGATACATAAGTGGCAATAGCAAATATACCAGCATCACTTAATCCCCTTAATCCAACAATAAAAAAAGTATCGGTGGTGCGCGCCAATAAATTGAAAAATTGTCCAGCAAATACAAATAAAGCAAAGCTAATCATCTTGCCTTTGAGCCTTCTGGTTACACTGCTAATTTTAAAGCTTTGAAATGAAAAGCCACTTGATCCTATTAAGTTAATTAATAACAAAAGAGCAGGGACTGCGTATAATAAACTGAATAAGGTTAAGAAAGTGATTAGATCTATATATTTAAAACCAAAAGCTAAAATTAAAATAGTTGTTAATATGCGAATAAGGGTCTCTCTTAAAAAATTAGAGTAAACACCCTTTCTTAATCCCCAGGCGAATGCTTCTAGCCAATAAAATAATAGTAAGAAAAAGGAGTAGGGGTATAAGTAACTAAAGTAATATGCAAGGCTGGGTGATTTTCCTAGATTTCGAATAATAAAATCTTTTTGCTGCCATCCTATAAATAACAGAATACTAAATCCAACTAAATTAATTACAAGCGTAATGAATGGTAGTTCAGACTTTTTAGGCCCTAAGTAATGATTGTAGAAGGGAAAAAATTTATAGATCACTGGTAATGTACCAAGCGTACAAAACATAGAAAAAGTAGCACCAATATCAATCATGGCTCTAACCAGTCCTTGGTCATTTTTAGAGAAGAACATAGGGAACAATACAAGCAAATTCACTGCACCTATCACAAACCCAATCATGATAAATATAGACGACTTGACACCTTGTTTTTGGATAATCCCCATGCTGCAAATATATTGTAATTGTGGTAAAAGCAAATATGTAATGAAATGGGCTTATTTTTACAATATGGAGCAATTGTCGGTCATTACGATATGTTTTAACAATTTAAGCGACTTACAGCGTACCTGTGAATCTGTGGACGCACAGTCAGTAAAACCATTTGAGCATTGTATCATCGACGGTTCCACAAATACAGCCATTGCAGACTGGCTTCAAAATACGCCACAACCTTCTTATCGAAAATGGATTTGTGAGAGGGACAAGGGTATTTCAGATGCATTTAATAAAGGGATCCAACTTTCCACAGGCAGTTTAATCCATATTTTAAATTCAGCGGATATCTATTTTTCTAATTCGGTGATTGAAAATGTGGTAGCGTATTTTAATACAAATCATACTGTTCAGTGGGCTAGT
Organism: Chitinophagales bacterium; assembly: GCA_964203125.1. GTDB lineage: Bacteria > Bacteroidota > Bacteroidia > Chitinophagales > Chitinophagaceae > Sediminibacterium. Next base: position 10,392 of record CAXNMZ010000027.1, on the reverse strand, counting down.
GGAAAAATATGCATGAAGCGTGGCGGCATTTGGGTGAATATCGGTGTACCCTTTGATGCTGGGCAAGTTTATAAGGGGATGAGATCGGTATCACATCCTACATGGTTTCTAAAAAAAGAAGTTTATAAGAAAGTGGGTAATTTTTCTCTAGACATTAAAATTGCGATGGACTATGATTTAATGTGTAGGCTTAAAAATGAGCCCTATGGTTTTATGGATGAAACGATTGTGAAATTTGATGATGGAGGCGTAAGCACCAATCAATATTTAAAATCGCTTAAAGAGAATGTGAAAGTATATGAGTCTTATTTTGGATTTTCAATTGCTGCTCGTATTTGGCAGTTCCGATTAAGCCTTTTGTTTTATCTATTGCAATCTAAGTTTGGCAAGTTTTTATACGCTATCAAGGCTCAAAATTTGAAGCAGTAATTTTTTTATACAGCTTTACTTCACTTTTCTTTTACAGTACTGGCCTTTTATATATTTTCTTAAATAGTATAAATAAATTATTGAGGATAGGGAAGGTTTCAATAGTGCGTGCTAAACGAATAGAATTTATTTTCAAAGGTTCGTATGTGCTATCCAATTCAATACATTTAAGGGCAATTTTTTCAATCATATGGTCAATAGATAAGCCTTTTCTAAGGTCGCTTGGAGTTCTTAAGAGTCTATGTGCAATTGCCTTGGTCGTGCTTTCGCAGAAACTTTGTGTGTTTGCTTGAATGACCATTTTTAGTGCCGTTGATTCTTCTTTAATTTTATTCAAGTAGTCTAAAAAAAGGATAAACGCATCCAATAAAATAGTATCCTTTGAGGTTTTAGTAGTTGAAGCGTGAATTCTAAATGAGAATTGTATACTAGGGTCTACTGCTAGGTAAGATTTTTTAGTAAGGGCTATCCATAATTGCAAATCGGCATAAATCAAGTTTGGATAATGGGTAGGGATACCTCCTAATGCATCATAATCGCTCGATTTAAAAACATAGCCAGTTGCCATAATATCTATCTTCTCATTCAATGCATATTCAAGGTATTCGCTTGCATTTAAACGACTAGGCATGGGCTGACAAGTCTTTATGAGTGCACTCTTACTATTGATGTAGTTAAAATGGGTATGGTATAAACTTGCCTCTGGTTGTTGATTGATTAAATCATTGATACTGGAAAGAAATGATTTTTCTAAAAGATCGTCATAACCCAGTATGGTCATGTATTCATTTTTAGTCAGGTCCTTGATGCGTCCCCAGTTTTGTAGAATGTTTAAATTATGATTAGATGCTTGAATACTAATTTTACTATTTTGAAGTGCATGCACTGCATCCAATGAATCATCAATATTGCTTGTATTGTCTGCTAAAATAATAATGTTAAAATGGGGATAATCTTGTTCGATAACCGAATGCAAACAATCTAATAGATAGTTTTTACCTGCTTTAAAAGGGATAATTATTGAAAAGTTATTTGTTTTGCCATTCATAGCCTTTACAAGATAAATATTTATACTTAAAATTAGGCATAATCAATAATTACAGCACAAATGAAGGTGGTTTTATCTGAATGACTTAAATTTGAACGACTAAATTATTAAAAGGATGAATATTGCTGGCGTTGTTATATTATATCATCCTGATATGGAGCTTTTATTAGCTAACATACAATCCTATAATACAGGTTTAAAACAATTGTATGTGTATGATAATAGTGACACTAAAACACTTGGTATAGAGGAGGCATTGTTAAAATTAAACCCTTCTATTGAATACAAGTACTTTAATGCAAACGAGGGGATAGCCAAAAGATTAAATCAGGCGATGGATCAAGCTTCACTCAATCAGTATGATTATTTATTGACCATGGATCAGGATTCTTCTTTTAAAGCTGGAGATTTTGAAAAGTATAAATCATTAATCCAATCAACTGCCTATAATCATGTGGCTCAATTTGGTGTGAATTGTCAACCAGATTATACGCAATCAAAAGAACAACCAGAAGAGGCACTTACTTTAATTACTTCAGGGTCTATATTAAATTTGTCCATCACAAAAAATATAGGTTCATTTAAGGAAGATTTTTTTATAGATTTTGTGGATGCTGAATTTTCTTATCGAGTGATCCAGAATGGCTATATCAATTTAATGTTTTCAAATATTGTTTTAAATCATGCTCTTGGAACATTAGTAGAAGGAAGGGGGTTAGGTAATTTCAAAAAGTCTATGCGTATTATACATGCCCCTATTAGAGTGTATTATATTATTCGTAATGGCTTATATCTTTATTTCAAGGTTAAAGGATTGACATCTCCTATGAAAAAAGATGTTATTAGATGTATTAAAATTATCAAGAACGATTTAATTTACAACCCACAACTATTTTCGGTATACAAAAATGTATTTGCAGGTATTTACGCTTTCATGGCCAATAGAATGGGTAAAAAATAAAGTAAAATGAACTTCACTAGAATCCTGTATAAATTTGGTTCGTTTTGTTTTTTCTTTTTTAAGATAAAGCATATTAAGCTTGCTTATTTATTTGCATTTTACAAGCTGCCCAAGCACTGGGGGTCTAATCTGCAATTTAATCAAGGAAAGCTACTATTTATTAATACAGGTAACTCTATTTGTCTAACTCAATTAGATCAGTTTGGATTCAGCTTACATTTTCTAATAGAAATTTTATCTAATCCAATATTCAAGGTAAAGGAAACGACCAATGCTTATTTTGTTGTAGAAGTTGAAGGGCTTATATTCAAAGTAGCATCCCTCTCAAATATGGCTGTTTTATATGAAATTTTTATTGAAAAAATTTATTCAATTGATACAGCTCAAAAAGATGTAGTAGTGATTGATATTGGAATGAATGTAGGGGTTGCTTCTTTGTACTTTGCTTCTCAGTCATATGTTAAAAAGGTTTACGGATACGAACCCTTCCCAGAAACATTTGCAGAAGCAAATTTAAATGTATCTGCCAATCCAAAATTTTCTAGTAAATTAATCTTATTCAATCAGGGTGTGAGTAATGTCAATGAAACAAGAGCTATTTCTTTATTTGAAAGTGGTTTATTATCAGCCTCTACCATTGAACAGAACAATGATTATGGGAAAAAAATAGGTCAGGTGATTGAAGTCCAATTAGTATCCATAAACAAAGTATTTGAATTAGTAATAGCTGAAAATCCAACTGCTAAAATTTTATTGAAGCTTGATTGCGAGGGAGAGGAGTATGTCATTTTTGATATGCTAAAAGAGGCTACTTATTTAAACAATGTAGATATTGCTATTATTGAATGGCATGAAAAAGGATCTGCAGATATTGAAAAAGTTTTGATAAATAATCAATTCATATTAAGACATACCCATCATGTATCTGAAAATAGCGGCATGATTTATGCTACTAAAAGTTAACCCAATAATCCTTTCAAAGCGTCAATTCTAAATTGTATCACTGGCCAGGCTTTTGCTGGGGTTGCTTGCAAGCTATATTTTATTCCTAAAATAACCGCTGCCCCTAACTTGAAAATGTATTCAATGATCTTTTTGATATATGCCCCATTAGAGATGGCTTTTGTTCTTGTTTGCTCGCCTCTGCCAATACCACTTGCTACACGATACATATATTCAGATGTCAACTTTTTGACTTCTACCACATGGTGCACACATATTGTAGGGTCGTAATAAATGGTATGGCCCAGAGCTAAAATTTTATAAAATAATTCCTTGCCTTCGCCTCCAATTCTTAAAGTGCCCACTACGCCAGGTAATGCGGTATTAAATCCACCAATTGCGTCATACACATCCTTTCTAACAATCATATTAGATTCTAAAGGATACTTGCCATGTTCAAATGCACAGGCAGTAGGGGCGTAATCAAAATTTCCTACAAGTGAGGAAACATAGTAGCTCATCCAATTAGGTTCTGCTGGAATATATTTAGGGATGATACGGCCGCCAAAACCAATAGCATCTGGTTTGTTTTCGATATGCTTAAGGATGTTTTCGACATAGTTAGGTGTTGCTACTGCATCATCGTCCATAAAACACAACCATTGTCCTTTTGCGACAGCAGCGCCTGTATTTCGTGCAAAGGAAGCACCTTGTTTTGTTTCAGTGATATAAGTGAAACTTCCGTTGGTATGCGCCGCGCTCCATTGTTTAAATACTTCAGCAGTATTGTCTGTTGAATTATTATCAACAATAATGGCTTCAAAAGTATTTAATCCAGCTGTCTGCGTATACAAACTATCCAAAGCATCACTAATATAGCTTGCTCTATTGTAACTGCATATAACAATGGATAATTGCATTATTTAGCAGTGTTTTCTTTTTTGTTCAAGTTTTTTACTGCAAATACAATCGTTGTGATCAAAGACAACCAAAGAAGTATAGATGCAACGCCAGCTATTTGTTTCGCGCCGGTGATAGAAGCAGGCTTGAATTCAAATTTGATGGTATGGTCTCCAGCAGGTACAACCAATCCTCTTAATACATAGTTCACTTTTACAATTGGCGACTCTTTCTCATCTATAAAAGCTTTCCAGCCATCCTTATAATAGATCTCACTAAATACGGCTAATTGCTTCGCATTTGTTTTTGCTTTATAACTGACCTCGTCGTTTTTATTTTGAACCAATTGAATACTTGCATTGGAGTCAACTTGTAATCCAGCTAAGTCCTCTATTTTATCTTGCTCGTCCATAACCGCAGTATCTTTTGGATTGAAAAAGCTAAGATGATCCATCACTGCTCTTGGGCCTTTTTTAAATTCAATGCCTTTTACAAACCATGCATTACCCAACGCATCCGGATTAGGAATGGTATCGGATGCCATATTGCCTGTGATGATGTATTTGGTATTCATCATGTTCAAAGTCGGTAAGCAATTAGGAAAATTATACCATTGGTTTTCGATTAGATCTTGATAGATGCTCAATTTAGCAGGATTGTATCCACCCACTAATTTATGATGATAGGCTAGGATGGCGCCCTCATTGAATGAGTTTTGTACACCACGGCTTATATCAATCACTCTGTAATGTGTTTTATCTTTCAACAATGCATTGTCTAATGCAGTTAGAGCAAAAGCGTTATCATTTTCCGCAGCTTCTACATATTGACTTGCTTTCAGGTATTGTACATTGATTTGGAATAGGTCCACCAATGTTAAAATACCTATGGCTACAATAAAAAATGTTTCTTGTATGGATCGCTTGATATAAAAGTAGATGATCAAGAACGCGGCACCAATAAACATAAATGTTCTTGCTAAGTCTGATTCAATAAAACCTTTACGGTCTTCTGCAATGGCATTCACCAAATCTCTTGCAGGGCCTTCAAATGCTGCTTTTTGATTTGGGTCTTGTATTTGCATAATTTGACTCATCAATTGTTTTTCACTTTCCGATTTAAAATCAGCAGAAAAATACAATGCCATCACTGCAAAAAATACAAAGCCTAAACTGATCCAACCTATTTTATGTTCTTGTAGGAAGCTTTTAAAATTAGTTGCTTTTATAACAGCACTCATGCCATACATGGCTAAGATGCCAATTAAAAGTGTTGGCACAATAATGATCATACTTGGTGCACGGAACTTATTATAAAGTGGCAAGTATTTTAAGATCACTAAATTGAAAGACTCAAAATAAGCGCCTGCAGCAAGTAGGACGGATAGCACAATGACGGCACCAATCCACCAACGGTTTGGATTCTTATTACTTCCAAATCCAATAAATGCAAAGAAGCAAATAATAACACCTACATAAGGAGGGCCTGCTGTAAATCCAATACCGCCCCAATAAAATTGCAAGAAGGATTGTAATTGTTGACCCACTTCTGGTTGCATTTGTTGCAACACTTCAATCGCTTTTGATTTAGTAGGGTCTACTAAATTTGGGTCACTAGAAGCACCATAAATATGTGGGAACATCATCACCAATGGCTCTGATAAGAACATGCTATAACTTAAAGCATAATCTTTGTTTAATCCTGTATTGGTGATCTTACTATCCTTAGTGGCTAGTGCGCTACCACCTCTTATGGTTGATTTTCCAAATTCTGCCGTTCCAATAAGCATCACTGCATTCACAGCTAATCCCATTAATCCAGCCACTAAACTAAATCCTACCGTTTTATAGATATGTGTAAAGTCTTTTGCTTTAATCCATTGTACAAGATAAAAGACAGACATCACTAAGACGATGATTAAACCATAATAGTTAATCTGTAGATGGTTCGATTGTACAAATAATGTGGTTGCGATGGCGGTACAAATTGCACCCAAATAATACTTCTTTTGAAAAATCAAAAGGATGGATCCAATAAAGAATGGTAGATAAGCAATGGCATGCATTTTAGTGATATGTCCAACCACCACGATAATAGGATTATAAGTTGCATAGCTATAGGCCAATCCACTAATGATGCCAATAACGGTGGAGAACCCAAGCACTTGTGCTAAAAAATAAAAACAAATACTTGCTAAAAAGAATAAGCCTATTGGTTCAGGTAAATTCAGGGTGAATAATTGATCCAAGATCCCAATTGAAAATGATATTCCAGGAATACCCGTAATTTGATAGGCTGGCATCCCTCCAAACATATTATTGGTCCATAAAGGGGTTGTGCCATATTGGTCTTTATAGTTCAGGGCATCTTGAGCCATCCCTTTCCATTGCGTAATATCAGACTGTTGCAATACTTTGCCTTCTAATGCTGGTTTGCAATACACAATCGCTACAATAGCAAAAATAGCCACGGCAATAAGATGGGGTAGTGCAGACTTAAAAAGAGACTTGAACATATACATTAATTTATAGGAACAAACCTACAACTAAATGGGCTTTTTTGTACTTTTAATCAATTGTAAATATCAACAAATGCGCTCACGCTCACCATTGGCCTTTTTTTCAAAAGTAGCAGTCATTTCTAACCTAGTTTACCTAGTTTCGACCCTATTTTTATTCATCACATGGATGAAGATCCCTCGAGATATTGCTCAATTTATTGCTGTCACAGGCTTGGAATTGGCCCCAATGATTAATCTGATATTTGCGCTCATCCTTTTAGTTCAGTTCCTTCAAAAAAAAGCAATTATTTTACCTACTTGGCAAACTATTTTCAACCTTAGTATGTTATTGGTTCAAGCAGGCCTTCTATTTATTTAAACACAAGTATGATACATCAAATTTTAAAAGACAAACCCACCAAATTATTTCTAGGCATCACCGCATTCTTTGTTGCCAATGCACTCATAGCAGAATGTATTGGAGGGAAGATTTTTTCACTAGAAGCTGTTTTTGGTTTTAAACCAATGAACTTGACTTTATTTGGAGAGTCTGGACTAGCGTTTAATTTAACCTGTGGGGTATTGTTATGGCCTTTAGAATTTGTCATCACGGATATAGTGAATGAATATTACGGCCCAAAAGCGGTTAGACGAATCAGTTTAATTGCGGTGGCTTTGATTAGTTATGCATTTGTCATGTTTTATTTAGCCATGTCAGCGGCACCAGCTGGATTTTGGGTGGAATCAAAAATGCAAAATGGTGTTCCAAATATGCAATTGGCATTCGAAGCTATTTTTGGACAGGGGATGTGGATCATCATTGGAAGCATCATTGCATTCATGGTGAGTCAGTTAATTGACGTAACAGTCTTCCATCAAATCAAAAAAAGAACAGGAGAAAAAATGATCTGGTTAAGATCCACTGGTTCAACAGTGGTGTCTCAGTTGGTGGATAGTTTTGTGGTACTGTTTATCGCATTTAAAATTGGCAACGGATGGGCATGGTCTACTGTTTTAGCAGTAGGCGTTGTGAACTATATGTATAAGTTCACTATGGCCATTGTATTAACGCCATTGATCCATCTAATTAGAAATCGAATCGAAAACTATGTAGGCGCTGAAGCTGCTGAAAAAATGAAGCGTGAAGCGATGGGAGAAAATGCAGGGATTTAATTCAAATTTTATTTCGCAAATTTTTCTATCAACATTTTGATGGCCACTTTGTCAATGGGCAAAGTCATTGCATCTTCGGAAATTTCAGCCAATGGCATCCACCTTAAATGTTCTGCAGTGCCATTGGGGTCTGCAACTTGTTCAGGTAAAAAATCAAAAGCTTTTTCTTTTGTTTGAATGCGCTTTGTATCTGCAGTATCCACTAAGTAGTAGATGGAGATGATTTGGTCTTTATGATTGAAGGCAGAAATCTGAAAAAAATCTGTGGTGTAAAAATGATCTCCCACATGCACTTCGATACCCGCTTCTTCCATAAATTCTCTCGCCAATCCATCTCTAGTTCCTTCTCCAATTTCTAAACCGCCTCCAGGTAATTTAGTGATGTAGTTGCCTCTAATAAATTCATCGCTGACTAATAAGCCTTTTTCAGGGTCTAATAAAATTCCATACACCCTTACATTGAACAAAGCCATAATCTAACTATTTTAATTTTATAGAAGCAGTATAAACAAATGTGCCAGGACCTTGTAGCCATATATCATTAAAGTGGCCACCACCTTGGTTGTTAAAGCTAACAGCCAATGCACCACCAAGGGTTTGAATGGCTACACGATGCGCCCCTGTTTTATGTAAATGTGTTGTAATAGCAGCCGCTGTGACACCAGTGCCACAACTATAGGTTTCATTTTCTACGCCTCTTTCATACGTGCGTACAAATAAATGGTCATTATGGAATTCAATGAAATTTACATTCACGCCGTCTGCTTTGAAACGCTCGTTGTATCGGATGGATTTTCCTTTAGCAAAAACATCAAACTGCTTGATATCTTTTACTAATTGCACATAATGAGGGGATCCAGTATTGGTAACAAAAAAGTTTTCGCCAGTTTCTACCGCATTAACGTCGGACATTTTTAAATGTATCCATCCATTGCTTTCAATTTTTGCTTCGTGCGGGCCATCGATTGCAATAAAAAGATAATGCTCTTTCACAATTCCATGATCATGTGCATACTGCACTAGACATCTACCACCATTGCCACACATCGTGCCCTCTGTGCCATCTGCATTGTAATAGGCCATGGAAAAATCATAATTATTGGCAGTGCCAAGCATAATCAATCCATCTGAACCAACACCAAATCGTCTATCACATAAAAATGCAATTTGCGCATTAGATAAAACAATATTCCCATCTCTGTTATCGATGATGACAAAATCATTTCCTGTCCCTTGGTATTTTGAAAATTGAATCTCCATTGTACTTTTTTTAAAAATTAAATCGTAGCAATAATACCTAGACTTTTTTGAATCATACGGTCAATTGCTTTTGCGCCATCTTTGCTAAATTCTTTTTTCACTCTATTGGCTACAATCACATTGATACTTAAGCACTGGTGCCCTAATAAATTACACAGTCCATATATCGCACTCGTTTCCATTTCAAAGTTCGCAATATGATGATTTCCAAAACGAAAACTCGTCATTTGATCCACTAAATTTGGCATCTTTAATGGCAATCTTAAAATTCTGCCTTGTGGTCCATAAAAACCAGGACAGGTCACTGTGATGCCATGATTATATCCTTCCGTAAAATGCTTTAGCAATCCTGCACTCGCACTAGAAATATAAGGTTTGATATGATGTGCTTGAATATTGGTATGTTGTTCAAAGGCTGCTAATATTGCAAGCTCTTCGGCATTGTTATTGGGTTGGTAAAAATGCAATAAATTATCTACGCCTAAACCATGGGTGCCAGCCACTAATTGATCTACGCCAACTTCAGCTTGCAAAGACCCACAAGTACCAAGACGAATCACAGACACAGATTTTTTAATCTCATTAATGCATCTTGTTTCAAAATCAATATTCACCAACGCGTCCACTTCGTTCAATGCAATGTCGATATTATCGGGGCCAATGCCTGTGCTCATCACCGAAATACGTTTTGTGCCAATATAGCCTGTATGAGTAATGAATTCCCTGTGCGCTGACCTATGTTCAATTTCATCAAAGTATTGACTTACATGGGCTACGCGATCAGGATCTCCCACAGTGATGATGGTATCCGCAAGTTCCTCTGGGCGAAGGTCTAAATGATACACAGCACCTCGGGGGTTAATGATCAATTCGGAAGCGCCAATGGGCTGTTGCATAAGCAGGATTTATAGTACAAATGTCGCTTAAATCGATTTAGTGGTAAAATTCTTTTATAATTAAGTTCTTTGCGTTATTTTCGCCTTCCAGTAGGGTCCTGTGGCCGAGTGGTTAGGCAAAGCTCTGCAAAAGCTTCTACAGCGGTTCGAACCCGCTCGGGACCTCGATACAAAGCCTCTCACGAAAGTGAGAGGCTTTTTTGGTTTAAGGCAGCGTCACAAGCTCGCTTGTGTAAGATGACGAGAACCAAAAAAGCCAAAAGGATGCGTAGCATTCTTTTGA
>CAXNMZ010000026.1:0-16069 GCA_964203125.1 Chitinophagales bacterium | reverse complement strand
GAGGATGTGTTGAGGATTCTTTGTGGGAGCACACGGGCTCGAACCGCGGACCCTCTCGGTGTAAACGAGATGCTCTAAACCAACTGAGCTATGCTCCCTAAGGGGTGCAAAAATAAGGGGGTATTTTCAAATACCCAAAAAAAAGGTTAACTAATTTAATTGTACTGCTGGAAGCCTATTGGACTGGCTATCATAGACAAATAATTCTACAATTTCCATACTCCAGTATTTATGCAAAGGAGATGCTTTCAATACTTCCTCTACATCCACCTTAGAATTGGCGTTAATCACAATCCAAGATTGCTGCGTCTCCATACTTACAGTGTAAGTTTCAATCACGCCTTTATTTAATAGATAGTTGATATAAGTTCTATGATGAGGAACCAAGGACATAAACTCTTCGTCCATGTCAAATGATATGATTGCTTGATACTTATTCATCATCTCTAAATTACAAAAAATCTTGAATGTACAATTACATCCAACCTTCTTTTTCTTATTTATTTTATTATGTCTAAACTAACTTATTCCTAGTCAATTATAATTCAACAAAACTGATCCTTCCTCCAGAGCCAGCTAAATAAGCGCCTCTTTTTGTTGCATGTTTTTTGGCAATATGAAAAGGCGCTTTGCTGATTGTTTCCCAAGACAAGCCTTTGTCTTTTGAAAAATCTACCCCAGAAGTACCACAAGTAATTAATCGATTGTTATCAATAAAATCAACCGATGATTTATATCCATTCGGATTTGCCAAGGTCAATGGTTCCCAGTTCATTTGCTTTTTAGATAATGATTTTTGATACCCCACAATATTTTGCGTTGCTAATTGATCCTTTGAAAAATCACCGCCAACTATTACGATATAATTTTGATTAGGTGATATAGCAATACTATTAGCACCTGTAGAGCTTGTTCCTTGAAGCAATGGCAATGCTTCTGCTACCCCATTCTTCCATAGTCTACTACTCAAACCTCCTGTTACAAATAAAAGCTCTTTACCAATATGAATTAAATTTGAATTGCTTGATGCAAAAAATGCTTCTCCATTATTTAAATCCGATTTAAAATAAGCATTGGGCATTTGAACCCATGATGCACCTTTATTATTTGTTGTTAAAATAAATAAATATCCCCCAATTGGATCACCAATCACCGTACCATTGTTTTCATCACTAAATTGTAGCGCGTCTAAAAACATAGATGTATCGTTATGCTCATATACCTTATTCCATGAAGCACCGCCATCAATGGTTTTTAAAATGACCGCAGGAGCAGCCACTGCAACAAGGATGGCTTCTTGATCGTTCCAAGCATGCATGGCTCTAAAATCTCTTTGTTCATATCCTTTTACTTGCATCCATTCAAAACTGAGCCCTTCATTGGTAGATTTTGCCACCATCCCTTTGGATCCACTTGCCCATATCACTTTTTCAGAAGGCACAGACATTGCTCTAATACTAACGCCTTTTTGTGTAGTTAATTCTTTGATTTGATATTGTGCATTCAAATTTGAACAGATGAATAAAGCGCAGATAAAAAAGATTTTAGAAATAGACATGGTTTTATGATTTTTGCAAGATAAAGATACAATATGATACCTTATTGGATGAGTAGAACTGAACTAATGTTGGGACAAGAAAATGTGAGCTCCTTGATGGGAAAAAATGTATTAATTATTGGCCTCGGAGGCGTCGGTGGTATTTGTGCCGAAATGATTGCAAGGGCTGGTGTAGGTAAAATGACCATCGTGGACAATGATACAATTGATCTAAGTAATATCAATCGACAAATACCCGCTTTACATTCAACAGCCGGACAGTCTAAAGCACAAGTGCTTGGTAATAGATTAAGAGACATCAACCCTGCATTAGATTTAACCATTTTAGAAATCTTTATTAAAGATGATTTGACCAAAGAATTATTGGATAGCACTCAATGGGATTATGTGGTGGATTGTATTGATACATTGTCAGCAAAGACTTTCTTAATTAAAGGATGCATCGATCGAAATTTACCCATTGTAAGTTCGATGGGCGCTGGCGGTAAAGTTGACCCAAGTCAAATTAAAGTCACTGACATTTCAAAAACCTACATCTGCAATCTTGCAAAATATGTACGAAAGAGATTACAATCCATGGGCATTAAGAAAGGCTTAAAAGTAGTGTTTAGCCCAGAGAAAGCAGATCAGGATAAAATCATCGTGACCGAAAAAGCATTTCCTAAAAAATCTATTATTGGCACACTAAGCTATATGCCTGCCATTTTTGGCTGTACTGTGGCCAGTGTAGTGATTCAAGATTTGATGGTAAAGGATTGATGTAGACCAATTTGGGTCAAATTTTCTTTGAAAAACGCTCAAATTATCTTTATTTTGCAACCCCAAGGCAATATTTTGCACTGTGGGTAGGGTTCGGTAGCTCAGCTGGATAGAGCGTCATCCTTCTAAGATGAGGGCCATTGGTTCGAATCCAATCCGAATCACAAAGCCTCTCACGAAAGTGAGAGGCTTTTTTAATGCGAGCAGCGTCAAGAGCATGCCACGAAGTGAATGGGGTGAGTGGAGGATTTGGTTGAAGCTTGCTTTAAAACAAAGACGACACTTAGACCATAATGAGCGAAGCGAATATGCTCTTGTAAGCTTGTGAGTATTAAAAAAGCCAAAAGAATGCGAAGCATTTTTTTGAAAGGCTTTGATGAAAGTCACAAAAAGGATCACCGACCAACGGGAGGTAATCCTAAATATATCAATCCCCTCTCAACATCAAATTCTCATACATCAAGGACAAATTAAACGCATAAGAATAGCAATCAAATCGTACAATATTTGAAGCATTGACTATTCTTTTAAATGGATTGGGTAAAATACAAGCAATATTATTTACAAAATAGGGATAATTGTTTGCGCTCAACGATGCTTCACTGACATCAATTGGTAAATTAATTTGACCACCCAATCTTAAAATACTTGTATTCAACAAAAGCTGCTCTAAAGGATATCTCGCCTGTTTAGATAATTGTAAGGCTTGTTCCAATAAGAGTGGTTTCAATGCCAACAAAGCAGGGTAATTCGAATAAGATATTAATCTGGAAACATGGTAAAGAATTGTTGCAGTATGCGCATAATGTTGTGAAACAATTGTTGGATCTGTTAAATGTTTTTTTGATTGAATTAAATCCACAATTAAATCAAGGCTTGCTGAATCTGTTGCATTGAAAGGAATTTTAGCAATTGTATGCATCAATACAACATTCGTGAGCACAGACAAGTCCACATCTTTAGGCATTTTGTTTCCAAGCCATGTACTATACACCGGTCTGTCTTTAAATTGTTTATAAAAGCCTCGATTGGGTTTGATCAATCCAACTCTATAAGCACCAAATTTGGATTGCATTGCTTTTGCGAGTGAATCATTAGCACCTAAGGCCAATAAGGTAATTGCTCCATCATCAATATCATCTGCTAAAGCAAATTTCTTATTTAACAAATTGAGCCACCCACCATTCGGAAAAATTTGAGTAGGATTCCTAGGCCAAAAATTATAGGTTAATTGATTTTTTTGATTTTTAAACCTTTCAATATATGATCTTGCATTCGATTTAAACTGCTCCAAATACACCATCTCTTCTGGTAACATTTTTGTTTTAAATTGTCCAAGATTCCAAAGAATTAATGAAGTAAAAAAAATGTTATCCTCATTTTTATATTGACTACTAAAATAATATTTTCTTAATGAAGGAAAAGATCCAGACATTAACCCTTCATCTTCTTTCACTTGTAATTGATCCATTAAATGTAATAAATGGATTCTTTTTTTTAAATGAATGGAATCTTCTAATACAGGCGCTGCATATAGTACAATCGAATAAAAAATACATAAAATAATGAAGCCCACCTTTTTCATCTTGAACTAGTTGTTTTATCACTAAATGATGTAATTTAGTGATTATGGATGTTAAAATAGAAGAGAGTTGGAAAAAAGCATTGGCGCCCCTTTTTGAGCGTCCCTATTTTACACAAATCACCGCACACCTCAAAACCGAGAAAGCACTTAAAAGAACCATTTTCCCTGCAGGAAACATGATCTTTAATGCATTCAATCAAACGCCTTATCATCAAGTTAAAGTGGTGATCCTTGGCCAAGACCCCTATCATCAACCAGGACAAGCTATGGGTTTAAGTTTTTCTGTAACAACTGGTTGTAAAATCCCACCATCCTTATTAAATATTTATAAAGAATTGAATAAAGACATTGGTATGCCTATTCCTACAACTGGTGATTTAACAAATTGGGCAAAACAAGGGGTTTTACTACTCAATAGCGTATTGACTGTTAGGGCAGATGAACCTGCAAGTCATAATAAAATTGGTTGGACTGCTTTTACAGATGATGTGATTAAATTTTTATCTAATGAAAAATCTGACTTAGTTTTTATTTTATGGGGTACTTTTGCAAGTCAAAAACAAATATTAATTGACGCAACAAAACACAAAATTTTAAAAGCAGCGCATCCTTCTCCATTAAGTGCCTACAATGGTTTTTTTGGATGTAAACATTTTAGCACAACAAATCAATATCTAACGCAAGTAAAAAAAGACCCAATAGACTGGTCCATTTAAAATGAAACAAAAAATAAAATTATACATAGGAAGGACATTGGCATTATGGGCTCTACTCGTTTTTGTATCTAGTATGTTTTTATTTATCTGTTTTTACCTACCCTGCTTCTTTTTGCAAGAACCATATAAAACTAGATGGCACAGAAACATTTCAAAAATATGGATGGGTTTGTTTTTAACTTTAGTAGGATGTAGATTTACAATCAAAGGGAAGCATCATTTTAAAAATGTAGGGCCAGCTATAGTGATTTGCAATCATAATAGTTTAATTGACGTGCCAGTGAGTACCCCTTTTTTACCGAGAGCCAATAAAACCATTGCTAAAAAGAGTTTTATTTATGTACCCCTGTTTGGATGGATCTATCAATTTGGGTCTGTGATTGTGGATAGAAAAAATGACCAAAGCAGAAGAACAAGTTTTGAAAAAATGAAGCGTGTTTTAGATAGCGGCTTAGATATGCTCATTTACCCAGAAGGTACTCGGAATAAAACCTCTGAACCATTAAAATCATTTTATGATGGTGCATTTAAATTGGCCATTGAAACACAAAAACCAATTATACCAGTTGTTTTGCTGAACACAAAAAAGATTTTACCCGCCTACCCCATCATGTGTTTTAATCCAGGGAAAATTCAGATGGATATTTTAGCACCTATTCCTACAGAAGGTCATACGGCACAATCTTTAAAGCAAACTTCGTTTGACATCATGTCTGCACATTATTCAATGAACAATCCTGCTTAATAAGTTGAATTAGAAAAAGTCCTGCTTCGATTAATTTTAAGGTCTCTTAAGATGCCAGATTTTGGATTTATAGTAATGTTGAATGACCTATAAATGCCTATTGGCATAACATTGATAGCCAATTGCCAACAATGCATTTCTCTTGTGATAAACACACTCAATTGTTGTAAAGAAAATTGTGATAAATCTACATAACTACTACCTCCAACTTTCCATTTTGGCGCTACACTAAAGTCACCTGTTAAATTTAAAGTAGAAAATTTTTGTAACTTGAAACCAGAATAATCAGGCTTGATTATTTTTGAAAACTGAAAAGAGTATGAAAGGTTTAAAGTCCAAGGCGTATTAAAATCAGTAAATTCAGCTGGATTAGACCTGACATACAATAACTGTCTTTGTTGTTCATCGGGTGTCATAAAAGGATCTAGCGGTATTGATTTTTTCGCATCCTTATTTTTATCTTTTGACTTACTTGCAAAAGAGGTAGAAAAAGATATTCCTCCATTTGTAATACTACCTAACTTTAATTTTGAAGGATCAATTGCTATTTTATTCACCCTAAATCCCATTTTATCCGTTTCATAAGGGTCTAAATTAAAAGATGTGGTGATATTTAATTTTTCAAATAAAGTTGTTCTAGCATAAAAATTAAAAGTACCTAATGCAAAACTATCTGCTAAAAAATTATAACTAGAATTAAATCCAAAACCTTCAATTATCTTAAACTTTTTAAAAGCATCTGCGCTTGTATCTTGTTTATCTTTTACTTTCATTTCTAAGAAATTATCCACGCCAAATCCCATTCCACCAAATTGGCCTTCACTAAAAGCGCCACCTAAGCCATTGCCATCATATTTCGAAAAACGATAGGTTCTTCCAGTCGCATCAACTTGTGTACTATAATGATAAGCCTTTGCCATGTCCGGCTTATAGTTGACGGAAACAGATGGTCTAATTTCATGACGAATCGCTTTGAGGTTACCACGTTTGAATTTATAGGTACCAAAAATTCGAGTAGCAGTCCCTAATCCAAAACTCATTTGAGCTGCTCTATAAAAACCTCTATTGATTGTTGTGTCTACTTTTTGTAAACGACTATTCCAAGATTTGATATTTTGTTGCCCGAGCCATTTTTCTTCCAATGAAATACTTGGAGAAATTGTGATTGGTCCTAGAGAAGGGAGAGATAAAGTAATCGGTATACTATGATTTGCACCCCATTGCATGGTGTCTAAAATCCTTTGAATACTAAATGACGAATCATAAAATGACAATTGATTTTGCATACTACCATTATATCCTATTCCAATTTTCTCATACCATTTTCCAGCTCCAACTTGATCTTTAGATTGAAAAGGATATACAGTGATTGCATTAAAATTGATATTAGGCAAACTCATATTCACTAATCCAAGATTATTGTTTTGGTTATGTGTTAAGTTGACTGATAAATTGTATTTATTATTCCATGACTTACTATATGAAACCGATGAACTTATTTGGTTTTGAAAATTCTGAGTGGCATTATTCAATAAATTTCGATTGTATTTCGTACTACCAAAATTAACATTAGCAGTAAAACTAGTCCCAGGCCTTGCTTTAGGATCCATTGAATGTGACCAGTTTAACATATAAGTGCTTCCACCAGTAAATTCATCCGCAATCGTATTATTTCTATTGAGCGCTCTAGTTTTTTGAAGACTTAAATTAAAATTACCAAGGTATTTATAGCGTTGGATGTACTTACTATTCATATTGACATTCCAACCACCATAAGAATAAATATTGGCTCTTACTGTCGCATCCACGTGTTGGTTGATGACCTTATAATATCCAATGCCTTCAAATCCAAGTCCAAAGTCCTCACTAGAAGTAAAAGCTGGAGCCATCAAGCCTGATTGACCACCAGATTTATTTAATGGGAAGATGCCAAAGGGAATACCTATGGGCATTGGTACACCCTCGAATTCGGGAAAAGCTGGGCCTGATACCCCAATTTTATTAGTTACAATTTTGAGTTTATTGGTTCTAAAAGCAAAATGTGGCTCATCTAAATTACAGGTGGTGAATCTTGCTTTCCAGGCAAAAGCATCCGTCGGATTCACTTTTTTCATTGCATCTGATTGAACATATATTTCGCCTTGTTGGAAATTGCTGTTTTTAGTTAATCCCATCCCAGATTGTAGATTATAAAAAATGGAGTCGTTTGTAGAGTTCAAATCCCCCTCTTTAAACCTTGGTTTGCTTTTAAGGTTTCCAGAAGTATCCTTTGCGCCGTAGGCGGTGATATTTTGTGTTTCTTGATCAAATATGATCTTTCCAGCTTCCAATTCTGATGTTTTATAGGTTGTTTTTGCATTACCATATAAAAAAAATGTCTTTGCCTTAAGGAGCATTACACCTGAATCAGCTGCATTGTAACTAATCACTGCATCTACACTATCTTTAGAAAGTTGTATCTTTTTCTTGGTCAAACTATCCGTTTGAGCATATATATTGATATGAATAGCAAAAATTAATATCGTTAAAATGAGCTTTTTAACAATAGAAAGGGTTGTTTTTTCGTTATAATTGTATCCTGCTAGGTTCACTCCAGCAAAAATAAAGTAAAACAATGTTAAGGAACTGATTATGAAGCAAAATAGAATGATTTTAGCATTTAGTTTTAGTCTAATTGCCCTTTTTAGTGGTCTTGGGGTCAGTTTACAGGCCCAAGCCCCAGCAAAATCATTAAAACGTATTGTCATTGACCCTGGTCATGGAGGTTCAGATATTGGTTCAAAAGGTAAATATTCTACTGAGGCTGCTGTTTCACTAGCAATTGCCACAAAATTAGAGGAGTTTATCAAGCAAGCAATGCCAGATGTAGAAGTGGTGATGACAAGAACCACCGATATCTATCATTCAGTTGTGGAGAAAGCCAAAATTGCCAATGCTGCCAAAGGAGACTTATTTGTTTGTATTCATACCAATGCAGCAAGAGGAAAAGCAGTTAGAGAAGTGGTTGGTTACACCAAAAAAACCTATACCGTAAAGAAAAAAGGTAAAAAAAGAAAAGTAACAAGAGATGTGCCCATTTACAAAACCACCTATATCCCTAGTACTGCCATAGGCACAGAAACTTATATCTACAATATCGGCAAGTCTGACCTTAGAAAAGAAGTGGCAAGTGAAATGGTAGATGAGGTTGTAGAGCAATTAGACTCCGTTTCTTTGAAACAAATTAAAGAATACGAATCCGAAATTGATCCTACTAAAAAAATGATGGCAAGTATCTTGGCACAACAATATTTTCAAAGAGCTGCAAGTTTGGCTTTAACCATAGAAGAAGAATTTAAGGCATCTGGAAGGGTAAGTAGAGAGGCAAAACAAAGACCCACCGGCATTTGGGTATTACAAGCAGTTGCCATGCCAGCTGTGTTAATTGAGACTGGTTTTATTTCCAATCCAGAGGAGGAAGAGTACTTAAATAGTGAATTAGGCCAAAACGAACTCTGCGAAGCTATTACTAAGGCCCTACAACGGTATAAGAATTCTTTAGAGAATCAGCAGAAAGGAAATTCGAATTAGCCTAATTTTTAGCTAAATTTGTACCGTAATCAAGTAATGGAATGCTATGCGTGTATCAAATGAAACTAAAGTAGGTGCTTTAACTGTAATTGCAGTCTTCTTAATTATTTTTGGATTCAATTTTCTGAAAGGAAAAACGTTTTTTAAATCTGGTACTTTTGTATATGCAAAATATACTGATACAAAAGGATTGATTGTTTCTAATCCAGTTTTTGTAAATGGCTTTCAAGTAGGTACCGTTTTTGAGATCGAAAATATGAATGATAATTTATCCGAATTGTTTGTTTGTATTAAGTTGAATCAATTGTATAAGATTCCAAAGAACTCCATTGCCACTATACAAGAGAATCCTTTAGGAACGAACGCTATCAATATCATCCAAGGCAATAGTGCCTCCATGATTGTGAGTGGTGATACCATCCAAACTGCCCCAGCTACTAGTTTATTAGGTGACTTAATGAATGAGTTGTCCCCAGTTGGAGAACAGGTTAAAAACACCATTAGTTCTTTAGAACTCGTTTTGAATAATGTCAACAAAACATTGAATGATGAGAATAGACAAAATTTTAAAGTGATTCTTGAAAATTTGTCAGCAACGACTATTAATTTAAATAAAACGCTTGCATCCATTGAAGGGATGGTCAATCAACAAAATGGTTCTATTGCAAAAACAGCAGATAATTTAAATGCCTTTACTGCTAATTTGAATCAGAACAACCAAAAGATTTCCAATATACTGACGAATTTAGATAGCACAACAAAATCTATCAATGATGCTGATTTGTATACAACGATTAAGACCATACAAACAACCTTGATTGCATTAAACACAACCATCAGCAAATTGAACAATGGCAATGGTACTGCATCTAAGTTGTTGAATGACCCAGCCATGTATACACAGCTTCAAAGCACCATCAAAAGTGTCAATACCTTGGTAGATGATATAAAAGTGCACCCTAAACGCTATATCAGTGTTTCAGTATTCGGCAAAAAGGATAAAAGAAAACCTTTGACTAAACCATTATCGGATACATTGGATCATGAATAAATATGTGCGTTATATCATACTTTTTTTTGGCATACTTGTGTCAATTCATGCCAATAGTCAAGACTCTACAAAAGTCGTCAAGAGCAGTGGAAAATTAATTGAGTTTCTTTCTGCCGAGTCTTACAATATCAAAAAACAAGATAGCGTCGATTATTTGATCCTTGTTGGCAATGTGAAAATTAAACAGGGTAATACTTTGTTATTTGGAGATAGCATTATTGTAAATACCACAAAAAATAGTTTAGAAGGATTTGGTAAAGTACATATCAATGATGCAGATTCTGTCCATACCTATGCAGATTACTTGATGTATGATGGTAATACTAAGAAAGCAAAGTTAAGAAATCATGTAAAATTAACAGATGGTCGTGGCACTTTAACCACTGACTCATTGGATTATGATGTTTCGATAAAAATAGGCGTGTATAAAAAAGGGGGTAAATTAGTTCGTAATAAAACAATTTTAAAAAGTACAGAAGGCGTTTATTATGGCATTACAAGAGATGTGCTTTTTAGAAATAAAGTGTCTTTAATCGATCCTGATAATAGCATCTTTACAGATACCTTAGAATACAATACCTATTCCCAATTAGCCAATTTTATAAGCCCCTCTAAAATTATAAGTGGTTCAAGGATCATTAAAACAAAAAATGGTAATTACAATTTAGGTGCAAAAAAAGGGTATCTGTATGAACGCTCCTCTATTGACGATAGTACTTATTTTTTCATTGCAGATGAGATGGCCATTAACGACTCACTCGGATTAGGTGAATTTAGAGGGAATGCTGTTTATAAGTCTAAGGATAGTTTAAGTTTTGATTTATTAGCTAATAATATAAAGACAAATCGCAATAAAGATATTTTATTAGCTACAGAATTACCGATTCTATTGATCAAACAACCTAATGATACTTTGTATGTGAGTGCTGACACTTTGTATAGTGGCAGATTGAGTGATCTAACAAGAAAAATACCAAAAGCACGCGCTAAAGAAGAAATACTTCAAGATTCTAGTTTGAATAAATATTTTGAAGCTTTCCATCATGTAAAAATCTATTCCGATTCTATGCAAGGTGTTGCAGATAGTTTATTTTATAGTTTAGCAGACTCTACCATTCGTTTACACAATCAGCCCATACTTTGGGTGAATGAAAATCAAATTACGGGCGACACCATCTATATGCACTTGAATAATAAAAAGGCGGAACAATTAAGAATATTAAACAATGCAATGGCCATTAGTCCTGTTGACAGTACAGATTATTTTAATCAACTAAAAGGCAATTCGATTGTAGTAGATTTTATGGATAACAAAATACATAAAATGCAAACTAAGGGCAGTGCAGAAAATATTTATTTCACAACCGATAATGAGGGGAAATTTATTGGTGTGAACCATTCAAATGCGCAAATCATCACAATCGATTTCAACAATGATGAGCCAGTAAAAATTGTATTCATCAATCAATTAACTGGTAAAATGACTCCTTTGTTTGATTTGCCAAAAAATGAGTTAAAACTAAATAATTTTAAATGGCTGATTGATCTAAAACCAATGTCTAAATTTGATATCCTTTCTCCAAAAGCCAACTAATACTTAAGAGGCGTCTGTTTTTTCATACATGAGGTATGCTTTTATAAAGCCATCTATTTCACCATCCATTACTGGGCCCACATTCCCCACTTCAAAATCTGTTCGGTGGTCTTTGATCATTTTATAGGGATGAAATACATAAGAGCGTATTTGACTACCCCATTCAATTTTTTTCTTAGTGGCATTGGATGCATTTAAAGCTTCTTGCTTTTTACGCATTTCGGCCTCGTACAATCTACTCTTTAACATCTTCATTGCGATCTCTCTATTTTCACCCTGCGTTCTTGATTGTTGACATTCCACAATAATACCCGAAGCGTGTTTTAATCGCACAGCCGTTTCTACTTTATTGACGTTCTGTCCACCCTTTCCACCACTGCGATAAAACTCCCATTCAATATCGGCGGGGTTGACCACAATTTCAATCGAGTCGTCTATTAAAGGATAGACGTATACAGATGCGAAGCTCGTATGACGTCTTGCATTGCTATCAAAAGGTGAAATTCTAACTAAACGATGCACACCCGATTCTGCTTTTAAAAAACCAAAAGCAAATGGTCCATCAAACTGAATGGTGGCAGATTTTATTCCAGCACCATCCCCTTCTTGATAATCTAATGATGTAACTGTCCAGCCTTGTTTCTCACCATACATGGTGTACATCCTCAAAAGCATTTCAGCCCAATCCTGACTCTCTGTACCACCTGCGCCTGGGTTAATTTGTAAGATGGCAGGTAATTCATCTTCGGGTTGATTGAGTGTGCTTTTGAACTCTGCCTCTTCAATGGCAACAAGGGCAATATCATAAGCAGTTTTTGTTTCTTCTTCTGTGGCATCTCCAGCTTTCCAGAATTCAAAAAGCACCACAAAGTCTTCGACACTTGTTTCAACATGTTGATACAAGCCTGCCCAATATTCGTTTAACTTAATCTCCTTCATCGTGGCGGTTGCGCGCTTGTTGTCATCCCAAAAACCTGGAGATAAAGAAAGTTGTTTGTCTAAATGTATTTTTTGTAAACGGTTCTCAACGTCAAAGGAACCTCCTCAGGACACTCACTTGGTCCTTCATACGCTTAATCTGCTCAATCGTCATATGAATTCATTTTATGTTCAATTAAAAAAGTAACTACAAACCTCATAAGCCGGATTCTGTTTCTAAACTATCATTTATCTAGCCTTAACATTACTGCTAAAGTCTTGCTGCCTACCCTGGGACTCGAACGAGTCGTTCTCAAACGTCCCTTTACATGGCATTACAGCACCCAAGGTTTACCCTATAAAACAATTACTTGTCTTATTCGTGAGCGCTTACCTCACGTTTTCACCTTTTCCTCTTGCGAGGTAGTTATTTTCTGTGGCACTTTCTCTATCCCATTGCTGAGATGCCGGCTATTGACCGGTGGGTTACCCTATGCTGTCCGGACTTTCCTTGGCAATTGCTTACCACGATAGTTCGGGATTGTAGTCGGGTCAAAGGTAGTAAAATAAAGTGGATGTGCTTAATACTCAAAAAAGACTTCCGTAGCGCCATATCCATAGAAATCAGAGTATTGGTTGATAAAGCTTTTGACACCCTTCTTTACTTTTAGTAAATCGTGGACTTCATTTTTAAGTTTACCCGAACCAACCCCGTGAATAATAATCATAGAAGGCAAATAGTTTAATTGCGCTAACTCAAACCATTTTTCAAACGCTTCCAATTGAAAATGGATGATTTCGGCATTGGTTAGATGACTATGTCGATCCATCAATTTTTCGATATGCAGATCAACCACAGATCTGGCAGCAGGAATATGTTCTTTGATTTTAGAGGCATCATATACTTTATACCCTGCATTTCTTAATATATCAATGGCGATATGGTTGTCTTCGGCTTTATCTGGATAGGTGTTAAACAATAGATAATCCAAGCTCACTTGATTATCCTCTTTTAAGGTTTCAATTTTTTGAAAAATTTGTTTAGGTTTTATTTTAACGATAGATTCAAAATGGTCTGCTTTTTTCTTATGCTGTTCGGTTAAAGAAAAATCAAATGAAAATTGAGGACTATCATTCACCGTCGCAAATGGAATATCATGAATATAGAAGTCGGTAAATGGTGCAATGGTAGAAGCAATTGAAAAGTCAACCTCGCCTTGAGCAGACTGCTCATACACGAAATTATAGTCTATTCTAGTTTTATTAGACAAGAAAATTTTAAGGGTCTCTACTACTTCATCGTTGAAATCGTCTAAACTAAATTTTGGAATTAAACTCAACCAAACACCAGCATCTTCTTTACTAGCGTTCTTTTGTATTTTCTCTTTAGGAATTTGATCCACAAAAAGCTTTTGAGGTGCTTTTTTTTCTGGAAATAATTTCTTCTCAGTAAATCGTTTAAAATAAGGAAAGTCTATTTGATCCATATAGGCTGGAAACTTTACCCCGCGTACTTCGATCATCACCATTTCATCATTCATGATTTCAATGATATGCCCCTCCTCATTGCTATGCAGTACCAATATTTCATCACCCACCTGATACTTCATCGATTATTTTTTTGCTAAAAGACTATGCTTCTTAGAATACAAATTATAGATTACCAAACCAATTGACATCCAAACAAAGAACCATAACCAACTTACTGGTGGAATTTCTATCATCAAATACAGGCAACACATGGCACCTATAATTGGAATGATGGAGTATTGTCTTAAATAACTTAAAATAGCCACCACAATGAATATTATTGTAAATACTAAAAACAAAATTTCCTGATAGCCTTCATTCCCTGCTTCCTTAAACGCATTTAAAATTCTATGTTGCGCAAAATATAAAAAGATCAATGCCAATGCAGGAATGATATATTGTCCATTAATATAGGGTAATCTAAATGCTTGTCCCTTGATTGATGGAGATAATCTAGGCAATACCAATACACCAAAACAAACCAGAACAAATGCAAACAAAGTGCCAATACTGGTTAAGTCTGTCATTCTTGAAATGGACATAAACATGGCGGGCACACCCACAAAAATACCTGTGATGATGGTGGCAAAACCTGGTGTACCAAATTTTGGATGTACTTCAGAAAATTTCTTAGGTAACAATCCATCACGACTCATACTCATCCAAATTCTAGGCTGTCCTAATTGAAAGACTAATAACACACTTGTGGTGGCAACGACAGCACTGATAGAAATAAGGTACCCAATTTTATGTAGACCAATTCTTTCAAACACAAAAGCCAATGGATCATCTACCTTTAATTCTGTGTAGCTCACCATCCCAGTTAACACCAAGGCAATCAGAATATACAATACAGTACAAATTAATAAGGAATAGATCATACCCCTTGGCATATCTCTTTGTGGATTTTTACATTCTTCTGCAGTTGTGGAGATTGCGTCAAATCCGATGTAGGCATAAAATACTGCAGACACGCCTGCTAAAACACCTTTGAATCCATTGGGTAAAAATGGGTCCCAATTGGCCGTATCCACATAAAAGAAACCAAGTACAATTACCATTAAGATAATCGCGATTTTAAAAATCACCATGATGTTGGTACTCTTTTTACTTTCTTTAATACCTCTATACACTAACATGGTAATTAAAACAACAATGACAAATGCAGGAATATTTAAAATGATTCTTATTTGACCAATCATGGGTGCATTGGTGATTGCATCATATCCAATTCTTGCAAGTTTAGAAAATGTAGCCGGAGTGCCACCAGCCGCTAAATGTTTCATGGCTTCCTCATAACCTTGTTGTGCAGTCTCAACATTAGTCGACAACCAACCTGGAAGATGAATATGAAAACCTTCTAATAAATTGATAAAATAACCACTCCAACTAATAGCCACCACAATATTGCCAATCGCATATTCTAAAATCAATGCCCAGCCAATGATCCATGCGACTAGTTCTCCAAAAGTAACATAGGCATAGGTATAGGCGCTTCCAGCAATCGGCACCCTACTTGCAAATTCTGCATAACAAAGTGCACTAAAACCACAAGTCACCGCAGTGATGACAAATAAAATAGAGATGCCTGGTCCACCATGAAAAGCTGCAGTACCAATCGTTGAAAAAATACCTGCTCCTACTACAGCAGCTATCCCCATTAAGGTAAGATCACGAACCCCTAATACTTTTTTTAATCCACTTGCATGATGTCCATCTACTAAACCTGCTTCGGCATCTTGTACAATTTTTTCAATTGACTTTTTTCTGAATAAAGACATATAATTATTGGATTCTGTTCATTAAATAATTCGCTAAATCAATCAAAGGCTTTTTTCTTGCTTCCACCACTGCAATGGCTTCTAAATGGGCCAATGCTTCTTGCATGTATTGTTGTTTTAGATCTTCTGCCCAAGCATCCACTTTACAATCTTTAAATATATTCAACACTTGTTCCACTTTATCTGCAGGATCAGAGGCCAATAAAGCATTTAATGTTTTCAATTGTTCCGGATTAGCTGTTTCTAATGCACGAATCAATAA
>CAXNMZ010000025.1:0-16182 GCA_964203125.1 Chitinophagales bacterium | reverse complement strand
TTAAAGTAGTTTAATCAATACTTATTCTTATTAGGCTTATTTTTATCCCAATATATACATTCCAAAATCAATTTTTTATGCAAAAAAAATCTGTCTTATTTTTTATTTGTATGCTGACTGTGTTCATCTCTCAGGTGACAGGTCAAACCATACAATTTGAGAAATACACTTTGCCGAATGGCTTAAAAGTCATTTTACATGAAGATCATTCAGCACCTGTGGTGGCTGTGACGACTTTATATCATGTAGGTTCTAAAAATGAAGACACTGCAAGAACAGGCTTCGCGCATTTCTTTGAGCATTTATTATTTGAAGGTTCAGAAAATATTAAAAGAGGGGAGTTTGATAAGTACATCACCAATGCAGGTGGTGCTTTGAATGCGAATACCTCTCAAGACCGTACTTTCTATTTTGAGTTATTACCTTCTAACCAAGTTGAATTAGGCTTATGGTTAGAAAGTGAGCGCATGATGCATGCCAAAATTGAACAAATTGGTGTGAATACGCAAAGAGAAGTGGTAAAAGAAGAAAAGCGTCAACGTGTTGACAATCGACCTTATGGTTCTTTTTTAAACGAAGTCTTAAAGCGTGCTTATAAAGTACATCCTTACCAATGGGCACCAATAGGAAGTATGGAGCATTTAAATGCAGCTAAATTGGATGAGTTCATCAATTTTTACAAAACATTCTATGTGCCTAATAATTGCGTATTGTCTATAGCAGGTGATTTTAATAAAGCCGAATTGAAAGCGAAGATTGAAGCTTATTTTGGTCCAATTAAAATGGGCACTAAACCAATCCCAAGACCGACCATCAAAGAACCAGCTTTAGGTGGTGAGGTAAGAGATGTGATATACGATAACATTCAATTGCCAGGTGTGTTTCAGGCCTATAGAGCGCCAAAGCAAGGTGGAGATGAATATTATGCATTCAATGTATTATCAACCCTTTTATCTGGAGGAGAGTCCTCTAGAATGAATAAAACTTTGGTGGATAAAAAACAACAAGCAGTGGCTGCGCAATCTGTGCCATTCTTTAATGAGGACGAAGGCTTATTCATTGCTTTGTCTATTGCGAATATGGGTGTGAAGATTGAGGAATTAGAAAAAAGCATGGATAGCGTTGTGAATGAATTAAAGACGGGATTAGTAGGTGAGCGTGAATTCCAAAAAGTAAAAAATCAAATTACAACCTCTCTTGTTACTGGTAATGCAACGATGGCTGGTATCGCTGAAAGTTTAGCCAATAATGAAGTGTATTTTGGGGATGCCAATTTAATTAATACAGAATTGGATAAATACAATAAAGTAACAAGACAAGATGTATTGAATGTGGCTAAGAAGTATTTAAACAAAGACAACAGGATTGTATTGTATTATTTACCTAAAGAAAAACCTACCACTAAATAGTCAATTCATTATACAAAGTTTACCTTAAAATTATTTTATGAAAAAACAATTATACTTATTTCTATTTTTAGTTCCATTGGTTACAATGGCACAAAATATAGATCGTTCAAAAGCGCCTTCACCAGGAAAAGCTCCTTTAATTCAAGTTGGCGATCCAGTTAAATTTACTTTAGCCAATGGGCTACAAGTGTTTGTCGTTAAAAATACAAAACTGCCACAAGTAAGTGCTACATTGGCTTTAGACTACGATGGTTTTGCAGAAGGGGATAAAGCAGGTGTGGCTCAAATGGCAGGCCAGCTTTTAAAAAGAGGTACTACTACCAAATCAAAAGCACAATTAGATGAAGCCATTGAATTTTTGGGAGGAAGTATGTCTACTTCTAGTCAATCTGCATCGGTTAGTTCATTAAAAGGTAATTTCCCAAGTTTATTGGGTTTACTATCAGAAGTGGTCTTGCAACCAGCTTTATCAACAGAGGAATTAGAGAAAATCCGCAAACAAACCTTATCAGGTATTGAATCAAGCAAGGACGATGCGGACGCTATTTCTGGTAATGTGGTTAAAAAACTAGTCTATGGCGCAACCCATCCTTATGGTGAAATGATGACCACTAAGACAGTGAATCAAGTGTCTATTGCAGATGTTAAATCATTTTTAAATACCTATTGGTTACCGAATGCAGCTTATTTAATTTTTGTAGGAGACATAGAACCTGCAGCTGCAAAAGCTTTGGCAGAAAAAAGTTTTGGCAATTGGAAAAAAGGCGTGTTTACAAAACAAAATTTTGCTAAACCTGTTCAGCCTAAACAAACTTATGTGGCCATTGTGGACCGACCTGCAAGCGTGCAAAGTGTAGTAGCGATTGCAGGTGCAGTAGATTTGTTACCCGGTTCTTCGAATGTGATTGCAGGCTCAGTCATGAATAATATTTTAGGTGGTGGTTTCTCTGGCCGTTTGTTTGCCAACCTAAGAGAAAAGTACGCATTTACATATGGCGCTTACTCTTCTTTAAGTCCAAGCCGTCAAATTGGTATTTTCCAAGCAGAAGCTTCTGTTAGAAATGAAAAAACAGATAGTTCTGTACAAGAATTATTACGTGAAATCAATACCATCAAAAATGAGCAAGTAGGAGAGACTGAATTAAGTAGAATGAAGAATTATTTATCTGGTGGATTTGCAAGATCACTTGAGAACCCAGCCACGATTGCCAATTTTGCATTGAATATTGCGCGTAATAATTTACCTGCAGACTATTATCAAAAATACTTGACTAATTTAGCTTCAGTGGATGCAGCAAAAGTGCAAAATGTAGCTCAATTATTTTTGAATACCAATCAAATGCATATTGTGATTGTAGGTAATGCAAAACAAATCACTAAAGGCTTAGAGAAATATGGTCCATTAAAGTATTTTGACATAGAAGGAAACGAAGTAGCTGCGCCAACCGAAGTAAAAGCAGATGCAAGTTTAACACCAGCAGCTTTGATGGAAAAAGCCATTGCAGCGGTAGGATCTAAAGAAGCTTTAAGCAGTATTAAAGATGTTCAATTAAAAGGGACTGCGAATTTGATGGGACAGTCTTTAGAAATGCAACAAACTATTATCATGCCAGGTAATTCTGTAACCACTATGTCTATGGGTGGCATGGCGATCATGAGACAGGCAATAGTGAATGGCAAATACTCTGTGGCACAACAAGGACAGGAAGCCCCTATTACAGACGATTTAAAAGAAGGCTTAGATGAATCTACTTATTTAGCCCCAGAGCAATTATACCTTGCAAAAGGCTATGGTTTAAAGATTGTAGGTGCCGAAAAAGTAGACGGTAAAGATGCGATTGATGTAGAAGTGACAACCCCTTCTAAAAAAGTATCACATCGTTTTTATGATGCTACAACATTCTTATTAGTAAAGACTTCAAAATCAGAAGAAGTACCTGGACAAGGCACTGCAACACAACAACAATTTTATACTGGGTATAAAGTTGTGAATGGGGTGCAAATTTCTTCAGAGCAGCTGATTGATTTGGGTCAAATGAAAATTAATGTTAAGTACACTGATATTAAAGTGAACCAAGGATTAAAGTCTAGCGACTTGAAGTAGAATAAAATATCCTACACAAAAAAGCCATCCCAAGGGATGGCTTTTTTTATCTCAATGATTTTATCTCAATGATATAATCTCAGTTTGAATTAGAATCTGATTCCGTATCCGATATTGAATAACAAATGGTTGCCTTTGTAATCTGCATAGTAACTATTTTTCTCGTTTAAGCGATAAGGGAAAATAGCATCTTTTACCAGGGTGTTCATAATGGTAAGGTCAATAAAGTGTTTTTCAGTTCTGTATCCAATACCACCACTTAAGACCCACTGTGATGCTTTTAAGTTTAAATCTTTATAAGGAGAACCATAAAAAGCAGTTCCTGCTCTTGCCATCCAATTACCATTCAATTTTAGTTCGGATCCAATTTTGAAATTGACATTATTTTGGTATGTATTTTTTAATACATAATTAAGATCATTATAAAAATTTATAACCTCTGCATCATTATCATTGGAATAAAAACGTGTTCCAGCATAATTGACCCACTCAATATCCGCACTGATAAATCCTAAGGGTTGTGTAGGTTTGCTTGGATTTGCAAAAAAGTAACTAGAACTTATGATTGCTTTTGATGGCGTTGCCATTGTGTACTCGTAACTATTTGGATAAAAATTACTACTATTATTATTTATCAAATCAGCAGAGCCTATACCTTTAGGCAAAGCATTACTGTATATTTCGGCACTTATTGCATCCCTAAAGCTGATTAATTGTGGTGTGTGATAAGTAAATCCAAAGCGTAAAGACGGTGCCATTTTATAAATCAAACCAAATTTGGCACCCAACCCAAATCCTTTAGAACTGCTTTCTTCATAAAAATCAAAATAACCAGCTTCGCTAAATTTATTTGTTTTGCTAAAGTTAATCATTGGTAAATTTAAACTTGCCCCTAAGTATAATTTATCTTGAACATTTCCACCCCAACCAAAAGCAAGTTCATTATAACCACCTTTTGTAACGACATCATTTGTTTGATTTAATGCTCCCATTGGTATGGTAGATCTATAATCTGTAATATCACCATTCTTGTCAAAAATTGGTGTGACTAATTTCGAATATAAGGCAAGAGAACTACCGTAGATAAAATTTTGTTGTGCTTCAGTTAAGCTAGCACCCTTATCGTATAATTGATCTGCAAATTTCTCAGTATAGCTAGAGTAAGGGTTTTTGCCTGAAAAAGAATAATGATTATTGTAGTCGGCAATTTGAGTATACGAAATTGAAAATGCAGTACTACTCCAGCCATTTTTTTTACGACCATCTGCTCGGACAATTCCTAAATTACCAAGATTTAACTTATTGGATGATATGGATGTATTTGTGTTGAAATAATCAGTACTATTTGTTTTTTTTGAATATTTCGAAGTCAATAAAAATTCATTCGATTTGTAAAAGCCCAATCCAGCTGGATTTATATTTGACGATGATAAATCTCCGCCTAATGACCCCATTGCACCTGCTAATGCATTACTTCTTGGAGTTCCATGAGGTACAAACCATGAATATTTTAATACATCATCTGGGTCTTGAGAATATGCGTTTAAACTGAATCCTAGTAAAATATATAGTAATATTTTTTTCATAATTATTTGTTGCTTTTTTTGTAAGTAAGTTTAATTATTGATGAAAAAAAATAAACTCATTTATTTTTTGGTGTTTAATTTCTCCCACCAGTTTTTGTTCTTGCACCACCTACAAATCCACCTCCACCTGAACTACTTCCTGAAGAAGCAGGTCCGCTATTGCTTGGGCTTGAAAAGCTTCGGGTTGGAGAACTATTTTGATTTGAGTTATTAGGCGCATTATAATTTCTTGAAGAATTATTAAAGTTTGCAGCTCTTTCATTTGAACTTGAAGTCATCACTCTTTTCAACAAGCTGCCAAAACTACTAGAGCTTGGTTGTGAACTATTGCTATTATTGTTTGATCTTGAAAAATTGCCCCCTTCATTATTTTTAATTGCAGCATTACTATTAACACTTCTAAAACTATTAGGTGTATTTGATCTACCGCTAATATTTCCATTACTATTTGAATTAATAAAATTGCCATTTTCTCTAGCATTACTCATTTTATTAAATTGCCCACTATTTTTCAAATATGGATTTAAGTTAGTACGATTAGATTGAATTGGAACACTTTTGTCATAATTTCTAAAATTGTTAGGGAATCCGCCATAACCTATACCACCATAATAAATAGGTCTGTATGGATTCCAGTATCCTGCGTAGTAAGGGTTCCATCCGCCCCATCCTCCAAATCCGCCATAACCGCCAAACCCGCCGAATCCACCACCCCAGAAAGGATCGTATCCAAATCCGCCGAATCCTCCACCAAATCCACCACCCCAGAAAGGGTCATATCCAAATGCACCAGCCCAGAATGGATCATATCCAAACCCGCCAAATCCTCCATATCCTCCGAATCCTCCATAATAGCCAGCCCATCCAATACGATTGCTCCAGAATGGATCCCATCCACCGTATCCAAATCCTCCAAATCCGCCGTATCCTCCAAATCCTCCGAACCCACCATAACCCATGCCAAAGCCAACTCTAAAACTAGGGTTGTTCCAATAGCCAAAATCGTCGATGCTTGACCAACGGTTTCTGTTCGCCACTTTTAATCTTAAATAGCGGTCGTCTTGGTAGTTCTGGTAATCTTGGTATTCGGATTCTTCTGAAGCTTCCACCTCGGCTGAATTATTTCTAGCAGTTGTTTTTGTACTTGTTTCGGCCTCTTTAGAAGGCGTAAAATATAGATCGTCCGTAGCAGCAGTCGTCGTTTGTTGTAAACTAGTACAGCTGGTTAAGAAAAAACTACAAGCCATTAATAGAACGATGGCGTTGAACCCAATGAGGGATAGGTTGCGTTGCTTTTTCATGATGTTCATTTTTTGGTTTTAATATGCCCTTGATTTAGCATACATTTGACATCCTAAAGGTAACAAAGTTTAAAACATAGAACGTTAATAGGAGCGGTTTTGTTACAATTTAAAATGTTAAGAATTTTTAGAAAATGGCAAAGGAACTAACAACAAGAGCACAGGACTATTCACAATGGTACAATGACCTCGTTTTAAAAGGGTCACTAGCAGATTATAGTGCTGTAAGAGGCTGTATGGTGATTAAGCCTTATGGTTATGCTTTATGGGAAAATATGCAAGCAACATTAGACAAAATGTTCAAGGATACAGGGCATGAAAATGCCTATTTCCCCTTGTTTGTACCTAAGTCTTTATTTGAGGCGGAGGAAAAAAACGCAGAAGGTTTTGCTAAAGAGTGTGCCATTGTCACCCATTACCGATTAAAAACAGATCCAAACAATAAAGGCAAGTTGATGGTAGATCCAGAGGCGAAGCTAGAAGAGGAGTTGATTGTGCGCCCTACCAGTGAAGCGATTATTTGGAATACCTATAAAACTTGGATTCAATCTTATCGTGATTTACCAATTCTGGTGAATCAATGGGCCAACGTAGTAAGATGGGAAATGAGGACAAGATTATTTTTAAGAACGGCAGAATTTTTATGGCAGGAAGGACATACTGCACATGCCACTAAGGAGGAAGCGATTGAAGAGACTTTGAAAATGTTAGATGTCTATGCCGATTTTGCAGAAAATTGGATGGCGATGCCAGTGATTAAAGGGGTGAAAACACCGAACGAAAGATTCGCGGGTGCCGAAGATACTTATTGCATTGAGGCTTTAATGCAAGATGGAAAAGCATTGCAAGCAGGGACTTCGCATTTCTTAGGACAAAACTTTGCAAAAGCATTTGATGTAAAATTCAGTGATAAAAACAATACTTTAGATTATGTGTGGGCTACTTCTTGGGGTGTGAGTACCAGATTAATTGGTGGATTGGTGATGACACATAGTGATGATGAAGGTTTGGTCTTACCGCCACGCATTGCGCCATTGCAAGTAGTGATTGTACCTATTTTTAAAGGCGAAGAACAGAAAGCATTGTTGGATGAAAAAGTACATGCGATGGTCGCTTCTTTTAAAGCGGCTGGTATTCGTGTAAAATATGATGATTCTGATAACCAAAGACCAGGCTGGAAATTTGCTGAGTACGAATTAAAAGGCGTGCCTGTTAGAATCGCTGTGGGTCCTCGTGATTTAGAAAATAATCAAGTTGAAATTGCACGTCGTGATACCAAAGAAAAAACAACCGTGTCGATGGAGGGCATCACTGAAACCGTAGCACAATTGTTATTGGATATTCAATCTAATTTATTCAATCGTGCTAAAAAATATAGAGACGAACACATTACAAAAGTGGATAGCTGGGATGATTTTATTGCAACACTAGATACCAAGGCAGGATTTGTTTCGGCGCATTGGGATGGCACACCAGAAACCGAAGACAAAATTAAAGAGATGACCAAGGCAACGATTCGTTGTATTCC
Source organism: Chitinophagales bacterium (assembly GCA_964203125.1). Lineage (GTDB taxonomy): Bacteria > Bacteroidota > Bacteroidia > Chitinophagales > Chitinophagaceae > Sediminibacterium. The sequence continues at coordinate 8,254 of CAXNMZ010000025.1, read as the reverse complement.
TTTGAACAATGAACAAGAAGCGGGCACTTGTATTTTAACAGGACAACCTTCTGTGCAAAGAGTTTTATTTGCACGTGCTTACTAGTATTTAAGTTACAAGTAACATGAAACAGAAGCCCATCCCTCCAGCACTTACTCCTTTTTTAGAAGGCAAGGTTTTGTTGATTGATAAGCCATTGAAATGGACTTCTTTTGACATGGTCAAAAAAGTGAGGTGGATGACAAAAATCATGAAAGTTGGACATGCAGGTACACTCGATCCTTTGGCAACTGGGTTATTGATTATTTGTACTGGTAAGTTTACAAAGCAAATCAATGATTTCATGGGCATGCAAAAAGAATACACAGGATCTTTGGTGTTGGGTGCCACAACTGCCTCTTATGATTTAGAACAGGAGCCTGAAAATTTTAAATCGATAGATGCCATTACGGAATTAGCGATACAGGATGCGACAAAACAATTCATTGGGACTATCTTTCAAATGCCTCCACAACATTCTGCGATCAAAAAAGATGGTAAGAGATTATATGAGTCTGCACGTCAAGGGATCGAAGTAAAAGTAGATCCAAGACAAATCACGATCGAACAATTTGAAATCACAAAAATAGATTTACCCACAGTTGAATTCAGGGTGCTCTGTTCAACAGGTACTTATATAAGAAGCTTGGTGCATGATTTTGGACAAGCACTTGGAGTAGGAGCCTATATGAGCGGTTTAAGAAGAACGAAGATTGGCGCATTCAATGTGCAGGATGCTATGCAATGGGAGGCGCTAGAAGATGAAATCAATACTTTACTAGAAGGGTAATCCAATTCCAAATTGCCATGCATAATTATTTACTTTAAGCCCATTGGGTTTAATTTCATCCCATTTCATATCACGTAAATTTAGCCAGCCATTGTTGTCTTGTCGAGTAGGGTCTTTCATCTTTAAGGCATAATCGATTCTGATAATAAAATAATCAAAGTCCATACGCAATCCAGTTCCTACACCAATTGCAAGATCTTTGTACAGTCGATCTAATTTAAATCCTGCGTTGATGTCGTTTCCTAAATCCCTTGTGTTCCAAATATTACCCATATCTGTAAAAAGGGCAGAGCCAATTTTGTAAGACCCAAGTTGTAAAAATGTAAATCGGTATTCAAAGTTGGCCTCTAATTGCAGGTCTCCAAATCGATCGAAATTTTGACTTGATGCACTGGTATTGTAAAAAGTAGAACTGCCTAATCCAAGTTGTCTTAAGCCCCAAGCACGCATACTATAAGGTCCTCCAGCTGTAAATTGTTTAAAGAAAGGCAATTGCCCACTCAGCCTTGTATTGTTACTATAGTTATTACCCCAACCACCCATTAATCTCCAAGCAATTTCTGAATTATCATACTTATAAGTAGACCTGTATTCTGCTTCTAATTTTAAATAACGATAAAAATTATTCGTTAATTTTTGTGAAAGACCAAGTAATCCACCAGCTTCTTCGATGCCCAAACGTACATATTCTTGTTGACGTGGATGTTTGGAAGAACTGCCAATATTGGTATAGCTCAAGGATTGACTCACAATATTACCCTCGTTAAAGGAAGACCTTAAAAATGGGTTTAAAATCAGCAAACTGTCTAGTTTAGAAAACTTACTTAATAAGTATAGTTCAATATTCAATGGGCGATAGTTGATCAATTGTTGTTTTCCATTTTTATTTTTTTTCCACTCATAACCCCAATTGGTGGTGAATGATTTTAATTGGTAATAATCCAACCGATCCATATAGGAACCATATATAGAGAAGTTTGATTTCACATTTTGATTTGCCTTGGCTTCTTTTTTTACAAATGGGATGATTAAATTAGGGAAGCTATAAGTTTGACCCACATTCCACAATAGGGTTTGTGCTATATTTCCTCCACTATTTAAATTCAATTCCACACCAAGTCTAAGACTCGTCATAGAAGGGATTGCTTTTCTTTGAACGTTCTTGTCTCTGTATGTTAGATTAGTAGATAGACCTAATAAATTACCTGATCCAAGTTGTGCTGTATTTCTACTACCCTCAATATCAAAATTGATACTTCTTCTCGGATTTGGTACTAAAAAATAATGAAGGTACACGCTATCATTGACCATAGTGGTTCTTCCATCTACTTGTTGCCATGCACCAAGACTACTAAAATTGTTGAGTGTTTGGTAATAGCTGGATTCATTAAATAGACTCCCTTTTTGAATGAAAGCTTGTTCTTTAAACAGCGAAGATTTAAATTTTGGAATGGTATAAAGATGCACAAGATCATTTAGTGTATCTCTTTTTGCTGGAGGGTTGATGAGTAAACTGTCTGGGATATCTAACACAGCTATGTCACTATAAAACAATTGTTGGCCAATACGATATTGTTTTGTGATGTCCTTTGTTAGGTTTCTTAATTGGATACTAATTTTCCAACTTGGATTTTGATTTTTCTTTTCCTTTGCTTCGGTAACCTGTGTAATTTGACTGAGTGGATCAAGCTGTAATATCATTAAGGAGGCATCGATCGTATCCACTTCTGCAAATATTTTTTCTTTAGTGAAATTATACAATCCGTTCGCTCTAAATAAAGCAACCAATCTATCTAATTCATTATTGATGACTTCGTTAGAAAAAGCTTGTCCTTTTTTTAAGTAACTATATTGACTATTGTTTAAAGCGATATTTTGTAAAAGAGGATCTGATAACTGATAAGTGATGGTATCTATTAAAGTTTTTTTATTGAGTTCAACTTCCATTGTGACAGTCGTTCTCCATTCTTTTTTGACTGTATCTGTCCTAATTATTGGGGTTAAAATAGGGTGGTAGTAGCCCTCTGATGCTAAAAAGTTGGACATGTATTGTATAGTCCTTGTCATCCTTTCTGGCTGATAGCTTCTAGGATTGATGATGGTGTTAAAAATACCGTATTGTCGAATGGTAAGCACTTTAATACTGTCATCCCAATAATTATCCAATGCAATAGAAAGTTCCTTGGCATTCTGAATGGATGGAGCGTCTTTGACGATGATTTTATTTTTGTAAATAAACTCGGTTTCCTTTGGGTAATTGCGTACAATAGCTAATTTCAAATCTGCGCAGCTATTTAATAAAAATAAAAGGCTGAATAGACTCAAACTTGAGGAGAATCGAATAATTTTAACTTTCCCTAAAGGCATACGCATGATCAATAAGAATGAACTCAAATATATCCAATCTTTCGCCCATAAAAAACATTGGGCAGAAGAATCTGTTTTTATCATCGAAGGACCAAAGATGATGGAAGAGCTGATGGCTTCGGAATGGGTGATTCGACAAGCTTATGCCACCAAGGAGTGGATCGAAACGCAACCCTTTAAGCCACATTATGTGACGGAGGTAGCCGACTTTGAATTAGATAAATTAACCCAATTACAAAAGGCGAATCAAGTATTGGCATTGGTTGAGAAAAAAATAATCAAAGGTCCTGTACAATTAAAGGGTAAGATGACCTTATTCTTAGATGGCATTCAAGACCCTGGAAATTTAGGCACTATTATTAGAACGGCTGATTGGTTTGGTTTAGATCAAATTGTGGTAAGTGCGGATACAGCAAGTTGCTATAATCCGAAAGTAGTGCAAAGTACGATGGGCAGTATTTTAAGAGTAGATGTGATTGTGGCAGATTTAGAAGCGTTGATTCAATCTTCCAAGATGCCTATTTATGGCGCAGTGCTTGAAGGAAAGTCCATACAAACCACCACCTTGGTCAAGGAAGGCATAGTCGTGATAGGCAATGAATCTAAAGGGATTCGACCACCCATTTTAGCATTGATCACGGATCCAATTACAATTCCTAAATATGGCAATGCAGAATCCTTAAACGCCGCTGTAGCCACTGGGATTATCTTAGCCAACTGGCAACATTAATCGAATCTAATTGCTTTAGCAGGACTCATTTTTTTAATCCAAATGGTGGGTAAAAGAAAAGATAAGTAACAGACGATGGCCGTTCCAACAATGACTCCAATGACTTGCAGTGGTTGAATCTGGATGGGAAGCACATCAATTAAATAAGCGGACTCGTCTAATTGTATCCACTGAAATTTTAATTGTAGGATTGAAAGTCCAAGACCAATCAGCACGCCAAGTCCAATGCCAATCCATGCAATAAAACTTGCTTGATACATAAATACTTTTTGGATCATGGCATGTGTTGCGCCCATCGCATTTAAACTTCCTATCATCGGCACACGCTCCAATAATAAAATCAATAAACAAGTGATAAGGTTCACAACGGCTATTAAGAGCATAATAATAATCGTGATGTTCCTATTGATATTTTGTACTTGAATCCAATCAAAAAGTTGAGGATACAGGTCGGCACTTGCACTGGCAACCCAATTTTCTGGCAGGTTGGACTGGATATCCATTTGCGTTTGGGCTATTTTACTTAAGTCTTGTACATTCATTTGGTAGCCTGTAATTGCAGTAGGCGCCAGCGTCATTTGTTGTAATAATTGGATATCAACAAATACATTTTTAAGGTCATATTCTTCGATACCAGAATGGAATAAACCTACCACACTCAATCTTCTTTCTTGTACTTGATTATTCTGAAAAAAATAGAGTCTTACTTGATCTCCAATGGCAATATGCAATTTAGCAGCCATGTTTTTTGAGAGGACAATTTCTTTACCAGGAGATTGGCCATCGCTTTGAATGATCCTGCCTTGAATCAAATTGGGGATACTAGAAAAATCAGCAATCCCTTTTGCATTCAATCCTTCAATCTCGATATCCTTGGCAAGCACCATGGTTTGGTTCAAAAAAGCCGAAGCGGATTGGATATTTGGAATGGTCTTTATTTTTTTTACTACCTGAGCATCTTCAATGAGGCTAGCTCCATTGACCGAACTAATTTGAATATGCCCCCAAAACGAAAATAATTTACTACTTACTGTTGCCTGAAAGCCATTGACAATGGAAAAAGTGAGTAAAATTGCAGCCACACTAATAGCAGTTGCAGCGATAGATAGTCGTACTATAAATCGGGTATAGTTTTTTTGTTTATAAAAACTTATTCTTTTAGCTATTTCAAAGGCAGTGTTCAACTGTTAATTTTAATCAAATTTAGTTTTTTATCTTTATAATTAGTGCATTCAACTTAGTTTCGTAGGTGTAAACAATAGGCATGAAAAACTGGGTACTCTTAATTTGTTTGTATTTTTTGACTTCGCCATTATTAGCGCAGGTGGATAAAATAGTGGATGCCAATATTCAGACTGTCTTGATATTTCCTAAAGGGAAACCATTGGCCTTACCAGTAATTGGACTCAATACCCAGGACGAATTATTGATTCAGTTCGACGACTTATCTGCCAAATACCAACAATATTATTTTACGATTGAACTAATGGATATCCATTGGAAGTCCGTTGCGCTTAATCCATTTGATTACACCAGAGGACTCACTCAAAATAATATCAGGGCCTATACTATTTCGTCTATTGCACAACAAGCCTATTATCATTATAGTTTTACATTCCCAACAACATCTTGCAGACCCACCAAGTCAGGTAATTATTTGATGAAAGTGTATAGACAGGGCAGGTCCAATGAATTGGTATTTGCAAAACGTTTTTTTGTAATAGAACAGGAAGTGCCTGTCACAGCAAGTATTCAGGAGCCTTTTGATGAAACCATTTCAAAGTCACATCAAAAAATACAAATGCAATTGGATGTTAAAAGAATCCAACTGTTACAACCGGAACTATTGCATGTTGCAGTCACACAAAATACAAGGTATAATGACATCTTAATTTCAAACACACCTAGTTTTATTAGAGGGAATCAGTTGGAGTATAATGCAGACAGGGATTTTGTATTTCCTGCAGGCAAGGAATCCAGGTGGCTAGACCTGCAAAATTTAAGGTTCAAGACAGACCGAATTGCTGCCATCCAACAACTAGGTTACGGCTCAAGGATTATTGTAAAACCAGATCAGTCAAGAGCGACCCTGCCTTATTTTACATTTAGAGACTTGAATGGTCAATATATGATTAGTAATACTGAATTAATCCGTTCCGAGGATCAGAATGATTATGCCCAAGTATTGTTTACCTATCTTCCAAAGAACGGCACAGCGTATGAAGGGAAATCAATGTATCTAGCTGGGGCCCTTACAGGAAATGTATTGGATACGAATGCTCGAATGCAATGGAATAGCTCAGATAAAGTGTATGAAAAATGGCTCACTTTAAAACAGGGATATTATAGTTACAATTATATTTTAAGGGCCGACCAATCACCCAATCCAATGCATGATTTTATGTGGACAGAAGGGGACCATTGGGAGACCGAAAATAGCTATACCATTTTTGTTTATTATAGGGCTCCGGGGAGTAGATATGACCAAATTATTGGGTATTCCAGCCTGAATTCGATCCAAAATTGGTAGGAAAACCAATCTGTTTTTATTACCTTCGCAGCGGCAGGTCTTACACGACCAGCTCCTGCTGAAACTCCCCAGGGTAGGAATACAGCAAGGATAGGCGGTTGAGCGGTGCGATGTGAGTAGCCTGCCACTTTTTTATATTTTTTATATGATTAAGTGGCATTAATTTTATAACTATAAACCTACCATATGAAATTTTTTATTGACACAGGCAATTTGGCACAAATTAAAGAAGCCAATGATTTAGGCATCTTAGATGGTGTAACCACCAATCCTTCTTTGATGGCCCAAGTGGGTGTGAAAGGAGAGGAAGCCATTGCTGCGCATTATAAAGCCATCTGTGAATTAGTAGAAGGTGATATTAGTGCCGAAGTCTTGTCAACAGATTTCGCTACAATGGTAGAAGAAGGAAAAAAATTGGCTGCTATTCATAAAAATATTGTGGTGAAAGTACCGATGATTAAAGACGGTATCAAAGCCATCAAATGGTTTACAGACAATGGTATCCGTACCAATTGTACATTAATATTTTCTGCAGGTCAAGCGATTTTAGCTGCTAAAGCTGGCGCAACCTATGTATCTCCATTTATTGGAAGAATCGACGATAGCTCTTGGGATGGGATGGAACTAATTAGTCAAATTAGACATATTTACGATGTACAAGGTTTTAAAACAGAAATATTAGCCGCTTCTATTCGTAATGCTTTACATATTGTAAAAGCGGCAGAAGCAGGTGCCGATGTTTGTACTTGTCCTTTAGATTCAATATTAGGATTATTAAAACACCCTTTAACCGATATAGGTTTAGCGAAGTTTTTAGAAGACGCTAAGAAAATGTAGTTTAAAAAATTAAGATTCGAAAAACCTTAACAATGTTTAAGCGCTTCGCGCTTAGATAAATTAGATAAAGATGGGTGATCCTTTATAAATTGGATTACCCATCTTTTATTTTTGTAGGCATAGGCGCGAAGTGCCCAGCCAATGGCTTTGCGGATAAAAAATTCTTCTTCCAATGCACAATGTTCGATATACTTGGTAAGTAGTTGCGTGTCGGTTTTATCCTTGTACATGAGTTGAAATAAGATACTCATTCTTTGCAGCCATATATTGCTTGACTTATTCCATTTAGAAGTAGTGGGCTTTATATATTCAGGAAATTGCAAAAAGAATTTTCCTATGACATGTGAGTTAGTGCTGTCTACCGAGTCCCACCAACTATGATGTGTAACCATCCATTCCATTAAGGGAATAGTTTGTTTTGACCATAATTTTTTATGATAGCACAATAGCTCTATAGCAAAATAATGCATTTCTCTTTGAGGGGCTGCAAAGCATTCTTTAATAAGCACAGTTAATTCTTTATGCGTACTAATGGGGTTTGATTTATAAAATTCCTTGCATAATTTTCTTCTAATAGGTGTTTTAATACCATAGAATTCAAATTGGTTAAGCAAATAGGCTTTTGCTCCTTTAGCTACTGTAGCGTTTTTATGCGCTGCAAAAACTTTTTGAATGGCTATAGAGTAGGGATGCGCCATGATAAAATTGCTAAAGTTAAATTTTAAAATCTAAAGTCTACAGTTCTATTGTTTTTCCTTGGGCAAAGCTTGCTCTTGCAGCTTCTAATATGCGTATAATGTCTGTACCATGCTTGGCTGAAGTAGGTACGGGTTCGTTATGGTTAATGGCATTAGCCATTTTATCATAAAAGGTTCCGTAATTACCTGCAAGGCTAGGAATTAATTCAGTACTTATTACACCTTCAGCATCGCTGCTTAATACACCCCATTTTTCTTTAGCTTCCACGCCCCAATTCGGGGT
>CAXNMZ010000024.1:0-16189 GCA_964203125.1 Chitinophagales bacterium | reverse complement strand
CTCCGCCTTCCATAACTGATACGCAACTATTTGTGGTACCTAAGTCAATTCCTATAATTTTTCCCATAATGATTGATTTTCAATGATTAATTCACTAGCATAGTTCAATCATTATGCCATTCTGTCGAATAGGTAAAAATGGCATAAATTAGGCATGTGCCCCTTGAAAAAGGGACTGAATTGGCATAAATAAATGGAAAAATGGGAAGAAAAGGCAGTTAAGTTATACTGACTTGTTCTTAAATGTGAAGTTCTTTTGACTCGTATAGCTGAAAATAACCACAAAAAAGGTGGTCACAATTTTTGAAAAAGTGGCATTCCAGCCTATGCCTTCTACAAATAATTTAAGAAAAATGTAGTTTAGGAAGATGCACCCCAAGACAACCATAAAGTATCGGAATAGCTGCTTGCTCTTACGAACAGATGTTTCCTGAAAGACCACATAACGGCTCAAATAAAAGCCTATTGGGAAAGTGACTGTGAAACTAATCATGAAGGAAGCGATATGGGGACTGATAGTCAACCATCCCAAATGCACAGGAAGGGTCTCTAAAATGTAATTATAAGAGATGAAGAATAATAGAATATCTAACACGGTATTCCCCCCGCCACATGCTGCATATCGAAATGTTTTCAACGGCATGAACCTCCTAAATAATGGATACATCCCATCAATTAGGTCTAGAATTAATTTGCTTATAAATTCGTGTACTTTCAACATGTATGCGTAAAGGTAACCTTAATTAATTACTTTTGCAGTCGGTAATCCTATTTTATGCAATTGATCCAACATTTAAAGCAGGCCACTGCAGATGCCATTCAATCCATCTATCAAGTTCAAATAAAAAGTGAACAGGTATTGGTGAATGCCACTAAGCCAGAAATTGAGGGCGATTACACCATCGTACTATTTGCTTTTGTAAAACAATTAGGCAAAAGCCCCGATGAATTGGGCAATGCATTAGGTGAAGCGATTATGGCTAAAATGCCAGGGACAATCACGGCATTTAATATTGTAAAAGGATTTTTGAACTTTACCATAAGTGACCAGTTTTGGTTGGACTATATTCAAGCTACAGACAGTAACAAATTAGTCACACCAACAGCAGATACAAAAAAAATCATGGTGGAGTACTCCTCCCCTAATACCAATAAGCCTTTACACTTAGGACATCTTAGAAATAATTTTTTAGGTTGGAGCATTGCAGAAATCTTAAAACTACAAGGCAACGATGTCGTTAAAACTTGTATCGTCAATGATAGAGGGATTCATATTTGTAAAAGTATGATTGCATGGCAATTATTTGCGAATGGTGCAACTCCAGCAAGTACCAATATGAAGGGTGACCATTTTGTAGGTGATTATTATGTCAAATACAACGATGCTTACAAAGCAGAAATGGAAACATTGATTGCTGGTGGCATGTCTAAAGAACTTGCTGAGCAAGAAGCCCCTATTCAAAAAGCAGCGCAATCGATGTTATTGAAATGGGAACAAGGAGATGCAGACACTATGGCCCTTTGGAAACGCATGAATGAATGGGTGTATGCAGGATTTGATGTGACCTATAAAAAAATTGGTTCTGATTTTTTCAAAACTTATTATGAGAGCAATACTTATTTATTAGGAAAAGATTTAGTGGATCAAGGATTATCAAAAAAAGTATTCTATCAAAAAGAGGATAGTTCTGTGTGGATTGATCTAACAGGTGACGGATTGGACGAAAAAATAGTTCGTAGAAAAGATGGTACTTCTGTATACATGACACAAGACATTGGCCTAGCTGAACTCAAGCAAAAAGAATTCAACACAGACGCAAGTATCTATGTAGTGGGTGACGAGCAAAACTACCATTTCAAAGTATTGAAATTGATTTGTCAAAAATTACAGTTACCTGCGTCAGATGGTATTTATCATTTAAGTTATGGGATGGTCGAATTGCCAACTGGCAAAATGAAAAGCAGAGAAGGTACCGTGGTAGATGCAGACGAATTAGTAGACGGCATGATTCAAATTGCAAAAGAAAAAACGGAATCACTTGGGAAAGTGGATGACTTTACTGCTGAGCAATTAGAAAAATTATATGATACGATTGGATTAGGTGCATTGAAATTCTTTTTATTAAGAGTAGATCCTAAAAAGAAGATGATCTTTAATCCTGAGGAGAGTATTGACTTTCATGGTTTCACTGGTCCATTCATTCAATATACCCATGCAAGAATAAAAAGTATCTTAAGAAAAACAGGCACTACAGTAAAGCAGGTTGGTACTTCCTTGTTACCATTGGAAAAAGCACTTGCAATGCAATTGGCTAATTTTTCGGCAGAAGTGAATGAAGCTGCAGAAGCTTTAGACCCTTCTAAATTAGCGATCTACGCTTTTAATTTGGCTAAATTATTCAATAGCTTCTACGCAGAATTATCCATTGCCAATGCAGAATACGAAGACAAGAAAAACTTAAGAATTCAATTAGGCATTTTAACTGCAGCTACATTAAAGCAAGCCATGCAAGTTTTAGGTATTGAAGTTCCTGAACAAATGTAGGGCTAGAAAATATTAAAATCCCCACTCCGTTTTTAATTGAGCTAACTGTTCGGCAGGTAAACTACACGCATCATAATGACCTGCGTTTCTTTTTTGACGCATGGCTTCATAAATAGTCACTGCACAGGCCACGGATATATTCAAACTCTGAATGATCCCCATTTGAGGGATGATAAAATTACCATCTGCCAATCCTCTCAATTCCTCTGAGACTCCGCCATGCTCATTGCCAAAAACAAGCGCAACGGATTGAGTAAAATCAATCGCATGTAAATCTACGGCGTCACTTGATAAATGGGTGGTTAAAATAGTTTTGAATTTTTTACGTACATCCGCTACACATTTTTGAACGTCATCGTATTCATGAATCGTTAACCACTTAATGGCACTACTACTACTTTTATAACCAAAATGTTTGTACCTAGGTAATTCCGTACTCAATACATAGACTTCTTGTATGCCCACTGCATCGCAGGTTCTTAATACTGCCGAGATATTATGAGGATCTTGTACATTCTCCATGATCAAGGTCAAATTTGCTTGACGTTGGTGTAATACTTTTAATAATTTATCGGTGCGTTCTGGTGTCATGTATTTTATTTATCAAAAGGCATTCTAAAAGCAACGCCTAATCCTGGATGTAATAATGGTTCAATCATCCCATCTTGATTGTTGAAACTATAGTTCAATCCTAATCCATTTAATTGGGTCATTAATAAAGGGCCATCCATGTCCACATAATCCAATTGAGGTAAAAATTGCGCAATGGCAGCAGAACCAATCACAGATTCATTCATACTACCCATCATCACTTTTAATCCTAATGCTCTTGCTTCTTTGATCATGCGTAAAGCGGGTGTCAAGCCACTACATTTTGTTAACTTAATATTGATGCCGTCAAAATAATTAGCACAAGTGGCCACATCTTTTTCACTTACACAGGATTCATCTGCAAACAAAGGCAAACTAGCTTGTTGTTTCAATTGTGCCATGCCCTCCCAATTCTCTTTTGCCAATGGTTGTTCTACTAGTTCAACGCCTAATGAAGCCAATACTGGAATTTTTAAGAGTGCCTCCTCGGTTGTCCATCCTGCATTGGCATCTACACGAATTGGCTTGTCGGTATGCTTTCTTAAAGCAGTCATCATTTCTATATCATATTCCGTCCCTACTTTCACTTTATAAATAGGCCAAGGATGGGCTTCCATTTTTTGTACCATCTTTTCTATTGGGTCTATCCCCAATGTGTAATCACAAATGGGTGGCTGTACATTACCCTCAGTGGCCCATTGGGTATTCCATAATTGATGCAAGGGTTGTTTTTTCATTTGACCCCATAAATCCCATCCTGCCATATCCAATGCACAAACTAAAAATGGATCATTTGGAAAAAGATGGTGTAAGAAATGCCAAAATCTTTCTGGATCGATCAAGGCAAATTTTTCTATTAATTTTCTTTGCTTTTCTAACTGCTCCATCATATCTGCAACTGTTACATTATAATACACAATCGCAGGCGCTTCTCCAAAGCCTGACCAATTACCCAAAGACAAGCGCACCATCAAACTATGTTGATGCGTCTTTGTTCTACCATTTGAAATGGTAAATGGATATTCGAAAGGTAAACTTTGTTCCCAAAAATCTAATTGCACTGTACTAGTTTTTATTTATGCTCTTCCACTTGATTGGATCAACTGGAACCATGCTTGATTAAATTGTTCTTCCTTCAATAACTGTTCCAAACTAAGATGCATTCTATACCTCCAATAATGTTTTGGATTGGCAGGTATATTAATGCGTTCTTCATTTGGATCCGTTCTGCGTATGGATTCATCGATACCCATAAAATCTTGTAATTGAAAGATGGCCCACATCGCAGGTGAATATAAATGCTGCGATAAAATTGCTTTGTTAATCCATCCATCACAATAAACTGGGGCTTTCCCCAACTGCCCCATTTCATAATTATAAAACTGCTGGGTCTTTGCAGCATCTTCCTCCCACCATCCCCTAATGGTACTTGTATCATGTGACGAAGGCGTGACCACACTTAAATAAGGTGCGTCATTCGGATGGAAGAAAGTTTTATGATTTGCCTTTGGCATTCGTTGTACCTCTAAACTTAACATCCCCAATTGATGCATTACATCTGGTACACAGGATGGTACCAATCCTAAATCTTCCCCGCAGATTAGCATATTCGTGGAGCGCTTTAGCATCGGCAGTTTTTTCATTGCTTCTTTTGCCCATGCAGCATCCTGACGTTTAAAGAAATAGTCTACATATAATTCATTCAATAAATATTGAGTGCTTTCATTCAAATGTTTAAATGAACTAGTTTGTCCAATATTAAATCTAAAATGATATTGTTGTGGTTGCTCCCCTTCTATCAAAATGACATTTGCAATCAAATTGTATAAGCCTTGTTTTATTTTGTCATTGAATGGGGTATTTTCCTGTTGCACAAAAAAGGACTCTACTAGACGTTGTGTTTTGAAAGCAGGTAACAATGCATAATGTTCATCTCCTATTGATTCTAGAAAATTCGATTTAATATAATCATTGTCATATCCAAATACTTGAAACAAAACCGTTTCATTGATATAGGGCATGGTCAATCGATAGTGATCAAAAGCAATGCCTTTTGCATTGAATTCATTAATGCCTAAAGGAATTGCTGGAACAAAATGTCCCAAGATCCCTTCTACAGCATGCATTGGGATACTCCAAATTCTAAAGAAACCTAAAATATGATCGATCCTAAATGCATCGAAATAATATTTCATTTGATCAAACCTAGATTTCCACCATGCAAAACCATCGGCAGTCATCTGTTCCCAATTGTATGTTGGGAAACCCCAATTTTGTCCCGACACGGCAAAATCATCTGGAGGCGCACCCGCTTGCTTATCCATATGAAATAAATGAGGATGCTGCCATGCGTCTGCACCAAAACGATAGACTCCAATTGGAATATCTCCTTTTAATACTACACCCTGTGCATGTGCGTAATCGGTCGCTGCTTTTAGTTGAAGGTGTAAATGAAATTGTACAAAATAAAAGAAAGCGATTTCGGAATGGGTCTTTGATTTTGGATTTACCAATTGGTCAATTTCTGCTGCATTGAATGTAGCATGACTTGTCCAAGTGTTAAAGTCTACAGTCCCATATAAATCCCTTAAATAAGAAAATGCACTATAAGGCACCAACCAGGCTTGATTGTCTTCAAAGAATTGCTTAAATGCAGCTGTCGCTAAATCTCTTTTTCCATTGATGGAATACACTGCTTTTAATGCTTTCCATTTCACAGCAAGCACTGCTTCATAATCTACTACAGATAAGTTGTTCAATACAATTTGTTGATCTACTGCATCTTGAATTAAATGCGCTTGATCAGTATCTACCAATTCAGATAAACGAATATACATTGGATGCAATGCAAAAGCAGAAATCGCAGCATAGGGATATGAATCCATCCATGTATGTGTTGCTGTAGTATCATTGATTGGTAATAACTGAATTAGTTTTAATCCAACTTTTTTAGCCCAATCTGCTAATAGTTTAATATCACTAAATTCACCTACACCCATACTTTGATTAGATCTTAATGAAAAAACAGGAATAGCGACCCCTGCTCCTTTCCATTGCGTCTGTCCTACAAGCGCAAATCCATCTTGTACCAATACTAATTTATTTTTACCAACTGGTTCATACAATACCCTATTGTTGCCCGTCTCAAATGAAACGAATTTATTTTGAACAGCATCATATATACCATACTTGTACACCAATGGAAAATCACAAAGACTTAAATCCAAATCAATTTCAAAATAAGGTTCATCCTTTATTCGATGTAAAGGCAATGCTTTAGCTGCATCCCATCCACCAATTTCATTAGACTCTCCAAGGATGCAAATTGTTTGATCTGGTGTAAGTAAAGGTGCTTTAACTCTAAATAGATGGGTTGCATTTTTATTCGGAATGACTGGCTTGACTGCAGTATCTGAACTTTGTAATAATACATTTACAAAGGGTGCTGTATAAAATGCGTTGTCTATATACCCAGTGAAATTCCATGTATCAATTAAAACCAATTCCTTTGTGGCTAATTGATTTGCAATGATGGATTTATCTGAACCCCAATCAAAACTTCTGGTGCCATCTTCATTTTGAATAAAGTAACTATATTGAATGGCTCCCTCCTTTAACATTCCTTTTGTTGCTAAATGTAATACCCAATAATCCTCATTTAAATACACCATTGGAATAGCATGTTCAATGTTGCCATTGCCTAATAATGGATGGTTACCCGTAATAAAAATAGCTTGACCAAAACTGGTCCTATACTTTAAATGAAAATTCAATTTCTCAATCATATACAATCATTTTCGAATGGCGCTAAAGATAATTACAAATTCAATGAAATAGCCTTAACTAATCAAATTATTGTATCTTGCTTTCGACCAAGAAAGGGATCCATGGACAAAATAATTATCTATACAGACGGCTCGGCAAGAGGCAACCCAGGACCAGGCGGTTTTGGTGCCATTTTGATTTGGGGCGAGAAGGTCAAAGAGATCGCCGAAGCGTATCGGTATACCACCAATAATAGAATGGAGCTATTGGCTGTGATCAAAGCAATATCCATCTTAAAGACAAAAAAATTACCGATTCTTGTATATACAGATAGTAAATACGTAGTTGAATCTGTTGAGAAAAAATGGTTGGACAACTGGATTAAAACAGACTTTAAAGGAGGCAAAAAGAACAAAGACCTTTGGCTAGCCTTCTATGAACTTTCTAAAATCTATAAAGTGAAATTTCATTGGGTGAAAGGACATGCGGACAACCCTTATAACAATCGATGTGACGAGTTAGCCACTATGGCTGCAGATAAAGGTCCTTGGGAAGTGGATGCATTTTATGAAGCGATTGACCCAAAAAAATAAATTAGCTTTTTACTTTAATCGCTTTCAACTTAGGTTGAATTAATTTAAAGCCGCCAAACATCACAGCACCAAAGACAAATGTACCTGCTACACTGTATCCATAAAATGGTAAACCGTCTACCATTGCTTGCAATAAACCTGAAGCAGTTAAAGGACGTTGGTAACCACCAAAGCTAGCCCATACCATAAAGTTTGAAACAAGAAAATATGCTGTAGGTGCGGCAATAAAATTACCTGCAAATTTACTTAGGTTGTTTGTTTGTAAACCAAATCCAAAAATTGCAGTTGCAGCAATTAATAAATAGTTCTGCCATTGTCCATCATAGAAACCTTGAATTGGACTTAAGAAATTTACATACAATAGTTGATACATTAAATCAGACAAGAACATTGAAACAAGCGGTAACAAAAATGCAAAATGTTTATTTTTTACAAACAATGAGCCGCTAAATAAAGCAATTGCAATTTGTGGTGCAAAACCAAAAGGTCTACCTGGTAACACTCGGTATAAAGCACTCGTTACAATCATTATAATTAAGGCAATCACTATTTCTTTGTTCAGTTTCATCAGTTGCTATTTAAAATATTATTTATGAAATTCAAATATACATAAATGGTTAGTTTTATGCGGGATTGATTTTCCTCAAATGTGTATAATTCCATTAAGGCACAAAAGATTTGAAAATTACAGCCGTTTCAGACCCAGTTGATTGGATATGATAGGCCGATCCAGCCTTGACTGCAGCCAATTCCCCGGGCTTTAATTCGATCCCCTCCAATTGGACATCCCCTTGCAGTACTAAAAATAGCTCTAAGGAATTGGTCTCGTTTGTATAAGTTTCACCCCCTCTTAGCTGTATTTTTGTTAAACCAAAATCGGGCACTGGACAAGGAAATTGAAGCTCATTTGAATTGATCAGATCCCCTTTTAAAATGCTAGGATAGGTAGGTTCAAATTGAATATGTTGAAGTAGCTCCTCAATATCAATATGCTTTGGCGTTAAGCCACCTCTTAAAACATTATCACTATTGGCCATCAATTCAATATTCTGTCCTTCTAAGTAAGCATGCAACAGACCTGCCCCCTGAAACACCCCCTGGTATGTTGGCACATGGACAATATTTAAAATATAAATTGAAAGGATGCCCTTGTCAATATTGGATGTTGGGACAACACCACCATAATATTGATTGGCCCACCAATGTGGATGCGTTTTATCTACTTTACCAGCGGCCACTTCCTGCACAGCAATTTCCATTAATGGTTTTAAAATGGCGTCTGCAGCTGCTTGATCAAGGCGCATAAAATAACTATACAAACCTGCATAATCATCCTGGCCGAAAATGGGTAATAAAGATTCTAAAGGTGCAAGACTTGTTAATCTTTCTTTAAGTGCAATGGCTGGCATGAAACCATGTAATAACCAAAAATCACTTAAGGCCACCATCACTTCTGGTTTATGATTTTGGTCTTTATAATTTCTATGGGGCGCATCAATAGCTATGCCCGCAAGTTGTTCTTTTAAAAAGCCTTTCTCCGCATTTTCCTTAGAAGGATGCACTTGTATGCTCAGCATTTTTTTGACATCAAGAATTTTAAATAAATATGGTAGGCTACCAAATCGGTCTGCTATACTCGCACCTAAAAATTCTAATTTATTTTCTTGGATCATCTGATCTAGTGCCATAGCACCTTCAGCAGTTGCTACCATCGCAGGAGCAGAGGGATGCGCGCCCATCCAATATTCTGCAAAGGGCTTCCCAATGGTATTGTCTACATGCATCAATTGAGGAATGAATGATTGCCCACCCCACTCATAATGCCTATGAATCCCATGTAATTTATACGCTGTGTTCATGTACTTCTTTTAACTATTTTCCTGGTTATCTAATCTACTTATAATGAGTCACCACAACAAAGATACTGGGTTTTTAGGCGAAAATAAAGCTGCAGATTACCTTCTCGGCATGGGTTTTTCGATCCTTTTTAGAAATTGGCGCTATAAGCATTTAGAAATAGACATCATTGCAAGCAAAGGAAACTGCTTACATATCATAGAAGTCAAGACAAGAAGGACAACTGCGTTTGGTTTTCCTGAACAACATATTGATGCTCAAAAGATGCAGCACTTAAAAAATGCAGCTGCTTTATTCCAATACCAATACCCAATTTGGCAAATGCTTCAATTCGATGTGATTGCAATACAATTATATTCAGAAGCTAAATGGGAACTTTTTTTTATCGAAGACGTCTATTTTTAAAATAGCAGAAATTTATTGCATCGAAAATTTCATTTTTTCTACCAACTTATAAGTCGCTGGACAATAGGCCACATTCTGTTTGTGCACATGAATGTATTCTACAAATTTCTTTTTGGTTAAATGCGGAAACCCTGCGCAGTCAGCAGGTCTTACCTCATAGATAGAACACATATTTGAACTTAAATTCAAGAACTGACAAGGTTTTGAAACATTCACCCAATCCTTGTCTTTTTTATCGTACTCCAACCAAGTGGCTTTAAACTCAGCAGGCTTTATTTCAAAATGTGCAGCAATTCTTTTGATATCGGTTGTTGTAAAAGTTGGGCTCATCGATTTACAACAATTCGCACAAGACAAGCAATCCACTTCGGCCCACACTTCATTACTTAATTTTGCAGCAATTTGATCAAGGTTTTTGGGATTTTTATTTTTTATCTTTGTTAAGAAGGATCTGAAATGTTTTGCATTAAGTTTAACTTTCTGCTTAAATGACCTTAAATTTACTTGCATAGGGTTTTGAATCAGGTACGAAATAAACCCTTTATCATTTAACTATCAAATCTTTTCCTAAACTTGATCTTAGTATATGCAATGGGAAATTTATAAAAAAGGATTTAAAGCTTTCTTGCAATTAGAGAAATCATTGAGTGCCCATTCAGTGGATGCCTATCTAAGAGATATTGATAAACTAGCTAGTTTCTTAGAAAATTATAATAAAATCCATACACCTGCTGATATCCAATTAACCCATTTACAAAGTTTCATTCAAAGTATTGGTGAAATGGGCATGGCTGCTACCTCTCAGGCTAGAATTATATCAGGTGTTAAATCGTTTTTTAAATATTGCCTCATTGAACAGATTTGCACGATCAATCCGACTACTTTACTACCAAGTCCTAAAACAAGTCGAAAACTACCTGATGTATTAAGCTTTGAGGAGATTGAACAAATGATTGGAGAGATTGACCTAAGTAAGCCAGAAGGTGGAAGAAATAAAGCCATACTGGAAGTCATGTACAGTTCTGGTCTCAGGGTGACCGAAGCGATTCAACTTAAAATTTCTTGTTTGTATTTAGATGTTGGATTTATCAGGGTGATTGGCAAGGGCGATAAAGAAAGATTAGTGCCAATTGGTACCGATGCTATTAAGTATATCAAATTGTATAGAGACACCATAAGAGTGCATCAAACCCCTGCCAAAAACTGTGAGGACATCCTGTTTTTAAACAATCGAGGTAAAGGTCTTAGCAGGGTCATGATTTTTTACATCATCAAAAACCTCATCCTTAAAACGGGCATCAAGAAATCCATCTCTCCACATAGCCTTCGTCATAGCTTCGCCACGCACTTAGTAGAGGGAGGTGCTGACCTAAGGGCAGTTCAAGAAATGTTAGGTCATGAAAGCATCACTACCACCGAAATTTACACCCATATCAATAGGGATTTCCTGAGGGACACTTTGGATCGTTTCCACCCTGCCTTTCAAAAAAAATAACCATAAAAACGGCTAAAATAAAGTAGATTTGTTATTCAAAAATAAAGAAATATGAAAAAGATACTTTTTGTTATTGGAAGCTTTTTAAGCTTAACCACAATGGCGCAAGTGAAGATGCCTGCTCCTAGCCCAACTCAAACTTTAACCCAAGATTTTGGATTAGGTAAAATTGAAATCGTTTATTCTAGACCTAGCTTAAAAGGTCGTCCAGTATTTGGCGCAGGAAGCTTACTAGCTCCTATTGGCGATGTTTGGAGAACAGGTGCAAATGGTGCCACTAAATTAACTTTCTCTGATCCTGTAACGATTGGTGGTAAAACCATCCCTGCAGGTTCTTATGGCTTGTTTACGATCCCAGGTGCTTCAGAATGGACTGTTATTATTAATACCAATTCTAAAGGTTGGGGAAGTTTTGACTACAAAGAAGCAGAAGATGTGGTTCGTTTTAAAGTGGCTCCAGAAACAACTGGAAGCACCACTGAAACATTTTCTATCGGTATTGATAATATCACTGCTCAAACAGCCACTATTTATTTAAAATGGGCTAAGACGAAAGTGAATATTCCTATTAGCACAGATATTCGACCAATGGTACGTGCTCAAATTGATGCAGCTACTTCTGCAGCTACTGTGAATCCTAATGTGTATCAATCTGCTGCAACTTTTTATCTTGAATTAGATAATGATTACAACAAAGCATTGGTGTTTGCGGATAAAGCAATTGCTGCAAATGCAAAAGCATATTGGTTGCATTTATTGAAAGCAAGAGTTCAGGTTGCATTGAATGATAAAAAAGGCGCTAAAACTAGTGCTGAAACTTGCAAGCAAATGGCAATTGAAGCAAAAAATATGGACTATGTAAGATCTGCTGATGAGATCTTAAAGTCATTGTAATTTTGACACGATTTTTCAAAAAGCCCTTCCGTCAATCGGGAGGGCTTTTTTTGTACATTTGCAATTCTAATGCGGAGGTGGCGAAATTGGTAGACGCACTACCTTGAGGTGGTAGCGCCCAGACCCGGGCGTGGGAGTTCGAATCTCCTCTTCCGCACAAACCCTGTCATAAAAATGACGGGGGTTTTTGTTTCGAAGCTGAGTCAAAAGCTTGCTTTTGTAATCAGATGAGAAGCAAAAAATTCAACGATTCCGCTTTGCGGAATTGTTGTGAGGGTTTGAGTAAGCCAACCATTTAGATCAGCGAACGAAGTGAGCTAATCTAAAATTTTATTTTCTTATATTTGTCTTATGTCTAACTACAACGTAATCTGCCCAAAATGTCAACACAGCTTTGAACCAACCGACGCTATCCGCGACGAGATTGAAAAAGAATTGCGTGGCAAGATGACCGATTGGCAAAAAAAGAAAGAAGAAGAAACCAATCAATTATTGGCGGAACAAAAAACAAAAATTCAGAACGAACTAACAGAACAATTAAAAAAGAATATTGCTGGCGAATATGAACATAAGCTTAAGTTGATGCAAGACAACGAAGCCAATATGAGTAAGCAGGTGAATGAGTTCAGACAAAAAGAATTAGAATTCTTAAAACAAGTACAAGCCATTCAAGCAAAGGAAGCTGAATTGGAATTAGAATTACAAAGAAAATTAAATACAGAAAGAGAAAGTTTAAAAGCACAAATACAAAAAGAAGAAGCAGAAAGAGTATCTATTAAAGACCAAGAGCATGTGTTGAAAGTGAAAGAATTAGAAAAGCAATTAGAAGACCAACGCAAACTAGCCGAAGAAATGCGACGCAAAGCAGAACAAGGCAGTATGCAAATGCAAGGTGAAGTTCAAGAATTATTATTAGAAGAATTACTTAAAACAAGTTTTCCTTTTGACCAGATCTCCGAAGTGGGTAAAGGTGTAAGAGGTGCCGATTGTATTCAATTAGTGCGCAATAGTCTTGGGCAAGAAGCAGGTAAAATTATTTATGAAAGTAAGAGGACCAAAGACTTTAACCAAGAGTGGATTGATAAATTAAAAGCGGATATGCGCAGCCAAGGCGCAGACATTGCAGTGATTGTGACACAAACCTTTCCAAAAGAATTAGATCGTTTTGGCGAAAAAGATGGCGTGTATATATGTTCTTTCCAAGAAGTTAAAAGTGTTGCCTTATTATTGAGAAATGCGATTCTAAAAATCCATGATACCAAAAAAAGTCAAGTCAACAAAGGAGACAAAATGAGTTTCCTTTCTGACTACTTAACCAGCAATGAATTCAGCGAACAATGGAAAGCGGTGGGCGAAGGCTTTAGACAAATGCGCTCTAGTATTCAAAAGGAAAGAGATGCGATGGAAAAACTTTGGAAAGCTAGAGAAAAACAACTTGAAAAAGTATTGTTGAATGCCATGCACATTAAAGGATCTATCGAAGGCATTGCAGGTGCGGACGCCATTCATTTAGATTTACTAGAAGATGATACCGCACTTGGTCTTGAGGAAGAATAACGATCTAAGATTACTTAATGATAACAAGTAACACAGATATAGTCCGCTCCAAAATGATAGTCCAATTTTACGCTGATGTTATTCCCTTTATGTAAAATTTGAGCAGGAACATTACCCCTATCCCCATTCGTTAATTCAAGGATATTAAAATCCTTCGCAAAATCAATCCCCAATTGTTCGTACTTTTTATACATCGCTTCTTTGGCTGCCCATAAAAATGCCAACTGATTTAATTGATCCTTTTCGTCCAACGCTGCAATCATTGCTTTCTCCTGGTCATTTAAAAATTTATGTGCCACTTTAGCAATGCGTGGGTGTATGATTTCAATATCTATGCCTACAGGTTTGTCATCTACCGCACAAGCTGCATAGCCCTTACAATGTGAAAATGAAAAATGAAAAGGCAATCCCATTAAATAGGGTTTCCCATTATCCGCCATCACCAATTGACTCAAATCTGCCTCTGGCATCATTAATTTAAACAATAACCTTACGGCCAAATGTTGTGTCCTTCTTTCCTCGTTGGCAATGGGCACCGCAAGCTGCACATCTGTCTCAAAAAAGGACGCAGGTTCTTGAATAGACCAAATGGCTAAATGAGCGGTCGCGTTAATATTTTGTTGATAAAAGAAAGGCATTTTGAATTAGATTGCGGTCTGTTTTAAAGACCGAAATTAAACATAAATCGATTAAGATGATATTATCAGACTCACGCATACTCGAAGAAATTCAAAAAGGCACTATTAAAATTGAACCTTACGATCGAAAGGATCTTGGAAGCAATAGTTATGATGTGCATCTTGGAAAATGGTTGGCAACTTATGACAACGAGATTCTTGACGCCAAAGCACACAATACCATTACCTATTTTGAAATTCCTGAAGAAGGATTTGTATTAGAGCCAACTGGTTTTTATTTAGGCGTTACTTTAGAATATACTGAAACACATGCCCATGTACCTTTTTTAGAAGGTAAATCATCAACTGGTCGTTTAGGAATTGATATTCACGCCACAGCTGGTAAAGGTGATGTTGGTTTCTGTGGTTATTGGACCCTAGAAATTTCTGTTAAACAACCAGTGCGTGTGTATAAAGGGATGCCAATTGGTCAATTAATTTATTTCCCAGTGGATGGAGAGATTGAAGTAAAATACAATCAAAAGAAAAACGCCAAGTATAGCGGACAGCCCGAAAAGCCTATTGAGAGTATGATGTGGAAGAATCAGTTTTAAGTCGGTACGCCCTAACCCATTTCAATACATCTGCATAGCTATCCAAGCCTGCTGCTTGTTGATTCCATTTTAAGAATTGATCATACAATTGAGTAGATGCTTGTATTTGCTTCTCTGCTCTTGCAGCAAAAAAAGCGCGGATATTGGCTCGATCTTTCAATACAGCAGGACTTAATGAGGCTTTATTTTTTGCAATTTGCGCTTTCCATGCATCAAATCCTTTATTTCCTGCAAGCAATAATAATTGTGCATCCTGGGCATAGCTGAACATTTGCAATAACATAGAATACTTTAAATAAGGATCATTGGCCTCAGACGCCACCACAAAGGCAATAAAATTCGCTTCTGTTTCAGAAGCATAGCCTAATTGATGCGCCATTTCATGTGCAACGGTATAAGGCTGTGTCAGGATAGGTAGGTCAGAACGAACAATCGCTTCTGCCGTGATGGGTTGATAAAAAGCCAGAAATCCAATATAATCCCCCAAGGTTGGGAAAATAGCTTTTTTGATACTTTGATGTTGAAGGATAAACCTAGGATACTCGATACCAAGTTCCTTATATGCTTGCTGCACATTGGCCACCACTTGCTCAAAATTGGGTTCAATTGGCTGATTCAAACTTATTGCTGTCTTTGTTTTATTAAGCTCATCTATTAATTCATAGGTCAGCGCATTGATTTGGGTCATTGCAATTTGAGTATTTTCAGGCGTTTGCACCGTTAAATGAAAATCCTCGGTTGGGTCCGGTTGCATGTAATTCAAACCCCATATAAGTTGAAATACCACGTATAATCTTACAATTAGCCAACTCAATTTGGTCAATATAAACCATCCCTTTTGTGCAATATAATTGAAACTTTTAAGTGAATTAATATGCTTTAAAGTATTAATTATCAGTATTATAAGAATTATTATATAGATAAATTCGCCAATCGCAAAAGGGATGCTTCCAAATAGGAACCTTAAACCAGACGCCCCATACCTAAACAAGCCCTGTGTATAGTAGCTTGCAACCAATCTAGGATAATATGGCGCCAACATACAGACTGCAAACAGCAAGATCCATATGGATGGTAAAATGAACTTGCTCCAACCCGGTCTAAATGGATACATTTGCACAGAATAATTATCTAGTAAAATTAGTATAAACTTTGTCTTTTGACCTATTTTTACTAACTTTGCCACCCTTAAAGTACGGTTATGGGCCATAACAGGACATTCGAAATTCCATTTGTTGGCTTAACAGCTGGAGAAC
>CAXNMZ010000023.1:0-16478 GCA_964203125.1 Chitinophagales bacterium | reverse complement strand
GGTCGTCTCTTCCTCGGGATTAATCATAGAGATTTTAGAAATCTCCTGTAAATATTTTTCAACCGCTTGAGAATCTCTGTTGGTGATCTGTGTAGCAATTTTAAGCTGCCTCATGCAAAGGATTTATTTATAAGTATAACGATGGAAAGTCCAAAATAGTATCTCCCATTCGAGAGTCTGCAAAGTTAAGTTTTTGGAGTCAATAATACAAATAAAGCCTAGAATAGCCGTTAAAATCACATTTTAGAAATATTTATACCCAAAATGGTGATTTTCATCGTTTATCGACGGCCTAGATTTATCTTCGTTGCATGATAGATTTTAGATCAGATACCGTCACTAAGCCTACCCCAGGCATGTTAGCCTATATGCAAGCTGCGCCTGTTGGAGATGACGTGTTTGGAGAAGATCCAAGTATCAACGGCTTGGAGGAAAAAACGGCCAAAATGTTTGGATTTGAAGCTGGATTATTCTGCCCTAGTGGAACCATGACCAATCAATTGGCCATTAAAACCCATACACAAGCAGGAGACGAAGTGATTTGTGATGAAATTGCACATATTTACCAATACGAAGGTGGAGGTATCGCCTTTAATTCGGGTTGTTCAGTCCGCCTTTTACACGGAGACCGAGGCCTATTGAATGCAGCTCAAATTCAAGCTGCCATCAACCCAATAGATGTGCATAAGTCCATTACTAGTTTGGTGAGTTTAGAAAATACCAGTAACCGAGGCGGAGGCGCATGTTATGATTTTAAAACTTTTTATGAAATTCAAAAGGTAGCCAAGGCCAACCAGTTGGCACTCCATTTAGATGGCGCTCGTATTTTCAATGCCATTGTCCACAAAAAGGAGAATGCAGCAGATTATGGTAAGGTCTTTGATTCAGTGTCTATTTGTTTGAGCAAAGGATTAGGTGCTCCAGTAGGAAGTGTTTTAGTGGGATCAACTCCTTTTATAAAAAAAGCAAGACGTTGGAGAAAAGTTTTTGGAGGCGGGATGCGTCAAGCAGGGTATTTAGCAGCGGCTGGTATGTATGCCATAGAAAATCATGTGGCGCGTTTGGCAGAAGATCATGTGCATGCCCTTGCTTTAAAAGACGCATTAGAAGCAACCTCATTTGTAGATCATGTATTACCAGTTGAAACCAATATTGTCATAGCAGTCATGACCGGTGCCTACACCCCTGCCGCATTTGTACAAGCATTAAAGGAACAAAATATTTTGGCCTATGTGATGACCCCTATCCAAGTTAGATTTGTATTACATCTTGACATTTCCCCAGAAGCTTTAGCTAAAACAATCGAAGTCATTCAAAAAATTAAGTAGAATAGATATATAATTATGTTAGAAAGAATTAATCCAACCACCACACAAGCTTGGTTTGTGTTGAAAAAACATTTTGAAGAAGAGATGAGCCGTAGACAAATGAAAGATTTGTTTGCAGCTGATCCAAATAGATTTGAATCCTATTCAATCAAAGAAGCGAATATATTATTTGATTATTCAAAGAATATTATTTCTGATAAAACTATTCAATTGCTATTTCAATTAGCAAAAGAATGTGGGTTAGATAATGCGATTGAAGCACAGTTTTCTGGAAAAGCCATCAATGAAACCGAAAACAGGGCTGTATTGCATACTGCTTTAAGAAATTTTAGCGGAGCACCTGTGTTACTAGATGGTAAGGATGTGATGCCAGGCATTCAGAAAGTGTTACAACAAATGAAAACATTTTGTAACAAAATACACCAGGGCGAACATAAAGGATTTACAGGAAAAAAAATTACGACCATTGTGAATATTGGTATTGGTGGAAGTGATTTAGGGCCAGTGATGGTAACCGAAGCTTTGAAACCCTATTGGGTGGATGGGATACAGACTTATTTTGTGAGTAATGTGGATGGAACGCATATCGCTGAAACTTTGAAAAAAGTGAACGCAGAAGAAACTTTGTTTTTAATTGCTTCTAAAACATTCACCACACAAGAAACCATGACCAATGCGCATACGGCTAGAACATGGTTTTTAGAACATGCAAAAGAAGAAGCACATATCGCCAAACATTTTGTTGCATTAAGTACCAATCAAAAATTAGTGAACGCATTTGGTATTGATAGTCAAAACATGTTTGAATTCTGGGACTGGGTGGGTGGACGCTATTCTTTATGGAGTGCGATTGGAATGTCGATTGCTTTAACCATTGGTTACGACAATTTTGAGGATCTATTAAAAGGCGCACACGAAGCAGATCTGCATTTTAAAACTGCCCCATTTGAAAAAAACATGCCTGTGATCATGGCCTTACTAGGCATTTGGTATACCAATTTTTTTGGTGCTCAAAGCGAAGCTATCCTTCCTTACGACCAATACTTACACCGATTTGCAGCCTATTTCCAACAAGGGAATATGGAGAGCAATGGAAAATTTGTTGACCGCAATGGCACCACAGTGAATTATGCCACTGGTCCAGTGATTTGGGGCGAACCAGGCACCAATGGACAACACGCGTTTTATCAATTGATCCATCAAGGTACTTTAGTGATTCCATGTGATTTTATTGCACCAGCAAAAAGTCATAATCCAATTGGCGATCATCATGATAAACTAATGAGCAATTATTTTGCGCAAACAGAAGCTTTGCTCAATGGTAAGTCTGAAAAAATTGTAGTGGAAGAATTAAAAGCAGCTGGTAAATCAGAAGCCGAAATAGAAAGTTTATCGCCTTTCAAAGTTTTTGCAGGTAACAAGCCAACTAACTCGTTCTTAGTAGAAAAAATTACACCCTATACATTAGGTTTCTTAATTGCACTATACGAGCAAAAGATTTTTACACAGGGTGTGATTTGGAATATCTATAGTTTTGATCAATGGGGCGTGGAATTAGGCAAACAATTGGCGAATCAGATTTTACCTGAACTAAATCATCATGCACCTGTGACTGAACATGATAGTTCCACCAATGGATTAATCAATCAATACAAGCAATGGAAAGCATAAGATTGATTGAACCAAAAGACAATGTGGCTTTGGCTGCGGTGATTCGTGCTGCGTTAACTGAATTTGGCGCCAATAAACCAGGTACTGTTTATTATGACCCAACTACAGATCATTTATTTGAATTGTTTCAAGCTACAGGATCCATTTATTATGTAGCAGAAATCGAAGGAACACTTGTTGGCGGATGTGGTATTTTCCCTACCGAAGGATTGCCAGACGGCACTTGTGAATTGGTAAAATTATATTTAGCACCCACTTCAAGAGGTACAGGCTTAGGAAAAGCATTGATGTTGAAAGCAATGGCATGGGCAAAAGAAAATGGATATGCACAAGTGTATCTTGAAACAATGCCAGAACTGTCTAATGCTGTTACGATGTATGAAAAATTGGGTTACAATAGATTGACTAAATCATTGGGCAATTCTGGTCATGATGGTTGTAGTATCTGGATGCTAAAAACTTTATAAGCATCTTCTCATCATTATTTATAGCTTACCATTTATCTACTTCCTCTCCACTTAAATTATCGCCACTTGTTTCAGGCGTAATTGTTGGTTCAATTGTAGGTTCGATTACTTCTGGTGTTGATACAGGAGTTTCAGGTACAACTGAATGATGCATTGCTTCTACTATTGGCTCTGACGTTGCGGGATAAGTATTAGGATATTGTGGCGGATTTTCTGGATCAAACTCATGATTGAATGCATCAAAATCAAAATCAGGCATTAATTCTGTTTTCACATAATCCAAAGATTCAGTCAATGCTTTTAAAAATTTATTGAAGTCCTCCTTGTACAAGAAAATTTTAGAACGATCATATCCATTGTCATCAAAACGTTTTCTGCTTTCTGTAATGGTTAAGAAATAATCATTGCCCTTAGTGGCTCTTACATCAAAGAAATAAGTTCTTCTTTTTCCAGCACGAATTTTTGAACTAAATACACTCTCAATCTTTTTGTCGTTGTTTTCGTATTCCACAATATCAATTTTAGTTAAATATAATCTATAGCTAAAATATAAAATGTTTACGAAAAATTGAAATTTTACACGAAAATTCAAGAAATCCCGTTAAACCGATACTATTCTTGATTTTGACTTAATTGCATTTGATACAATTCGGCATATAAACCCTGTTTTACTAACAAACTTTCGTGTGTTCCTGATTCAGCAATATGACCATCTTTGATATAAATAATCAGGTCAAAATGATAATTAAAGAAGATGCGGTGAGTGATAAATAAGGCCGTTTTATCTTGCATCAGACGACTTAGATTGGTTAAAATCGTTTTTTCGGTATTGGCATCCACCGCACTCAAACAGTCGTCAAAAATGAATAAATCTGGTTCTTTTATTAATGCCCTGGCAATGGATATTCTTTGTTTTTGTCCCCCGCTTAATGTGGTACCACGCTCCCCCACCATCGTCTCAAATCCTGCTGGCAATTGTTCAATTTCTTTTAAAATATGGGCCGACTTCGCTGCCGCTTTAATGGTTTCGTCAGAAGATAAGACACCAAACTGGATATTATTTTTGATCGAATCACTGAATAAAAAAACATCCTGTTGCACATAGCCAATGTGTTTTCTTAATGTCAAAGTATCTATCAATTCAATTGATTGACCATCTACCGACACTATTCCTGAATTCACATGATACATTCGATTCAAAACTTGTGCAATGGAAGATTTTCCAGATCCAGTTTTTCCAAGGATCAACACTTTTTGACCTGCTTTAATATCTAATGTAAAATTATTCAGCGCCTTTATACCAGAATGAGGATAGATAAAATCCACATTTTTAAATTGGATATCCCCTTTTATTTGATCTATTTTTTGAGTGCCCTTATTTTGAATGGTTGGCTCAATGGATAAAAATTCATTCAATCTTTTTTGTGAAGCAGCAGCCCTTTGTATCATACTTGCGGTCCATCCAATCGCACTCACCGGGAAAGTCAACATATTAATATAGATGACAAACTCTATGATTGTTCCAATCTGACTTGGATCTTTAATGGCTTGTAATCCTCCTAAATAGATGGTCAATAAAGTACTCAGTCCAATCATCAAAGCCATGGTAGGTGTATAAAATGCTTCTACTTTCGCCAAACTAACTGCATTTTTACGATACAATTCACTATTGGTTTTAAAGAATCCCAACATCGCTTTTTCTTGTACAAAAGATTTTATCACTCTTATGCCAGAATAAGATTCTTGTGCATTGGTGGTTAAATCTGATAATTGACCTTGTATCTCCTCACTCTTTTTATTGATGATGCTGTTGACTAAATAGATCGTGATTGCTAAAATAGGCAATGGTGAAAGTACATACAAACTCAGTCGCACATCTTTTGAGAACATATTGAACAAACAAAAACCAATCAAAGAAACTAAGTTAATTAGGTACATTAAGGAAGGGCCTGTATACATCCTCACACGACTCACGTCTTCTGTAATACGGCTCATTAAATCACCCGTACTATGGGTTTTATAAAATTCTGTATCTAGTGCTTGATAATGTTCGTAGACTTGATTTTTTTGATCATATTCAATATGCCTACTCATGACAATAATCGTCTGACGCATAAAAAACATGAACACGCCTCTTAATATTGCCAAGATCAAAATCGTGATACTACAAAAGGTAATTAACCAGCCAAAGCTCAATTGATTGGCTTCACTGATTCCGGCAATGGCTCTGATAATTAAGTCATTTGATGCCCCAGTAACAGGCTTTCCTCCAGGTAGTTTTGCTTGAACCAAACCAACTACATAACCAGTGATTTGTGGGGCTAAAACGGCCAAATAGTTGGTCGCAATCACCAATAGCATTCCTGCAAAAAACCTGAATCTATATTTCCAGAAAAATTGATTTAAAGCAGCTAATTCTCTCACTTGGTCCTTTTTTGTAAAGATACATGGTAGTCAAGTAATTAGAACCATCGAATTCATGAATAAATTGGGCATTTTTTTGCAAAATTGCTTTTCCCTTCCTACATTTGCCGCGGAGAGATGGCAGAGTGGTCGATTGCGATAGTCTTGAAAACTATTGACTGTTACAGGTCCGGGGGTTCGAATCCCTCTCTCTCCGCCAAACGAATTCAAAACCACGTACTTACGTGGTTTTTTTGTGTACAGAATTGAGCCAAGCTCGCTTGAGCGAAGATGATGGACTTTGTATTTTTGATTGTCTGTATGGGCTTGGTAAGATTTAAGGTATCCTTTGGAACGAAATTCCTTTCGTCAAATAAACTAGCCCTTAGATAACCAATTGAATCTGTGGTATTTGTAGCTTTTACTTTCAGTACAAATTGTCCATTTGAAACATAAGGCAGCAATATTAATAGATATAAAAGTATCCGTTGGATCATAATCAGATTTATATAGCAAAAATATACTTGAATCCATAACACAATCATTGCATAGACTTAATTCTATTTACTCAACAATTATTTAATATAAATCTAACGTAATTGTACAAAAAAACAAGTTAATTTTATTATGGTATCTCCCTCATCAACCTTGAATTAAACGTGAAGTATGTTTAAAGTAACAGAAATCGTTAAAGACGGTATACTAGAAATTCAGTTTTCTGGACATGGGACAGGACATAAATTTTATCAAATTATTTGCTCTAAAGGCAATGTCCTTCAACAAGGTAAAATCACTGGTTTCACACAGCGTACATGCTTATATGTTGGCGATCTAAAAAATGGCAACTATACTTTAAAATTAGATGAAAATGAATCAAAAGATTTTATTGTTCAATAATCTTTTTGTTCTTTTTTTAGTCCACTTTTACTTTCATAATTAATTTTCGAATCCTGCCTTCTCCTATCATGGGTGCATGCACATCGTCTGGAAAATAAATACCAAACTGACCAGGATGTAGTTTGAAAAAATGATCTGGTGCATCTTCAAAAAATAATACATCTTTTTCTTTACTGTAACTACCTCTTGGTTCAACACAAGAACTACGAGATTTCCAACCAACCGTTTCCAAGCCGTTAAAACAAACCTGAATATCTATATAAGTATTATGACATTCAAAATTAGCGCATGAATCTAACATACTAACTCCATCTTCGTCGGAAATGATTGCCAAAATATTTTGACCATCCACTTCCTTTTTCCCAACCTTCATACTTTCAAAATTGGTATTCAAAATATATTCAAATGCCGCAGCAAATCTAGGATGCACTGAAACATATTTATTCAATTGAGTAAGTTCGTCTAGTATCATTATTTTTTCTGTTTAATATGTTTAAGTTGCTTCAGCTCTTTTTCGGCTTGTGCAATCTTGTGCTCATCAATTTTTTCAATGACCAATAAATCCTCCACGTCAATATTCATAGGCAACTGCCCCACTTTCACTATCGCACGCTTCCCTTTAAATCCAATGACTTCGCCCACTTGGTAGTTCTTCTTTAATTTCACAGTCGATCCAATTTCAATTGGCCCAGCAGCTTCTTTATATTGCTTGTCCACTTTTTTAGCCAACTTATTAATCACAATGGCGTCATTCTTTTTAAACAACAAATTGTACAAAGTCTTCATCACTTCCTCTTTCTTATCCGACTTCTTATAATCCAATGCAATTTGTTTCAAATTGCGTTCCATCTCCTTTAAATAAGTGAACTTCTCCTCGGCTACCCTATTCTGCTCTCTTAAAAGCGTTATCTGTTGTAGATGCTTTTCCTTATCTAATGTTTTATTCAACTCTAACTTTAGAATATCGTTCTCTTTAATTAGTTTATGTAATTCCTTGCGCTCCTTTTGCACCAATTGTAAATCCTGTTCGGTTCTGTTCAATAATTTATCCAACTCAAAATGATGGGTGTCTACTAATTTTCTTGCACGATTAATCAAATGCTTAGGCAAGCCAATTCTTTCTGCAATCGCAAAAGTATAAGAGCTTCCAGGTTTGCCAATCACCAATTGATACAATGGTTCTAATTTCACTTCATCAAACTGCATGGCACCATTCACAATTCCTTTGTTATGATTGGCCATCACTTTTAAATTCAGGTAATGTGTTGTAACTATTCCTTGCGCATGCTTATGTGATAATTCTTCCAATATCACTTCGGCAAATGCACCACCTAAATGTGGATCGGATCCGCTTCCAAGTTCATCTATAAAAAATAAGGTCTTCCCATTTGCATTTTCAATAAAGTACTTCATGTGCGTCAAATGACTGCTATAGGTACTCAATTCAAATGCTAAATTTTGTGTATCCCCTAATTGAATGAATAATTGTTTATAAATACCCATTTGAGAATCGGGATGCACTGGCACCAATAAACCAGACTGTAACATCACTTGGTTAAGCCCCAAGGTCTTCATAGACACCGTTTTACCTCCTGCATTGGGTCCGCTGATAATTAAAATTCTTGCTTCATCATCCAATTCCAAATTAACCGGTATTGTTTTTTTACCTGAAGCTTTATTGTACATATACAACAAAGGATGGTAGGCTTGAATTAAATGCGAAGTGGCTTTATTTTCTACCACAGGCAAGTGCGCATTCATATCTATTGCCAATAGGGCCTTGGCTTTGATAAAATCATACAAACCCACCATTTGTAAATAGCCCATCAACAAACTGGAGTATGGTGATAATTGTGCAGTTAATTGTCTTAAGACCCGCTGCACTTCCTTTGTCTCATCCTGCTCTAAACTAAAAAGTTCATTATTGAGTTCAATGGTTTCCTCTGGTTCAATGAACGCGGTTTTACGACTATCACTTTCACCATGTAAAAATCCTTTCACTTGTCGCTTGTATTCCGAGAACACCGCCACCACACGTCGACCATTGCTAAAACTTTCATCAATATCTGCCGTGTAGCCAGACTTAGCCAAACGACCCAATACTTTTTCAAATATGCGTCTTAGGTCCTGTCTTTTTTTATACAATTGAGCACGAATTTTCGCCAAGTCTTCGGAGGCATTGTCTTTGACTAATCCCCTATCATCAATCACTTCGTCAATGGATTCTATAATCGTTTTTTCAAAATAACTTTCTGCAATCACCATATATAAATGACTATAAGCCGCTTGGCGCTCTGCATCAAACCATTTGAATAGTTGCCCCACATGATCCACCAGTTTACGCACCAATAACCATTGCTCTCCAGTTAATTGTGCACCCGGAATTCCCAAAAGCTTCACGTCCTTCCTGATGTCTAAAATAAAATCGCTTGGAAAATACTGATTGGCTTGTTTAATAAATTGATATTCCTGCGTTTGCCTTAATGTAATCTGGATATAATTCAACTGCGTATGTATCCGCATGGCATCCACCTGCTCCTTTCCAATGGTGGATTGACAGTAATTGAGTAAGATGGTCTTGATCTTATCAAATTCTAACTGGGAAAGGGCATTTTCAGGATATACTTTCATGGGTGCAATAGCTGCAAATTTAGCTAAAAAAAACATTAACAACCTTAGAACAAATTGGTCTATGATTTGTTGTAATTTCAACTATACAATCTATATGAAAACAATCAAATACATCACAGCAGGTTTGTTCAGCGTTATATCTTTATTCGCATGTGCTCAAACCCCGAAAAAACAAGCAAAAATTCAAAAAGTCAATATGGAAAATACCCAAACAATCACATTAGGATCTGGCTGTTTTTGGTGCACCGAAGCCGTTTATCAACGTTTAGAAGGGGTAGTTAAAGTCACTAGTGGCTATAGCGGTGGACATGTTGAAAATCCAACCTATGAGGAAGTTTGTTTAAAAAATACAGGGCATGCCGAGGTTTGTCAAATTGTTTTTGATACCACTAAAATTAGTTTAGACGATATCTTATCTGTTTTTTGGAAAACGCATGACCCTACTACACCCAATCAGCAAGGCAATGATGTAGGTCCTCAATATAGATCGGCTGTTTTTTTCCACAATGACCAACAAAAGGAATTAGCACTTAAATACATCAAGGAATTAGATGCCAGCAAGGCATGGGATAAGCCAATCATTACTGAAGTGACTGCGTTCACTAACTTCTATTCTGCAGAGTCTTACCACCAGAACTACTATAATAACAATACCAACCAAGGTTATTGCAGGTATGTAATTGGGCCAAAATTGGAAAAATTTGAAAAAGTATTTAAGGACAAGATGAAAAAAGAGGAAGATTAATTCCCTTAGTTCATTTGAGATAATTATATACCTTGAGGATTCAAAGCATTCTTTCAAATACAATCTCATTTTATGAATAAGACCCTATTATTTCTAATTACGTCATTGTTTAGTGTATCCCTTTTTGCACAACCCCTAGTGAATGAAGCAGATGTATTAAGAGGTAGTTTGAATGAAAATAGAGATTGGTTTGATATTTTAAGATATGATATCGATGTTAGTCCAAATATTGAAAATAAATCAATTAGTGGTTTTGTAGTATGGAGGGCAAAAGCAACCAAAGCAACTAAGCAAATTCAAATTGACTTACAACAGCCCTTAATAATAGATAGTATCCGAATTAATAATGCAACAGTAGATAAAAATAATATTTTAATAAATGAATGGAAAACTATTGCTTTCACAAGAAAAAATAACATTGCACTTGCAAAACCAGATAGAACTTTCAACATCAATTCAGAATTTTTAGTATGGATTTTTTACCATGGGGTTCCAAAAGAAGCGACTAGACCCCCTTGGGATGGTGGATGGATATGGAAGAAAGATGCTAATGGTAACCCATGGATTTCAGTTGCTTGCCAGGGATTAGGCGCTTCTGTTTGGTATCCTTGTAAAGACCATCAATCAGATGAACCTGATAAAGGAGCTAGTGTTAGGATGTTTGTCCCTGAAGGAACTAGACTTATCTCAAATGGTAGACCTCTTAGTACAGACATGCCTAATTATTATGGTTGGCAGGTAACGAACCCGATCAACAACTACAATATCATCCCCTATATTGGAGATTATGTAGGTTGGAAGGAAACTTATAAAGGCTTAAAAGGGAATCTAGATATCAGCTATTGGGTGCTCAGGTCTGATTCTGCTAAAGCAGTTGAACAGTTTAAACAAGTGCCAAAAATGTTAGAGGCATTTGAATATTGGTTTGGGCCTTATCCGTTTTATGAAGATGGGTTTCAAATGGTGCAAAGTCCACATTTAGGAATGGAACATCAGTCTGCTATTGCCTATGGAAATAAATTTATGAATGGTTATTTAGGAAGAGATTTATCCGGCACAGGCTGGGGTCTTAAATGGGATTTTATTATTGTGCATGAAAGTGGACACGAATGGTTTGCTAATAATATTACAACCAAAGACATTGCAGACATGTGGGTGCACGAAGGCTTTACCAATTATTCAGAAACCTTATTCACGGAATATTTTTATGGCAAGCAAGCTGGAAATGAATACAATTATGGGATCCGTAGAAATATCAAAAACGATATCCCAATCATTGGTGCATATGGAGTCAACCAAGAAGGCAGTGGAGATATGTATTCTAAGGGCGCTAATTTAATACACACGATTCGTCACGCTATTAACAATGATAGCTTGTTCAGAAATATCTTAATGGGATTGAATAAACAGTTCTATCACCAAACAGTAACAACTGAACAAGTTGAGAATTATATTTCTGTGCGTGCAGGATTTGGTTTTCAAAAAGTATTTGACCAATACTTAAGAACAACGCAAATTCCTGTATTGAATTATAGCTATAACGAGAAAGAAAAAATATTTACCTACGAATATAAAAACTGTGTGACTGGTTTTAACTTACCACTACACTTTAGTTATTTAGGTAAAAATTATAGTTTCATGCCAATGGACTATCAACCTCAGCAACGTTTAATTCAAGAAACTAATTTTAATGTACAGGATTTTGTAAAGACGATCGAAAGTCAATACTATATTAAATTAGCGGAGGTAAAATAGTAGTAGAAAAATAGAAGGAGTAAAATAGTGGAGATAAAATAGTAGAGATAAATTAGTTCTTAAGCACTCTCCCTAAACTATACAAACGTTTTTGCCAATAAGGTTCAGACAAGTCACTGATGGTAACACCTTGACTGGTGGATGCATGTGCAAATTTATTGTTGGTCATATAGATACCTACATGCGAAATAGAACGACTAGCATCTGTTTTAAAGAAAATCAAATCCCCTTCCTTTAAATCTGACCAATCAATTTTTTCACTTTGTGTATATTGTTCTGCTGCTGTTCTTTTTAAATTGGTATTGTAAATCGCATTCATCACATCCAATGTGAAATAGGAACAGTCGACCCCTCTTTTACTCGATCCACCAAGCACATAAGGTGTGCCCCACCACTCGTCAATTTTTTGAAGCAAGGG
The DNA here is from genome assembly GCA_964203125.1 of Chitinophagales bacterium. Taxonomy (GTDB): domain Bacteria; phylum Bacteroidota; class Bacteroidia; order Chitinophagales; family Chitinophagaceae; genus Sediminibacterium. Next base: position 4,163 of record CAXNMZ010000023.1, on the reverse strand, counting down.
AATATTGTTAATTTCTTCTACGGCTATATCCATTTGAATAGAATACTTTAATTGCAACCAATTGGATTTCTCTACATCGGTTAAGTTATCTGGCATTCTATCTGCACGTTCTGGTCTGGCTAAAACAGGTTCAGCCTCTAAGGCATCGGATGCTTTTTTCATATACACCCTACCTGGCTTCACCGATATATTGTCTAAAAATTCAATCGCATCATTTGATTCATTATTGGATTCAGGAACAGCAACAACAGCGGGTAAATTTCTTTTGGGCTTTGCTTTGAATTGAGCCGTTTTTGATTTCACAGACTGACTAAACTTAGACATAGTGGTACAGCTTGACAAAATTGCCATCATACACAGCAGCCCTAATATCTTTACAGTCCCTTTTTGCATGAACGGCAAGATAAGGCAAGAACCTTAAAATAGCCTCAAAGCCGAAGATTTTAACCCTTTTTTGTGGAAAATTAAGCCCATCTAAGCACTGCTTTTTTACGATATTTGTGCCTTATCCCGATATCCCAAATGCCCAAGTTTTCCCATTTACACGTTCATACCCAATATTCACTTTTAGACGGTGCGGCCTCTATTGATGGTTTGTATAAAAAAGCCATCGAGGACGAAATGCCTGCATTGGCGATCACGGATCACGGAAATATGTTTGGTGCATTTAATTTTGTAAGTCAAGCTTGGAAAAATACCAAAGTCATTGGGAAGGATGCCAATGGAAAAGATATTTTAGCACCAACTGTAAAACCAATTGTTGGTTGTGAGTTTTATGTGGTGAAAGACCGACATATCAAACAATTTACCAAGGAACATAAGGACGATCGTTTTCACCAAGTTTTATTAGCCAAGAATGCGGTGGGATATCAAAACCTCATCAAGCTGACTTCCTTAGGATACATTGAAGGGATGTATAGCAAGTACCCAAGAATCGACAAAGAATTGATTGAAAAATACCATGAAGGCATTATCGCTACCACTTGTTGTATTGGTGCGCATGTCCCTCAATCCATTTTAAGAGATGGTGAAGAAGCAGCAGAAAAAGAATTTAAATGGTGGTTGGATTTATTTGGAGAAGATTATTATATCGAAATCCAAAGACATGAAATACCAGAACAAGAAATCATTAACAATACCTTATTAAAGTTTTCAAAAAAACATAAAGTAAGTGTGATTGCCACCAACGATAGTCATTACATCAACGAAGATGATGCCAATGCGCATGATATCTTATTATGTATTAACACAGGCGAAAAACAATCCACGCCAGGATTCGATGATTTTGTAAATGACGAACTTCAAATTAAAAATAGAAGATTCAAGTTCCCAAATAATAAATTTTATTTCAAGACCCAATCGGAAATGATTGAGTTGTTTAGTGATATCCCCGAATCTATCGACAACACCAATGCCATTGTAGATAAAGTGGAAGTATTGAATTTAAAAAAAGACATCCTCCTACCCGCTTTTCCTATTCCAAAAAGTTTTCAGATTCATAAGGAAGCGAATATGAATCAGTGGGAATTTTTAAAACATATCACTTGGGAAGGCGCACACAAAAGATACGATGCCATCACGGCAGAAATTCAAGAGAGAATTGATTTTGAATTGTTCACTATTCAAACCATGGGCTTTGCAGGTTACTTCTTAATTGTGAGTGATTTTATTAAAGCAGGACGTGAGATGGATGTATTTGTGGGGCCTGGTCGTGGCTCTGCTGCGGGCTCTGTAGTGGCCTATTGTATTGGCATCACCAATATTGATCCAATTAAATACCAATTACTTTTTGAGCGTTTCTTAAATCCAGATCGTAAGAGCATGCCCGATATTGATACGGACTTTGATGATGAAGGTCGTCAGAAAGTAATTGATTATGTGGTAGAAAAATATGGTAAGGAACAAGTCGCACAAATTATTACCTATGGTACAATGGCGGCTAAAAGTAGTATCAAGGATGTGGCACGTGTGATGGATCTTCCTTTATCCGAATCCAATTTATTAGCAAAACTAGTTCCAGATAAACCAGGCACCGAACTCAATCGTTGTTTGCATGCGCCGATCACTGTTAAGGAAGGCGAAAAATCTTTAGCCGAAAGAGAAGGTTATCAGTCGGACGATATAGACAATATTAAAAAGTTAAGAGAAATATATGCAGGCAATGATTTAAGAGCAGCCGTCTTGCATGAAGCAGAACGTTTAGAAGGTTCAATTCGTAACACGGGTATTCACGCAGCGGGTATCATCATTGCACCAAGTGACTTAACAGAGATCATGCCAGTTGCCACTGCAAAAGATTCTACTTTATGGGTGACACAAATTGAAGGATCCGTGATTGAAGAAGCTGGTGTCATTAAAATGGACTTCTTGGGTTTAAAGACCCTTTCTATTTTGAAAACGGCTTTACAATTAATCAAACAAAATCATGGTATCACCATCGATTTGGATAAAATTCCATTAGATGATGAAACCACTTTTCATTTATACCAAAGAGGAGAAACCAATGCCACTTTCCAATTTGAGAGTGTGGGCATGCAAAAATATTTACGCGAATTAAAGCCCGATAAATTTGCCGACTTAATTGCAATGAACGCCTTGTACCGACCAGGCCCGATGGCTTATATTCCAAATTTCGTTGAACGTAAACATGGTCGTGAAGCCATTCAATATGACTTGCCTATCATGGAAGAAATATTGGCGGATACTTATGGGATTACGGTCTACCAAGAGCAGGTGATGTTACTCAGTCAAAAGATTGCAGGCTTTACCAAAGGCGATGCAGATGTACTTCGTAAAGCAATGGGTAAAAAACAAAAATCGGTATTGGATAAAATGAAAGCGCAGTTTGTAGCAGGCGCTGTGAAAAATGGACATGCTGAAAAAGCTTTAGATAAAATTTGGACGGACTGGGAGGCTTTTGCACAATACGCATTCAACAAATCGCATTCTACTTGTTATGCTTATGTGGCGTATCAAACAACTTACTTAAAAGCACACTATCCTGGAGAATATATGTCTGCTGTTTTAAACCATGCAGGTAGTATCGATAAAATCACCTTCTTTATGGAAGAGTGTAAACGCATGGGCATTAAAGTATTGGGACCAAATATCAATGAATCCTTACAAGGTTTCTCTGTGAATAAAAATGGAGAAATTCGTTTTGGATTAGGCGGATTAAAAGGTGTTGGTGAAGCAGCTATTGAAGCCATTATTATTGAGCGAGATAAAGGTGGACATTTTGAAACCATGATTGATTTTATCAAAAGAGTGTTGTCAAAAGCAGTGAATAAAAAATCATTGGAAAGTTTAGCCTACTCAGGCACATTTGATTGTTTCCCTGAATACCACCGTGCACAATATTTTAATACGGGCGATGGAGACCGCACCAATGGCATGGAAAAATTAATTGCCTATGCGCAAGCGATTCAGTCTATGACCACTGGTTCTACCAATACCCTATTTGGTGATTTACCATCTGCCATGCAAGTACCTATTCCTAAATTAGCCCTATGTGAGGAATGGACATTAACCGAGAAATTAGACCACGAAAAAGATATTACGGGTATGTTCATGAGTGGACATCCTTTAGACCATTTTAATTTTGAATTGAAGCATTACGCTTTCACACCTATTAATGAATACAACGAGGTCAAAGATAACCTCATTAGTTTTCCCAATAACCTTGGAAAAAACTTTAAGCTAGCAGGTTTAGTGACAGAAGTACAACACCGAATCACCAAAACAGGAAAAAACTTTGGTTCATTTGCGATTGAAGACTTTACAGGCAAGACAGACTTTATATTATGGAGCGAGGATTATGTAAAATTTCAGAATTATTTAGAAGTGGGACAAAAAGTCTGTATCAATGGCTCCTTTAGAAACAGATTCAACCAACCTAATAATTTTGAATTTAAGTTACAGAATATGTCCCTATTAGAAACAGTGAAGCAAATGCAAACCCGAACGGTGGAACTGAGTTTACATCCAGCGAACCTAAGGGCCGATATGATTGAATTTTTTGAAAAGAATATCAAAGCAAACCCAGGGAGGACATCTCTAAAAATCACTTTTGTAGAACCAAGGGAGCAACTTGCTGCAAGTTTATTGACGATTGAGAAAGGCTTTTTGATCAATGATGAATTTGTACAATTCTTAGACCTGAA
>CAXNMZ010000022.1:0-17624 GCA_964203125.1 Chitinophagales bacterium | reverse complement strand
TAATTTTGGACAATTATGTTAGCAGTAGTTAAAATCGCAGGACAACAATTCAAAGTACAAGCAGGAGATAGCTTGTATGTACCTCACCTGCAAGGTAAAACCGGAGACAAAGTTGAATTCAATGATGTAATATTCGTTGATAATAATGGAAGCATCTCTTTCGCGACTAAAGCGGTAGTGAAGGCTGAAATTACAAACGACCTAGTTCAAGGTGACAAAGTGATCGCTTTTAAAATGAAGAGAAGAAAGGGTTTCCGCAAGAAACACGGTCACAGAACGCACTATACTCAAATCAAAATCGAAAACATAGCTTAAAATAAGATACTATGGCACACAAAAAAGGTGAAGGATCCGTTAAGAACGGCCGTGATTCACAAAGTAAAAGATTAGGCGTAAAGATATATGGTGGACAACCAGCTTTAAATGGCAATATCTTAATTCGTCAAAGAGGTACTCAATACCACCCTGGTAAGAACGTTGGTTTAGGGTCTGATTTCACCATTTTCGCCTTAACAGACGGTATTGTGGAGTTCAAAAAGGGTAAAAACAACAAAACAACCGTTTCTATAGTTCCTGTTGAATTAGTGGCTTAAAAAATATTTTTTGTAGTTATTAAAAAAGTTTTTACTTTTAGTGCATATTTACTAACCATTAAATCTAAAAAACATGGCAACTGCAAAAAAAGCTGCTAAGAAAGCTGCTCCTAAAAAAGCTGCAAAAAAAGTAGTTAAAAAAGCTGCTCCTAGAAAAGCTGCTAAGAAAGCTGCTCCTAAGAAGGCTGCTAAGAAAGCTGCTCCTAAGAAAGCTGCAAGAAAAGCTGCTCCTAAGAAAGCTGCTAAGAAAGCTGCTCCTAAGAAGGCTGCTAAGAAAGCTGCTCCTAAGAAAGCTGCTAAGAAAGCTGCTCCTAAGAAGAAAGCTGCTAAAAAGAAATAATTATCTTCGGATAATATTGAAAGACCCTCGATATTATCGGGGGTTTTTTTTTGCCCCTACCTCTCCCTCCTTTGCATGGTCAACGTAGTTTTATTTATATTTGCCCATGCATAATTATGAAATTGCTGAATACTTTAATCTCTTAGCCAAGCTCATGGACATCCATGGTGAAAATGCTTTCAAAATAAAGTCATACAGTAACGCAGCATATACCCTAGACCGGTTAAATGACCCTTTGGAAGCCATGTCAGCAGCTCAAATTGCAGGAATTAGAGGTATTGGAGATGCCTTGGCACAAAAAATTGTGGATTTATTGGCCACAAAAAAGCTACAAATCCTAGAGGACTATATTGAAAAGACACCGGCTGGCATTTTAGAAATGTTAAAAATCAAAGGCTTAGGTCCAAAAAAGATCATTACCGTTTGGAAAGAATTGGGCATTGAAAGTATTGGAGAACTATTATATGCCTGCGAGGAAAATAGACTCATCAACTATAAAGGATTTGGTGAAAAGACACAACAAAGTATTCAGGAAGCCTTAAATTATTATTTACAAAACCAAGGCAGTTTTTTATACCAACAAGTACAAGACATTGTTGCCCAAATTGAAAATGCCCTATCCCTTCAGTTTCCAAATAACCAGCATCAAGTGTCTGGCCATTACAAAAGGCAGATGGAAACCTTAGATTTTTTAGATATTGTAACAACCACAAATAATAAAGCAGTTTCGGAATGGTTAGAAGAAAAGGGCTTTATCTGTGATACTACAAATGATTATTTAAGTTGCAAGGGGCCGGATCAGTTTGAATTAAGATGGCATATTGTACCTGAATCCCAATTTTATATCCAAGATTTTAGCCTTGCCTGTAGCCCAGCATTTTGGTTGGCATGGCAGGCAATTCCAAATTTTAATGCTCAAGAGGCCTTCCCTTCTGAATCAGCGATTTTTGAACAAGTTCAAATGCCGTTTATCCCTGCCGCACAAAGAGAGGATCCATACATCATTCAGCAAGCAAAAACGAAAGGATTAAATCCAACCATTCAAACTTCAGATATTAAAGGCATTATCCATTCCCATAGCAATTGGAGCGATGGCTTGCATACCATTGAACAAATGGCAGTTGCTGCAAAAGCGCAAGGATTGGAATATTTAGTGATTAGTGACCACTCAAAGTCTGCTTTTTATGCCAATGGTTTACAAGAAGACCGAATTAGGGCGCAACATCAAGAGATTGATGCATTGAATAAGAAATTAGCACCATTTGTAATTTTCAAAAGTATAGAATCAGATATTTTAAATGATGGCAGCCTGGATTACCCAGATGAAATTTTAGCTTCATTTGATTTAGTGATTGCATCAGTGCATTCGAATTTAAAAATGACGGAGGAAAAAGCGATGATGCGATTGATGAACGCGATTGAAAATCCTTATACAAGCATTTTAGGGCACCTTACAGGTCGTTTATTATTAAGCCGAAAAGGATATCCAATTAACCACGAGGCCATCATTAAGGCCTGTGCAGCGAATGATGTCGTGATTGAATTAAATGCACATCCAAGAAGATTGGATATGGACTGGCGCTATATTCATCAAGCCATGCAAGAAGATGTGTTGATTTCTATTAATCCAGATGTGCATGCCATTGATGGATTTGAAGATTGTGCTTATGGTGTTTTGGTTGCACAAAAAGCAGGACTTAGTGCAGCACAAAATTTAAGTAGTTTTAGTTTAGCCGAAATGATGGAGTTTATTAGCTACCAGCAGGCAAAACGTGGGTAGATTTATTTTAATAATTAAATGCTTTCTTTCACATATACAATATATTCTCCAGGCATCATTTCAAATTGGCTATCGCCATTGAATTCAAAACTAAGTCCCGAAAATAAATTAGTAAACTTTCCAGTAAAAGCTTCATGCACTAAATGTACATGGCGTCTATGATCTGACAGATTCAAAATGACCAAGGCCGTTTGCCCTTGATGTTGTTTTAAGTAAGCCATTACAGCATTGTCTGTTGGTAAATTAAATATGCTACCGTATTGTAAGACCGGAAATTTTTTTCTTGCAGTTAATAAAGTTTTATAAAAATCATTTAGTAGTGGTGTTTCGGATGTCCATTGAATCTGGTCCTTGTCAAAAAATGCAAGCCTTTTATGATTCGGTAATTCTTGTCCACTATAAATTAATGGTTGGCCATTCCAAGTAAGTGTAAATACAGCCCAAGCTTTTGCAGCAATCCCATACTTCTCATATTCTGTGCCATTCCAACTATTCTCATCATGATTAGAAGTGAAAAATAATTTGGAAGCCCCTTTTGGATATTGTGCATATTGATGTAAGTGATTATATACTTCATGCAATCCATCCTCCTCTTTTCCTACTTTTTTTGATGCATGCATCCAAGCCCAAGCGTAGCTGGTATCAAATACTTGATGATACGCCAAGTCTTCACACTCTGCTAACCAATACAATGTTTTGGAATCTTGCAATTTCATTCTTGCTTCTATCCAAAAATCCAATGGGACTAAATGTGCCATATCACATCTAAACCCATCTATATTAAATTGATTCACCCAATATCCCATTGCATCAATGAGTGCAATACGCATTGATGGATTATTAAAATTTAAATCAACTACATCATCCCATCCATTGCGTTCTGTAAAATTACCAGCTGCATCTTGAGTAAACCAACTTGGATTTTCTTGCATCCATTCATGTTGACTTCCCGTATGATTGGCCACCCAATCGATAATGACTTTCATACCCATTGCTTGAGCAGCATCTACCAAGTCTTTGAAATCTGCCTCGGTACCAAATTCAGGATTAATTTTTGTAAAACTGCTACAGGCATAATAACTTCCTAAATTTCCTTTTTTATTTACTTGACTAATGGGCGTAATGGGCATCAACCATATCATATCCATCCCCATGTCTTTGATTCTTAGAAGATGCTTTTGAAATGCCTTAAATGTACCCTCTGCAGTATATTGACGAATATTCACTTCATAGATAGAAGCCCTATTGGCCCAGCTTACTTGCTTGAATGAATCGATCATATTTATAGCATTTTTATGATTATCTTGTTGTAAGATGAATCCTAAATTAGATCGCAAATTAAGTCTTTTACATGCAACTGCCATCAATATGATTGATATGGTTGGCATTGGCCCCTTTGTAGTGTTGAGTGTGGTGGCACAGATCATGGGTGGGCCTTATTTTTTATATGCATGGATAGCTGGTGCTATTTTATCCTATGTAGACGCCATGGTATGGAGCCAACTAGGTGCTGCCTTGCCAAAAGCAGGTGGCAGTTTTCATTTTCTAAAGGAAGGCTATGGTGGAAAATGGGGTAAATTAATGAGCTTCTTATTTGTATGGCAGACCATGATCCAAGCGCCATTGGTGATTGCATCTGCTGCCATTGGATTCTCACAATACGCCAATTACTTTTTTCATTTAAGTTTTATACAGGAGAAATTAGTAAGTGGTGCAGTGGTGATTTTAGTGATTAGTTTATTGTATCGAAATATCGAATCCATTGGAAGGATATCAGTGTTATTATGGGTGGGTGTGATCACCACACTTTTGTGGATCATCTTTGGAGGCATTGCACATGGTAATTTTATGGAACCCATTTTGCATATCAATGATGGCCTTAAAATCGAATATGGATTAGTTGCAGCACTTGGATTTGCAAGTGTGAAAACAGTATACAGTTATTTAGGCTATTACAATGTTTGTCACTTGGGAGCAGAGATTAAAAATCCAACTAAGAACATACCAAGAAGTATGTTTATTTCTATCACTGGCATTTCAATTTTATACTTGGCCATGAATATAAGTGTGGCAAGTGTACTGCCTTTTGAAACGATTGTGAACAGTAAGTTTGTAGTAAGTGACTATATCAAAACCTTATACGGACAAAATGCAGGCGCGATTGCCACAATACTTATTTTAATGGTGGCATTTGCTTCTGTTTTTTCGGCCACCCTTGGTTATAGCAGAATTCCTTTTGCTGCAGCACAGGACAAATCTTTTTTCGCCTTTTTCGCCAAACTACATCCTAGATTACATTTTCCGCATCGATCCTTATTGGTACTGGGTGCAATTGCATTTGTATTTAGTTTACTCTTTAGATTAAAGGAAGTGATTGATGGCATCCTTGCGATGCGTATCATGATCCAATTTATTGGTCAAGCAATTGGTTTATTGATTTTATACAAAAGAAAAGGCAGCGGATTTTTCCCATGGAAAATGCCCTTCTTCCCTATTCCTTTATTTATCGCCATCCTTATTTGGGCGGCTATCTTTTACTCTACCGGCCCTAAAATGATGCTAAGTGGATTGATTGTAACAGGATTAGGATTGATCGCTTTTGCCCTTGCTACGCGCTTTGGATGGATTCACAAAGCTAGTGAGGAGTAAGCCCATCACAATCCCGATGATCAATCCAATTTTTACATTTTTGATCATCCACCCAATTCCAAGTCCAATGACAAGTAGCATAAAGAAACTTATTTTTCTACGTTGCTTCATGGCTTATTGATTTGGATAGGTTGCGGTAATACTATTTATTGGCCGTGTAAAAAAACAGCATTGGTTAAAATTAATTTTCCACCTTCCCAGAAATTTCTGAAAATTGGATCATCTGCCATATATATAATTTTACCTGCTCCAATTTGTTTTACCCCTAATAGTACTCCTTCTGATAATGCAGCTTTAGCTTTCACTCCAGCAAATCCAGTGATATAACTGTCTTTCTTAAAGCTACCTACATTCCATGCACTATTGGATGGCTCATACAACACCATATCTTGCTTTAAGCTAAAGTACATCCCATAAGTACCAAATCCCAATGGATGTGTTTCGTCCATATAGGTTTTATAAATGGCGCCAGGGATTGAACTTTTAATAGATTCTTTTTCTCTATCTGCATATTTCAAAATTTGTTGCACAGTTGGTTTTTCTTCTTTTGCATTCTCTTTTACTTTAATCCCCCAATCTGCATTGGATGCCAAGGTACTTGCTGCATTTTCTAAAGCAATCAATACCCCACCTTTTCTAACAAATGCTTGAAGCTTATCTGTAGTTGATTTTGAATTCAAATCACGGTATTGCCCATCTGGCGCAATCAATACATCGTAGTTGTCTAAATCAATTCTATTCAATTGCGCATAGGTTAATTGTGTGATTGGATAGTTTAATTGTTGCTCAAAAAAGTTCCATATTTCTCCTGCAGATAAAGCTGCCACATATTCACCAGTCAACATCGCTACTCTTGGCGCATGATTAATGATTGGAATATCAGGTGAGCCAAAATCAGCCCCTTTCTCTGCATACCCTGTGTTCACTGCAACTGCTTCGATATTTAAATTGCTACAAACCGCCTTTGCAATATCACTCCAATTTGCTTGATTACTCGTTTTTAGTACGATCAATGTCCCAATCTCGAAATTTCTTCCATTCATGGTGAACGCTTTTTCTGCATAACGTACTTTCACTTTATTTTTTAACAATTGCGCCAAAGCTTTACCAGTCGCAAAAGAATGATAAGGAATGATATAACCATATGCACTTGTCGTAATAGCTGGTGCAATCACTTTAAAACCAGGCTCTATGGGCATAAGTTGCGTCGTTGCAAATCCATGCACCCCATAGGCATAAGGCAATGCCCATGCAGTAATATCATAGGTATTTGAATCATTTACCTGTGTAATAGGCTCTAATAAAACGCGTGCCAATACACTATGCATTTGATTGGCATTGACTGCTAATGTATAGCCTTCGTTGACAAAATCTCCTTCCTTTTTTGTGTAGTAATCAAATGCTTTAAATTTTGTATCTGCATTTTTCAAAGTACCATATTCAATATTGTTCTTTTTTAATAAACTAGCTAACCCTTCTAATTGACTTGCATTTTTAGCAGTCATGATAAAAGTTTTAAATTCAGAGACTGTGCCTTGACGACTATTGTCAAAATACAATTTAAAGTTCTCCAACAGCTTTGTTTGATTCGCAGCACTAATTTCTATAGTAGATAAACTTGTTGTAAAATGATGCGTTGCTCTTGCCACCAATGTAACCGTATCTCCACTATTGTCTTCTACACCTAAGCCTGCACTAATTCCGCCTTGCTCATAGGTCATTCCAATGGCACCATTGTACATTGGATAGGTATCACCATAAGATGGATACAAAAGGTCAAATCTTTCTTTCGTAAAAAACAACCAATTGTTTTGGTCAAAATATTTTGCATGATTTTTTCCAATTTGATCTTGGAAAGATTTTTGCCATGGTGTTAACACATCATGTAAAGGCTCTGCTGCAGGGGCAAAATAATAAGGCGCGTTGTATCCTTGCTCATGAAAATCTACATGCACTTGAGGGTACCAACTTTGGTAAAGCGGTATTCTTTGTTGTGTCTCTAATTGCGTTTGCCAAGCCCAATCTCTATTCAAATCAAAATTATAATGATTGGTTCTTCCAGCTGGCCAAGGTTCCATATGTTCTCTAGATGCTGGGTCTGTATTGTAGGTTGATCCCACTGCATTGTTATACCAGTTCACATACCTGTCACGACCATCCGGATTGATACAAGGATCAATCATGACCACGGTATTTTTTAACCAATTTTTAGTTTCGTTATTTTTAGGATCTACTAAAGCAAATAATGTCAACATGGCTGCTTCTGAAGATGCAGGCTCATTGCCATGCACATTATAACTTAACCAAACGATTCCCGGTTGATTCAAATCTTGTACTGTACCATCTACTAACCCAAGATTGTGTTTTCTGATTTGTTCTAAATTCTTAATATTTTCTGCGGTGCCAATTGCTGCAACCATCAAATCTCTTCCTTCGTTGGTCTTACCATAAGGAATGATTTTTACCATGTCAGACTTAGCAGCTGCAATCGCTGTAAAATAATTGACAATTTGATGGTGTCTGGTAAAGCGTGTTCCTACTTTATAGCCCAAAAATTGTTCTGGACTCAGTACTTGAGCGCACAATGAAAATGGAAGGAGCATTAAACTTACCCACAAAATGGATTTAAACACAGATTGTTGTTGCATAAAATTGATATTAATAGATCTTAAAAATAGGCATTTTAGGGTGGCTTTATGGCCACAATGGTAGATAGTTTTACACAACCCTACGCATGACTTGTTGATACCTAAATAATTAAGTAATTTAACGGTTCAATCTACCTACTATGAAACAGAAATTTCAGGTTTTTAGCCTCCTATTCTTAGCCATCTTTCAGTTAAGCAATGTAGGCAATGCGCAAGAATTTTTTAAGCAACATCCTCAAATCAATCCATATCAATATACTGTCGTTAAGGAACAGTCTTTTCAAAAAGCTGCTGTGACTTCGGCCCATCCTTTAGCAAGTATGGTGGGTGCAGCGATCATGAAAGATGGAGGTAATGCTTTTGATGCTGCCATTGCGGTTCAATTTGCCCTTGCAGTGGTTTATCCTGGAGCAGGTAATATTGGCGGTGGCGGATTTTTATTGTCTAGAAACAAAGCAGGTGTTTTAATGGGCATTGATTACCGTGAGGCAGCCCCAAGTAAAGCTAGTAGAGATATGTATTTGGACGAAAAAGGCAATCCTATAGAGGGCATGTCTAAACTAGGCGCATCTGCAGCTGGTGTCCCAGGCAGTGTAGCAGGTATGTTTAGCGCGCATCCATTTGCAAAAAAGACCATGAAACAACTTTTACAACCAGCCTATGAATTAGCAGCTGGTGGATTTGTGATCACAGAAAGTGAAGCAAGAAGCTTAAATGGGGAACGAAAAAACTTTATCAAATATAGCGCGCAAGCATCTGCGTTTACAAGAAAAGAAAATTGGAAAGCCGGTGACACTTTGTATCAACCAGAATTGGCAGCCACCATCCTTCGTATTCAACAAAATGGTAAAGCCGGATTTTATGAAGGCGAAACTGCAGCCATGATTGTGGAAGAAATGAAAAATAGTAAAGGCGTCATTAGTCTGGAAGATTTAAAAAAATATAATCCAAAATTTAGAAAGCCCATTGAATTTGATTACAGAGGACACCATATCATCAGTTTTGCACCTCCATCAAGTGGTGGCATCTTAATCGCACAAATGATGCAAATGATTGCTCCATATCCACTTACTGTAATGGGCGCCAACACATTTGAATCAGTGAGCTTAATGGTAGAAGCTCAAAGAAGGGCTTATGCTGATAGAGCAGAACATATGGGTGATCCAGATTTCTGGAAAGTGCCAACTACCACTTTAACCAGCAACGCCTATGCACAAGAACGTATGAAAGATTACCAGGCTGGAGTCGCAGGGAATAGTAAAATGATTCAAGCAGGTGTCGCAAAAGAAAGTGAGGAAACAACTCATTTTAGTATCATAGACGAGGCCGGAAATATGGTCTCTGTTACCACCACGCTAAATGGAGGTTATGGTAACAAAACCATTGTTGGAGGAGCAGGTTTTCTTTTAAATAATGAAATGGATGACTTTAGTATTAAACCAGGTGTTCCTAATATGTATGGTGCATTAGGAGGAGAAGCCAATGCCATTCAACCAGGAAAAAGAATGTTGAGTTCAATGACGCCTACCCTTGTGATAAAAAACAATCAACCCTATATCACCATTGGTACACCAGGTGGTACAACCATACCAAACCAAGTATATGAAGGCTTAGTGAATATCATTGACCATAATATGTCTTTAAAAGCTGCCATTGATGCGCCAAGATTTCACCATCAACATATTCCTGATAACCTAAACGTTGAAGCAGATTTTCCAGAAAAAACGATCAATGCCTTAAAAGAAAAGGGATATATCGTTAATAAAAGAGGCGCATTTGGAAGAATGGATGGCATCATGATACTTCCGAACGGGAACAGGGTTGCTGCAGGTGATAAAAGAGGTGACGATAGTGTTGCAGGGTATTAATGCATTTAAAATAATTAAACAAAACCCCCTTGGTCAAAAATAAGCTCATTTATATTCGTATACTGATCGCCAGTTTTGTAGGATTGCTTTTGCTCTCCTACTTACTCTTGCTTTTACCAATCGTGCAAGAAAAAATTGGTCGTCAGATTGCTAAGAACATGAGCCAGTCCTTGGGCACTGAATTTCAATTAGAGGGTTTAAGTTTTTCCTTATTCAATAGAGTGGATATCAAAAATGTGCTTATAAAAGATCAACAAAAAGATACTTTGTTGTTTGCACAAACGCTTAAACTTAGAGTCACTGACTTATTGTTTTCTAGTAAGGACCCAGTACTTGGGTATATTGGATTAGAGCAAGCAAAAGTCTATTTACACAGAAAAACTCCGGTATGGAATTACCAATTTGTAGTCGATCATTTTAAATCAAAAGATACAAGCACCTCCTCCGACCAATCATTTGATTTAAAGAAAATTGATTTAACCAATATTCAATTTATTCAAGATGACGAGTGGATAGGATCCACCACAAAGTTTGAAGCAAAACATGTACTCGCTAATTTCAACCAATTTAAAGGTAAAAAAATTGAAATTGAAAAACTAATACTGGACAAACCCTTTTATTATCTTTTAGACAAGCCAGGATTGGCGCCTATCAATAAAATAAAAAAGAGGAAGTCACTCAAAAAAGAAATGTATTTTAATCCCTCTGGTTTAAATATTCTAGCTAAAAAAATTGAAATTGTACAAGGAAAAATTTGGATTGAATACGGATTTGGGCAACCCGTGCCACATTTTGATGGTGAGCATATTCGGATGCAAGACCTGAATGCCAGTATTGATAACGCGAATTTTATTGCAGATACTATCAGAGGTAATGTAAAATTATCCTTGAAAGAAAGATCAGGGTTTGTGATTAAAAAATTGGCTACCCAATTTAGAATGACCCCACAAATCATGGAATTTGCTGCCTTGACCTTAAAAACAAATAATAGTAGTATTGGTAACTACTATGCCATGGAATACCAAGATTTTAATCCTGACTTTAGGAAATACATGCACAAGGTGAATATGCGTGCTAATATTACCAAGTCAATTGTGGCTTTTAATGATATTGCCTTTTTCGCCCCAGCACTAAAAAATATTAATCAAAATATTACTACCAGCTTTAACTTCAATGGCACAGTGGATGATTTTAAAGTAGCACAATTTGGTGCACAGTATGGTCAGTCTTTTGTACAAGCTGCTATTGAAATGAAAGGTCTTCCCTACATGAAGCAAACAATGATTCAAGTGAATCAATTGAATGCAAAAACAAATATGCTAGATTTAGGAAGTTGGATACCTGAAATCAAACAAATAAAAAATCTGCCTTTAGATGCATTTGGTAATTTTTACTTTCAAGGAGGTTTAGCTGGTACCATTTATGATTTTAAGACGAATGGTACCATTGCTACAGATATTGGAACTGCAGTAACCACAATACACTTGCAATTCCCAAACAACAGTGAGCCAATCTATGATGGTAATATTATTACAACAAAATTGAATGCTGGAAAATTATTTAATATCCCCTCCTTAGGTCTTTTAAATTTCAAGGGCAAGATTGCAGGTAGTTCATTCAAACTAGATAAAATAAAAACAAATATCGAAGGTCTGATTGACTCTATTGAATTAAATGGATACACCTATGCACAGATACAAACCAATGGTATCCTTCAGAAGAGATCTTATAATGGTACAATAAAAATTAAAGACCCCAATATTAATTTCATTAGCAACTTAGAAGTTGATTTTCAAAATGCCATACCCACTTTTAATGTAGTGGGTGATTTAACCAATGCCAATTTAAGTGCCCTTCAATTTTCAAATAATGCTATTCAGTTAACGGGTTTATTAGACGTCAATTTTTCGGGTTCCAATATTGATAATTTCATTGGCTCTGCAAAATTCTACAATGGCAAATTAAAAAGCGCAAGCAATACTATTAATTTTGATTCCATTGCCTTAAAGTCCAATATTACAAACGGAAATAAGCAAATCAGTTTGTCCAGTGATGATATTCAAGCTAACATTGTAGGAAAATTCAATATTGATCAATTACCAAATAGTGTTCAATATTTTTTACAAGGTTATTTCCCTAATTATATAAAAAACTTAAAGGAAGCCCCAGTCAATCAGCAATTTTCATTTCAAATAAATACCGCCTACTTTGAACCCTATATCAGCATTTTTAGAAATGAGTTCTCAGGGTTCAATAATATGGCCATTAGTGGTATAATTAATACAGATAAACAATCCCTTCAATTGCAAGCGAAGCTTCCTTATGTTCAATGGGGTAACTATGCTATTTCAAATGGCATCATTGGTGGCACTGGCAATAAAGACAGTTTAAAAATTGACCTAACAGCCACTTCATTTAATCTCACTGATAGCCTTAAATTTACAAGCCCCAAATTACGCATCACCACTTCGAAAGACCAATCTTTATTTAAGTTAAATGCTGAAAGTAAATCTGCCCTAGCCTATATTTCATTTGAAGGAAAGGTAAAGACCTATACCGATGGCCTAAGCATCCAATGGGCCCCTTCTTATTTTATTTTAAATGAAAAACAATGGACGATTCAAAATGAAGGTGAAATTTCATTAAGAAAAAATAATACTTACGCAAAACGATTTAGTATCTCACAAGGATTGCAAAAAATTGCAGTTCAAAATCACCCAAAAGATGATAATGGACTACAGGTAACACTTGAGAATGTGATTCTAGGCGATATGACCAATCTATTTTTTAGTTACCCTAAACTAGAAGGTGTTACGAATGCTACCATCAATTTAAATCAGATCAATGACCAATTTTCATTGAATCTAAATAGTACAATCAATCAATTTAGTTTTAATTCAACACTACTAGGCAATACAACCCTTAAAGCAGCGTACGATGCTAAAACAGGTATTGTACCATTTGATTTAAACTGTCCAAATGAAAGCTACCATTTAGCTGCAAAAGGGACTTATGCAATTCTAGACAGTCTAAACCCATTGGATGCGACTTTAACGCTGAGCCAATCCAATTTTGGATTGATTGAAGAATTTATTGGAGGGGTCTTGACAGATTTAAAAGGAAAAGCGACAGGCGCCATTCATTTTGGTGGACGCATTGAAAATCCTGATTTAAGAGGTATTGCTACCATCAATGATGCCGCATTCAAAGTAGACTATACAAAAGTGAACTATTTCCTACCTACTGCTACTTTACAATTTACAGATGAGGGCATCGACTTTGGCAGCATTCAAGTCAAAGATCAATTAAACAGAGTAGCCCAATTTAAAGGAAAGATTTTGCATCAAAGATTTAAGCACCTCGTTTATGATATGGAAATGCAAAGTCCTAAAATTGAACTCTTAAATACGGATGTCCTGGACAATAGTAATTTTTACGGACAAGCTGTCGGCAAAGCTTCTATGACCATCCGCGGTCCTGAGGAAAATATCAAGATGTCGATCAATGCCGAGGTCAATGATAGTTCACATATTTATCTTCCAAATACTACAAGCAAAGAAACGGGCAAATCAGAATTCATTGTCTTTAAAAAAGTAGGTAAATCAATCATCCCTAATGCAGAGACTCCAACCTATAATCTTGTGGTGGATTTAGATGTGAGTGCTGACAATAAAACGCAGATAGATGTCATATTAGACGAACTAACAGGGGATGTGATTAAAGCAGTAGGAAATGGACGCATTAAAATTAGAGCTGGGAATATTGAACCACTCACCATGCGCGGTAAGTACAATATTGAAAGAGGAAAATATGATTTTAATTTCCAATCAATTATTAGAAAGCCATTTGAACTGATACCAGAGGCAGGTAACTTTATTGAATGGACAGGTAACCCTTATGAAGCAGATATACATATAGATGCAAGGTATACAGCAGAAAGAGTGAGCTTGAACGAATTGGTGGGAAGCGCTAATTTTAGCAATGCCGTAAAATCATATCGAGGCAATGTCTTTGTGATTGCAGCATTAAGAAATAAATTAGCAAGACCTGATATTCAATTCACCTTAGCCTTCCCTCCTGGAAATCCTATCAGCACAGATAATGAGTTCTCACAATTTATTACAAGGCTAGAACGCGATGACAATGAAATTATCAAACAAGTTTCATTCTTGATTGTATTTAACTCCTTTGCACCAGTTGGTTTCAATACAGGAAATAGCAACAATGCCTACAGTGTGACCACTCTTGGGATTAATTCCATCTCACAATTATTAACCAAGGAAATCAATAAATCTGTCACCAATTTATTGAACAAAGTGACAGGGGATCAAAGTCTACGTTTTGATATAGGATCAAGAGTTTACAATAGTGGTAGTCTTCTAGACCCTACTGGCTCTGGCATCGCAATCAATTCAAATACAATAGATCGTCAAAGGGTGAATTTTAAATTTGGACGTAGCTTTTTTAATGATAATGTAATCGTCAATTTAGGAGGTGATTTTGACTTTAATTTAAGAGCTGCTTCGAGTATTGAAAATAATAATTTTCAGTGGTTACCAGATCTGAATATTGAATTCGTCTTAACTAAAGATAGAAAACTAAGAGCCATTGTCTTTAACCGTAATAGTTTAGACATTATTGGTGGCAATATGGGAAGAAGAAATCGTCAGGGGGTCAGTATCTCCTATCGAAAAGATTTCGAAAATTTTATTTTTTAGGTAAAATAGGTGCTGGTATCTTTTGACAATTTTTAAATCGATACACATAAAAAGTTCTTAGCACCACTCCCCTTGCTTGAATTTGGATGCTGTCTGTTTTACCCATTTTTTCAAAATAAGGCAAAATTAAATTGGTAGGATTGAATGGTATATTGGAGGGCTGTATAAAGTAGGCGTCCTGCCCAAATTGCAAACTAGGTTGGTCATGATTGAGCCAAGCAAATTTATGTACATCTTCAATGGCCCCTATTGCTATAACTTGTTTTTGGATGGGTCTTGCTGTATAAAATAAAATATGCCCCGCTGGAAACCATTTAGAGACGATAATAGGCGCTTTAGCCTGCATGATGCCATTTTCTTTATCTTGTTCTGCAAGGGTCTTAAATTCAGCGCTAAATTGCCTCCACCCTGTTACATCAATGATTGGATTATACTCACCTAAATTTTCTTGGCTTTTCGAACCTAATTGGACAGGGAATATATGAACCAAACCAATAAAACCAATCACTAAGACCACAAAAAAACCTAGCGCCCATTGTATTAATTTTGGAAAAAGTGGAGTGGACTGTTCGGACCAATAAATTCCAGCTAATAAAAATAAAGCAATGAAACCTGGGCCTGTCCAATGTGGTAAAGTTGGATTGAATAATGAGATGCCCCAAAATAGTAGAATCAAAGGAAGACTAAGCCATAATAATAAAGCGACTATTGGAGCCGAATTATGGTCGGATGTATTTTGATTTTGAAAAATTGATTTTAATTTTTTAAATCGAATCAATGGAATCAGACAACTGATATACACCAAAGGATTTTGATAAAATATTTCACCAATAATTTGTTGTAACAAACTTGCCAGCTGAATCCCAGAATGTAATACCCGCTTAGAATGAAATGTATACGTAATAAAATCATTGTCAAAATTCCAATACACAATAGGAATCAAAGCAGCTAGCGTAATGAGCACCGAGATATATAAAAATGGTTGTTTAAGCGTTTTGATTTGATGCAATAAAATAAAACCACCAAAACCTGCCCATAAATACAATCCATGCACTTTACTTAATGTGGCTAGTCCAATCAAACAACCCAATACAAGCCAGTTAATTTTGGAAAACAAATGTGGCTTTACAACCCATTTGGACATTAAATAAATACTTCCTGTAAAAAATAAAAGCAGCGGACTGTCAGGCAAAATAAATAAACCTGCAATAATACTTGTGTAAATAGAACATGTAAATAATAATGCTGCAATCCAGCCTGCACGTTCAGTATGTATTAATGTCCCTGTTCTAAAAACAATCCATGTAGAGATGGCTGCAGCTAGGATACTCCCAAGACGCATGGATAAAGTGGAGACCCAGTTTAAATTAAGGGTGGAAAGTTGAATCAGCCAACCCACCATTGGCGGATGATCAAAATGGCTCAAGTCAGGTTGAACTGCATAGGTATAATAGTACACTTCATCATTACCCAACTCCAGAAAAAAAGATAAAGCTATTTTTACAATGACTGCAATTCCGATTAACCAGATTGTCTTTTTAGGATAATCTACCTTTGAATATTGCATGGACCTATAATTAAATTATGATTTGCTTGCAGCTTGATCTACGAACCATGTTGTTGCAAGATGATATCCTTTTAACCCTAAACCAACAATTGAACCAACTACTTTTGCAGATACATGTGATATTTTTCTGAAATCTTCACGAGCATGTATATTGCTAATATGTACTTCTATCACAGGTGTTTGAATAGACGCAATGGCATCACCAATAGCAACAGAAGTATGCGTATAAGCTGCTGGGTTTAAGATCATCCCATCTTGGTCAAAACCATATTGTTGAATCGCATTCACAAGCTCCCCTTCTACATTCGATTGAAAATAAGTGAAATTGACTTGAGGAAAAGCTTGTTTTAATTGCTGTAAGCAATCATCAAAACTTTCATTACCATAGACACCTGGTTCACGCTTGCCCAATAAATTTAAATTAGGTCCGTTGATGATGGTAATATTAAGCATAGTACTGATTTTGTGATTTCTAATATCGAATTAGTTGGTCTTCATTAATGCAATAAAATCATCAAATAAATAACGGCTATCATGTGGTCCAGGAGTTGCTTCTGGATGATATTGTACACTGAATGCAGGACGATCCTTTAAACGAATGCCTTCGATAGAATCATCATTTAAATTCAGGTGCGAAATCTCCACATTCGCATGTGCTTTAACGGCATCCGGATTCACACCAAAACCATGATTCTGTGTCGTGATTTCTGATCTGCCTGTGATGACATTTTTAACTGGATGATTCAATCCTCTATGACCATGATGCATTTTAAAAGTTGGGATGTCATTGGCCAATGCCAACAATTGATGCCCTAAACAAATGCCGAATAAAGGTTTTTTCTCTTCTAAAATGGCTTTAATTGTTTTTACCGCATAATCCATAGGCGCTGGATCACCAGGACCGTTTGACAAAAAATAACCAGTTGGATTGAATGCTTTTAAAGTTGCAAAGTCTGTCTTTGCAGGATGCACTCTTACATGCGCTCCTCTATCAATTAAACATTGTAAAATATGTTGCTTCACACCAAAATCTAACACAGCTACTTTAATGGGCGAATTGACATCACCTAATTCATATACTTCCTTGGTGCTTACCGTACTTGCTAATTCCAAACCATCCATGCTAGGCACTTTTGCTAATT
This sequence comes from Chitinophagales bacterium, assembly GCA_964203125.1. Lineage (GTDB taxonomy): Bacteria > Bacteroidota > Bacteroidia > Chitinophagales > Chitinophagaceae > Sediminibacterium. Next base: position 319 of record CAXNMZ010000022.1, on the reverse strand, counting down.
GTGCTTTCAATGCATCAACATCTAAATTATCCGAAGAAATAATACAGTTCATGGCGCCACTTGTTCTCACATGCGCAACCAGTACCCTTGTATCTAATCCTTCAATAGAAACAATATTATTCTCAATTAAATAGTCATTTAAATTTCCATCGGCTTGAGCACGACTAAACTTTTCTTCTAAATTTCTTCCAATTAAACCATGAATTTTTACAGACTTACTTTCAACGTCTGTTGCTTTAACACCATAATTACCAATGTGCACATTGCTCATGATGATAATTTGTCCAGTATAACTTGGGTCAGTAAATACTTCTTGATA
>CAXNMZ010000021.1:0-17807 GCA_964203125.1 Chitinophagales bacterium | reverse complement strand
ACTAATTTTATTGATTACTGAATTAACGTATTTTTGCAGCCCAAATGGAGGGCGTAGCTCAGTAGGTTAGAGCGACAGTTTGTGGCACTGTAGGCCGTGGGTTCGAGACCCATCGTTCTCCCATTAAAAACCTGTCCCGATTTTGGGATAGGTTTTTTAGTTTAAATGCTTGATATGATATTTTTTTTGATTCCAATTTTAGTAGGTGCTTTTGGCTGGTGCTTGGTATGGGCCATAGGGATAGTGCCATTCAAATGGTCCTATTTAAGGAAACAATGGATCAGTCAAATCGATTTGACAGAACTCCTGCCGCTTTTGACAAAAAACGACCCTTTTGAAGCAATGAAACCAGTCATCAATGACAAATTGGATGATTTTTTTAGACATAAACTAAGTGCCAAGCTCCCTATGATCTCTATGTTCATTGGAGACAAGACCATTGAGGAATTAAAGGAAGTCTTCATGGAGGAATTGGCCCTACTCTTCCCCACGCTGATAAGCGAGTTTAGTGCCCACTTAAATAAGGACTTACATGCACAATGGGAGCAAAAATTTAGTAAAATAGTACAACAGAAAATCATCCAGGCAACTAGACCATTGAGATGGGCCGCATTTGCAATAGGTGCCATTTGGGGAGCCATGATTGCATTAATTCTTCCTCTTATTTAACCGCTCATACTTTACAGATACCATTCTTTAAACATTAGCACGAATTTTGTGTTATTGCTTAAACAGAAAGCAACACTCATGGTCTAAAGACCACAAATACAATTATGAAACAACTTACAATACTTTTTAGTGCTTTATTGATTCAAATGACCTCCTTTGCTCAAATTCCTACCGGTCGACCTGCTGGTGCGGGTGGCAGTATGAATATGGGTCATTTTTATGGGAAGGTCGTAGATGCCAATAAAAAAGGAATCGATGGCGCCACTGTTCAATTGAAAGGGAGCAAATTCGATCCAGCTACCAAAAAAGCAAGCGAAGTGACTTTAGCGACTATGATTACTGCTAGCAACGGTGATTTTAGTTTTGATAACCTATCTGTGATGGGTAATTTTAAACTCATCATTTCTGGTGTTGGTTATAAGAAATATGATAAGCAAATTAGCTTTAACCTAAAGTCTGGTGGCAACCCACAGGACATGATGGCATTGGTAGATAAAGATTTAGGGAATATCAAATTAGATGAAGATCCTAATCAATTGCAAAGTGTCACTGTGACCAGCTCTGCTAAGCCACAATTTGAAATGGGCATTGATAGAAAGATTTTCAATGTAGATAAGAACTTGGCAAGCACAGGGCAAACTGCGGTGGAAGTGATGAAGAATATACCAAACTTAAATGTGGACATTGATGGCAATGTCACTTTAAGAAACGCGACCCCTACTTTATTAATTGACAATCGCCCAACCACATTGACCTTGGATCAGATCCCTTCTGATATCATTGATAGAGTGGAAATCATTACCAATCCTTCTGCTAAATATGATGCGTCAGGTGGTAATGCTGGTATTTTAAATATCGTTTTAAAGAAGAATAAGAAGAATGGATATAATGGAGGCTTAAGAGGTGGTGTGGATATGCGTGGTAAAATCAATGCAGGTGGTGACTTGAATTTAAGAAGTAGTAAAATTAATTTTTCGGCAAGTGCTAATCTTAGAGAAAGTAAATCAATCAGTACCATTGATAATTATAGAGATCTTCTTTTAATTCCAAAGCCAACTAGTATCAGTACTTATACAGACAATATTGGATTAAGTGAATTTGCTTTTTATAGAGCAGGTTTTGATTATTTAATTGACAATCGTAATACTTTATCCATTTTTGGAAATATCGTAAAAGGAGATTTTGGAAATACATCCACTCAAACAATCGACTCCATTTTTAATGGCGTGAACAGAAATAATAATATAAAACTTGACAACAACTCTATATTTTCATTTTTAAACAAAGGAACTCAAGCTAGTTTCAAACACTTATTTGCTGAAACAGGCCATGAATTGAGTGCTGACTTTAATTATAATGAAAGTAATAGTGATAATAATTCACTAATCAATTCTTCGATTATCAATCAAAGAACAATTGGTTCTGGATATAATAAAAATTATACTTCTAATATCGATTATGAGCGTATTTTTAAAAATAATGTAAAATTTGAGGCTGGAGTGAGAATGAATAACAGAGATGAATTCAATGAAAGAGATCAATTTAGAAATGAAATATTAGTCAATAGCATTAGCAATCAATTAAAATTCAATGAGCGTGTTTTAGCTGCCTATACCAACATAGGTGGAAAGAAGGACAATCTTAGTTACCAACTTGGCTTCAGGGTAGAAAATAGAGACTATACCGTGAATGTATTGAATAAGCAAGGAGAGGATTCATTAGAATCAAAAATTAAATTACCTATTTCATTATTCCCTAGTGCTTTTATAAGCTATAAATTGAATGATAAAAATGATGTACAGTTTAATTATTCTAAAAGAATTAATGCGCCCAATCCATTCCAATTACAACCGTTCGCAGACTATAGTGATCCATTGAATATATCTGTAGGTAACCCTACATTGAAACCACAGTTCACGCATTCATTTGAAGTAGCATATAATAATGTCTATAAAAAAGGATCTAATTTATTAGTAACTGCTTATTTTAAATACAGTACAGACTTAATCACCAACTATATCTACAAGGACATCAATCCAATTAACAACGATAGTGCCTTTTATAGTTCCTATATCAATGCCAATACTTCCAAAGTATATGGTTTAGAAATTAGTAATAAAACGACCATTACAAAATGGTGGGATATCAACCTAAGCTTCAACTTATTTAAATCAGAAATTGAAGCAACTATTCCTGGTCAAGATGTCAACAACAACTTAACCAGCTGGTTTAGCAAAATGAACAATAACTTTAAACTAGTAAAAGGATTATCACTTCAATTTAGTGGGCAATACCAAGCCAAGACCATCTTACCTCCAGGTGGTAACTCAGGCGGTGGCGGTGGCGGAAGAGGCGGTGGCGGATTCGGTGGAGGTGGTGGCGGATTTGGTGGGCCACAGTCTACTGCGCAAGGATACAATTTGCCTAATTATGAATTTGACTTAGCCATTAGAAAAGATTGGACTTTTAAGGAAGGGAAGACTGCATCTTTAACTTTGAGTGTGAGTGACGTCTTTAAAACAAGGGTCAATCAAACGTATTCAGAAAGTTTATACTTCACTCAAAATGTAACAAGAATAAGAGATCAGCAATTGTTTAGATTGAACTTCTCTTACAGATTTGGTAAATTCGATGTGAATTTATTGAGAAGAAAAAGTACAAAGATGCAAGAAGGAAGTGGTGGAATGGATCAAATGCAACAATAAGTAAAACATATTTATTTAGAAGTTTTACCTTCTAACATAGGAACAAAAGAGAATGCCTCAAAGGATTCTCTTTTTTCTTTTCCATCCTTTTTCTTAGTTAAACGTAGCATCCTTTGTTCGGCGCCTTCTTCATCCAATGGAATGATCATTTTTCCATTCACTTTCAATTGTGCCCAAAGTTTTTCAGGTACGATAGGTGCAGCGGCAGTAATTAAAATCTTATCAAATGGAGCCTGCTCAGGCAATCCTTCAAACCCATCACCAAAACTAAAATGAATATCCGAATATTGTTGTTTGAAAATATAAAAAGGAGTGAGGTCAAAAAGTTGTTTTTGTCGCTCAATGGTAAAAACTTTTGCACCCATGGCTGCGAGTACGGTTGTTTGATACATGCTACCAGTGCCAATTTCAAGCACTTTTTCACCAGGTTTAATTTGCAATAACTGTGTTTGGTAAGCTACCGTATAGGGCTGCGAAATAGTTTGATCTGCAGCAATCGGAAAGGCACGATCCTCATAGGCGATCCTGTCAAATGCAGAGTCTAAAAAGAAATGTCTTGGAATGGAGCCAATGGCCTCTAAGACCTGCTCGTCAGTGATCCCTTTAGTTCTTAATAGGTCAACTAATTGCTTGCGCAATCCTTTATGCAGGTAAGCATCTTCTAATTTTCGCATGCTTGATTTAGTTTAACTGCATAGCTGCAATGATGTTGTTAATTTTATTTTGCAAATGTGCATAGACCTCATCGAATGATTCCCTATTTGGTAAAACTGCATTGACACTGAAATAAAATTTAATCTTCGGCTCCGTACCACTCGGTCTAGCAGAAATTTTTGTGCCATCTTCCGTTACAAATTGCAGTACATTACTTTTTGGCAATTGTATATTTTTTTGAGTACCAGTTAGTAAATTAGTACTTAATTGCAATTGATAATCTAATAAGGTAACCACTTTCTTTCCAGCAATTTCAGTCGGCGGTTGTTTTCTGTAGCCTTCCATCATCGCTGCAATTTCTTGCTGCCCATTCATGCCTTTTTTAGTAATGCTAATTAACTGTTCATAATAGAACCCATATTGCATATACAATTCAATCATTTTGTCAAACAAGGACTTGCCCTTGCTTTTTTCATACGCTGCCATCTCACATAATAAAGCCACTGCACTCACTGCGTCCTTATCTCTGATTTGATCTCCAATCATTAAGCCAAAACTTTCTTCTCCCCCGATGATATAATTTTCTTTGCCTTCTTTTTCTTTAACCAATTCAGCGATCCACTTAAAGCCTGTCAACACATTGTAGCAATTCACTTTATTTTGTCTAGCTACTTCATTGATCATTTCGGTCGTAACAATTGTTGTGACCACCATATCATTTGGTGCTGCAATACCCTTGGCTCTTCTAGCTTCCATCATATAGGCAAATGCCAAGACAGCAGTTTGATTGCCATTCATTAAGACCCATTCTCCCTTATGATTTTTTACACCAATGCCTACTCTATCCGCATCTGGGTCGGTACCCAAAAGGATATCTGCATTCAAGGACTTTGCTTTTTCTAAACCAATACGCATTGTTTCACTTTCTTCTGGATTCGGATACGCCACAGTTGGAAAATTACCATCTGGTGTAGCTTGTTCTTCTACCACATGTACATTCTTAAAACCATAAGCTGCTAATACTTTGGGCACCAAGGTAATGCCAGTACCATGAATTGGGGTATACACAATTTTTAAATCACTCTGCGCTGCAATCACTTCTGGATAAACACTTAAAGATTGTAGCATTTTAATATAGGCATCATCCATGGAGGCCCCGATGATTTCAATCAATGCATCTCCACCAGTCCATTTAACTTCTTCTAAAGACTGAATCGCTTCCACCTCGGTAATCACATTTTTGTCATGTGGTGGTACCAATTGACCTCCATCATTCCAATAAGCTTTATAGCCATTATATTCTTTTGGATTGTGCGAAGCAGTGCATACTACCCCGGCTTTGCATTGAAGTGTTCTTATTGCATAGCTTAATTCTGGTGTAGGTCTTAATGCCTCAAATAAATACACTTTGATGCCATTAGCGGCAAAAACCTGAGCAGTTGTTTCTGCAAGGAACCTGGAATTATTTCGACTATCATGACCCACCACCACAGAAATTGGATCATTCGGATAGGTTTTTAACAAGTAATTAGAAAAACCCTGGGTCGCCATCCCAATGGTATATTTATTCACCCTATTGGTACCCACGCCCATCAATCCCCTTAATCCTCCTGTTCCAAACTCAAGATTTCTGTAAAATGCATCTTCTAGCTGATCGGGATGATTGGCCTGTAACGACCTGATCTCCTCCTTTGTGGCAGCATCGAAATTACCGGTTAACCAGCTTGCAATTTTTTGATGGATCACTTGACTCATAATGGAATGGATTGAAATACTAGGAATAGCGGCAAATTAAATAATTCTGCTTAAAAAAGGCCAGAAATTCAATATTAGTTTCGTAATAATCTGTGTATTATTTGAGGGTATTTTAAGTAGGAGACTAAAGGAAATGGATTAAATTTGTGTTTCAGTCAAATTGCTATTCACCATGGAATTCATCAGCAGTATTATCTTTCTTCTCTTAACGGTCATTGCTTTTTACATTTTTGCAAAAAAGTTGTTGACCATAAAAAGAAATATACATCTTGGAAGATCCATTGAGCTCAATGATCAACCACTTGCTAGATGGAAGAATGTTTTTTTATTGGCATTAGGACAAAAGAAAATGTTTCGCAATATTCCAGTCGCTTTATTGCACTTAATACTCTATGTTGGATTTATCATCATCAATACTGAATTACTTGAAATAATAATTGATGGTATTTTTGGAATCCACCGTTTTTTCAAACCATTTCTTGGGGCTTTATACCCGATTTTGATCAATAGTTTTGAAGTCTTGGCTTTGTTGGTTTTTGTAGCCTGCCTATTCTTTTTGTCTAGAAGAAATATTACTCGTGTAAAAAGATTAATCAGTAATGATTTAACAGGATGGCCAAAAACAGACGCGAACTTAATTTTAGTAATTGAGATTGTGTTGATGGGCTTGTTTTTAACAATGAACGCAGCAGATCCATCTACAAATTTTATCATCTCTTCATGGATAAAGCCTGCTTTATCTAATTTGAACGAACATCAATTACATACGATTGAACAAACTGCTTGGTGGATACATATTTTAGGGATTTATGCATTCATGAACTATTTGCCTTATTCAAAACATTTGCATATTGTATTGGCCTTCCCAAATGCCTACTATGCGTCATTGGAGCCAAAAGGCAAAATGCACAATATGGTTGCCATTCAGAACGAAGTGCTTTATGCCATGCAACCAGAGTTGGCACCTACCAATGCAGCAGCTCCAGAAAAATTTGGCGCTAAAGATGTAATGGACTTGAGCTGGAAAAATTTAATGGACGCCTATAGTTGCACTGAATGCGGAAGATGCAGCACAGCTTGTCCAGCAAATAGCACTGGAAAACTATTGAGTCCAAGGAAAATCATGATGGATACCAGAGATCGCCTTGAAATTGTTGGTAAAAACATAGACGCGAACGGACAATTTGTAAACGACGGAAAATCTTTACTAAACGACCATATCACCATAGAAGAATTAAGGGCTTGTACTACTTGTAATGCCTGTGTGGAAGAATGTCCTGTGAGTATTTCTCCAATGGATATCATCATTGAATTAAGAAGGTCATTGATTATGGAGGACAGCAATGCGCCTTCTGAATGGAATGGCATGTTTAGCAATATAGAAAACAATTTTGCCCCTTGGAAATTCGCTCCAGATGATAGAGACGCATGGACAAAGCAATCTTAAAATAAAAGAAGTATGAAAGTATCTACAATGGCAGAAATGATGGCTGCTGGCACCAAGCCAGAAGTTTTATTTTGGGTAGGCTGTGCGGGAAGTTTTGATCAAAGAGCACAAAAAATTACAAAAGCATTTGCAACAATCCTAGATAAAGCTGGTGTGGTCTATGCGATATTAGGTAAGGAAGAAGCTTGTACTGGCGATCCAGCGCGAAGAGCTGGTAATGAATTCATGTTTCAGATGATGGCCTATCAAAATATACAAGTGATGAATGCCTATGAAATTAAAAAAATCGTCACCACTTGTCCGCATTGTTTTAATACCTTAAAAAACGAATACCCAGCATTGGGCGGCAACTACGATGTCATTCACCACACGCAGTTTTTGCAGGAATTAATTGAGAATGGGAAGATCAAAATTTCGGATAGCAACGAATGGAAAGGTAAAACAATCACCTACCATGACAGTTGTTATTTAGGAAGGGCTAACGATATTTATGAAGCCCCAAGAAAAGTATTGGAGTCATTGGATGTTGAATTAAAAGAAATGCGCAGGTGTAAATCTAAAGGACTTTGCTGTGGCGCAGGTGGCGCACAAATGTTTAAAGAGGAAGAAAAAGGCACTAGCAGGGTTAATATGGAAAGAGCAGACGAAGCCATTGAAACAAAAGCAGATTTTGTAGCAAGTGCTTGTCCGTTTTGCAACACCATGATGACTGACGGTATCAAAAACAGAGACGAAGAAGTGAAAACAGAAGTATTAGACATTGCTGAAATCATTGCGAAAGCAATACAATAAATCATTTATGGTTGACTTACCTACTATACTCCCAAAAAATTTCGATCCAAAGTCTAGGGTTTGGATCTACCAAGCCAACAGAACTTTTACCATGGGTGAAATTTTTGAACTGGAACCTTTGCTAGAAAATTTCGTAGAAGACTGGAAAAGTCATGGCGCAAAAGTAAAAGGCTATGCCACTGTTTTATATGGTCAATTTATCCTCATCATGGCGGACGAAACTGCTACCACCGTTGGCGGATGCAGTACAGATAGTTCTGTGCATGTGATTAAAGCAATAGAAGAAATGACAGGTGTTCAGATGTTCAATAGAACACTATTAGCTTTTTTTGTAAAAGATAAAGTGCAGACTATTCCTCAAGCGCAATTGAACTATGCCCTTGAAAATGGATTGCTATCTATGGATACCCTCTATTTTAATAATTTAGTCCATACCAAAGCAACGCTAGAAACCGAATGGTTACAACCTATTTCAAAGAGTTGGCTCGCTCAAACATTAAAAGTTCAATAAAATGGGCATAGCTATTATTTACGCCATCCCAAATTGTAATACTGTAAAAAAGCCCCAAATTTATTTTGGGGCTTTTTTATTATACTAAGAAAACTAATTATTTATTCTGTTTCAAGAAGTCTACTTTAATGAAGTTGCTAAAAATTTATCTAAATCAGCCCCTCTTAAATCTCTAGCTACAATTTTACCAGTTGGGTCAATTAAAAAACTAGCAGGGATACTTTGAATACCAAACTGAGCTGCAACCGCATTATTCCAATATTTCAAATCACTTACATGATTCCAAGCAAGGCCATCTTTCTTGATTGCCTCTAACCATTTTGGTTTATCCTGGTCTAAAGAAACACCCAAGACAGTGAAATTTTTTGTTTTAAATTTATTAAAGGCTTTCACAATATTTGGATTTTCTGCTCTACATGGTCCACACCAGCTAGCCCAAAAATCAACCAATACATACTTGCCCTTTAAAGACGATAGTGAGAAAGGTTTTCCGTTGACATCATTCTGCGTAAAATCAGGAAGCGCTGTCCCTATCTGTCCAAAAGCGGAAGAAGCAATTGTTTTATCAATGAATTCAGCGAATGGGCCTTTCTTGGCAGCTGGTGTTAATTCACCATAGATTGTAGCAAGATTTTCCTTTATTTCTGGAAAAATATTTGAAAACTGCAATAACATCAAAGTGGTTACTGGAGAAGCGGTATTTGTTTTATACAATGCATTAAAGGTGGCAATGATCTCTTTAGATTGAGTAGCAGCTGCACTATTCAATGAATCTTTTTTTGCAGCGTTTTTTTCTGTACTTGCTGCTTGCATATTGGTGATATAGGGCATCATCTTTGGATTCAAAGAATTCATATAGACATTGTAAACATCATGACTCACAGAACCAGTGACATTAATAGATGCCATATTCTGAACATCCCCTTCAATCATTACATTTTCATTACCTACAAAAACAGGCATTTTTTGAGCAACTCCATCAATACTAAGAATTAATAAACTTGGATATTCTAATTGTGTTTGAAGACTAAAATTGCCTGCCACAGATTTAGCAGTCACCAATTCTTTACTCGATACACCGTCAATTAGGGTTACAGTGGCAGCCTCTTTCACATTGGTCAACTTCCCTTGCAAATTCAATGATTGGGCTTGTAAAAATGGACTAGCCAAAATCAAAGCAATTGCGATAATATTTTTTTTCATAGTTTTTTATTAATAGTCAAATATATTAATTTAATCTCGTTAGGCACTAGGCCTTGTGCCTCATTTTTAAAATTTTAACCACATCTGCCAGTTTATATCCTTTAGCCTGCAGCAGCATTAAGTAATGGAAAAGAAGGTCTGCAGATTCTTCTAGAAATAATTCATTGTTTTGATCTTTAGCTTCAATCACTAGTTCTACTGCTTCCTCCCCTACTTTTTGCGCAATTTTATTGATACCCTTAGCAAATAAACTAGCTACATAGGAACTATCTGGGTCAGCTGTTTTTCTTTGTTCAATGACTTGCTCTAATTGAACTAAAAAATCATGGGATTCTGCAGCATTCTCTGCTCCCCAACAAGTGTCTGCACCTGTATGACAAACTGGGCCAATTGGATTGGCTTGTATCAACAAGCTATCCTGATCACAATCCAATGCCATACTTATATAGATTAGGCTATTGCCGCTCTCTTCGCCCTTGGTCCAAAGTCTGTTTTTGGAACGACTAAAGAAAGTGACTTTATTCAAGGAGATGGTCGCATCCACTGCAGCCTGATTCATAAAGCCCAACATCAACACATTTTTTGTGGATGCGTCTTGTACAATGGCTGGCACCAATCCATCTGTGTATTTTGTAAAATTGATATTCATTTTGTTATAATTAGTGATGATATAAATTTATGTTGAATGATTTTATTGAATTCATTAAATTGATAATTTGTTAAATTAATTAATTCTAAAGATGATTTAAATTCTAATTGGCACCCCATTTTGATGTAGATATTCTTTTAAATCAGGAATTGCAATTTCTTTATAGTGAAAAATACTTGCAGCCAATGCCGCATCCGCTTTACCCTTTGTAAACACATCATAAAAATGGGCTGCTGTTCCACCACCACCAGAGGCAATGATTGGCACAGGTAAATTTTCCGAGAGTTGGGCTGTAATGTCTAAAGCAAAACCTTGTTTTGTGCCATCATGGTTCATAGAAGTTAATAAAATTTCTCCTACCCCTAAATCCACTGCTTGTCTTGCCCAGTCTATTACCAATTTGTCGGTCTTGGTCCTTCCGCCATTTAAATAAACATACCAGTTGTTGTCTTCCTCACATTTTGCATCAATCGCTAGCACAATACACTGACTCCCGAATTGTTTTGCAAATCGATTGATGGTAGTAGGATCTATAAATGCGGCAGTATTGATTGAAATTTTATCTGCTCCATTTTGTAACAAAACACGCACATCCTCCTCGGTTTTAATGCCTCCTCCCACCGTGAATGGAATATTGATGTGGTGTGCAATTTTATGCACCAAAGCACTCAAAGTCTTACGGCCTTCGATGGTCGCTGTGATGTCTAAAAAAACCAATTCGTCCACGCCTTGACTGGCATAAAATGCGCCTAGTTCAATGGGATCACCGGCATCCCTGATTTGCTCAAAGTTCACGCCTTTCACAGTGCGGCCATCTTTAATATCTAAACAAGCAATGATTCGTTTTGTTAGCATAACTTTATATAGAGCCCACTTTTAAGTGGATGGATAAATATTGATTTTAAAATGTTGAAAGCTCCGTTAAGCTTATTTTATTTTCATAAATCGCTTTGCCAACAATGGCCGCAGAACATCCAATCGTTCTTAGTTCCTCCAAATCTTTTAGCTGACTAACCCCTCCACTTGCAATCAACTGCAATGTCGGATACTGTGCTAAAATTTTTTGATAGAGTATAATGGATGGGCCTTCTAGTTTTCCATCTTTTTGTATATCAGTACAAAATAATTGCGTGACCCCTTTTTTCATATAAGATCCAATAAATTCATAGACATCTATGTTTGTTTTTTCAAGCCATCCTCCTACTGCAATTTTCTCTTCATATACATCTGCACCCAACATAAACACCGCGGCTCCAAAACGTTCAATCCACTGCTCAAAAATGGCCCTTTGCTTCACAGCAAGACTTCCAATGGTAGCATAAGTCGCTCCTGTATCAAGCACTGTTTTTAAAGCCGCTTCTGTTTTAATGCCCCCACCAAAATCTATGACTAAGTTGGTTTTATTGGCTATTTTTTCAAGCACTTTCCAATTCACTACTGCACCAGCTTTTGCGCCATCTAAGTCTACTAAATGCAATCGCATTAAACCAACACCTTCAAATTGCTTGGCCACTTCTAAAGGGTCTTCATTGTAGATTTTCTTTTGAGCATAATCGCCTTCTGTTAATCGAACGCATTTCCCTTCTATGATATCTATTGCTGGAATAATTTGCATATACTTTAAGATTTTAGGGATAGAAAATTTTGAATGATTTGTTCCCCAACTTCGGCAGACTTTTCGGGATGAAATTGCACACCATAAAAATTATCTTTATGCAGCCCACTGCTATAGGGCTGAATATAATCTGTGGTGGCAATTGTACCTGTCCCTATGCCAACATAAAAACCATGTACAAAATAAGCAAAGCTATTTTCTGGCACAGCTTTGAATAAATCAGTTTTTAAATTCATGATGTTATTCCAACCCATCTGTGGTACTTTTTGTGTCATTTCAGTTGCTTTAAATGCCAATACCTGCTCTTCAAAAATACCTAAGCAGTTGGTGTCATTTTCTGCTGAATGCTTGCACATCAATTGCATGCCTAAGCAAATGCCCAAGACTGGTTGTGTTAATGAAACAATCAATTGGTCTAAATTTCTTTCCTTCAAATAAGCCATGGCAGTGCTCGCTTCACCTACCCCAGGGAATATGACTTTGTCTGATGCTTGAATCAAAGTTGGGTCATCTGTCACCGTTGCTGTAACACCTAGTCTTTCTAGGGCATAAAGCACCGACTGGATATTGCCTGCATTGTATTGTATGATGGATAGATTCATTTTATTGTAGTTAGATTTAGTTGCTTAACACCCCTTCTAAAAATGTTTTTGTAGTGGTTTCTACGTCGTTTCCTTTGGATAAGGCTTGTATATAAGCAGATCCAATAATGGCTCCATTAGAAAAAGCATTCACTGCATCAAAACTGGCTTTATCTTTTATTCCAAACCCTACTAAAAACGGATTTTTTAATTGCATTGATTTTAATCTTTCTAGGTAGACTGCTACTTTAGAAAAATCTTTATCTGTTCCCGTAGTTGCAGAGGAACTCACTGCATATAAAAAGCCAGAACTTAAACTATCCAACTTTCTCAATCTTGTTTCTGGGGTTTCTGGAGTGACTAAAAAGATGAAATCTAACCCATTGGCTTGTATGATTGTGCCATACGATTGTTCAAATTCATACAAAGGCATATCTGGCAAGATCAATCCATCTACTCCAATTGATTTTGCTTTTTTACAAAAATCCTCAAAACCATATTGTAAAATCGGATTCATGTAGCCCATCAATACCACAGGGATATGAATAGATGTTCTCATGGTTGCCAATTGTTCAAACAAAGTATCAATGGTCATCCCATTGTTAAGTGCTACTAAGCTACTTGATTGAATCACTTCTCCGTCGGCGAGTGGATCACTATAGGGCATGCCTAGTTCAATGATATCAGCACCATTTTTTTGAAGACTGCCCATGACTTCCAATGTACTATTCAATTGAGGATAGCCTGCTGTGCAATACACATTTAAAACGCGCGTGTTTTTTTGTTCAAATAATTCAGTTAACCTTGACATACTACTTATTTTAAAGACACTTTTATTAAGTATCCGTTATCATTATTTTTTCATATCCATTGCTTGCATATAAGTAGCCAAGTCTTTATCACCTCTTCCGCTCAAACAAACAATCACCACATCTGTTGGTTTTAAATTCATTTCGGGTAAGACTGCAAAGGCATGCGCTGTTTCTAATGCTGGAATAATACCTTCGATCTCGGATAAATGAAAAGCCCATTTAAGTGCATCTTCATCTGTCGCACTCATGAATGTCCCACGTTTAGATGCATATAAAAAAGCATGCAATGGCCCAATGCCCGGATAATCCAAACCAGCAGAAATACTATGTGGTTCTACCACCTGCCCATCCTTGGTTTGCATGACAATACTTTTACTGCCATGCAAAATGCCTGTGCTACCCAATTGAGTGGTGGCTGCACTCATACCTGAATACACCCCATGACCAGCAGCTTCTACAGCCACTAATTCCACAGTAGGTTCGTTTAAATAATGGTAAAAAGCGCCCGCAGCATTACTTCCTCCTCCTACACAGGCCACCACATGTGTTGGCAAAGCCGAACCAGTGACTGCTTCTAATTGTGTACGCATTTCTGCACTAATCACACTTTGAAAACGAGCGACCATGTCTGGATAAGGATGTGGTCCTACCACACTACCAATGATATAATGTGTGGTATCAGGTTCGTTGATCCATGCACGTATGGCTTCATTGGTCGCATCTTTCAAAGTCTTGCTTCCACTTTTAGCAGGTACCACTGTCGCACCAAGCATTTTCATTCTTGCCACGTTGGGTGCTTGTCTTTCAATATCTTTCTCACCCATATACACCACACATTCCATTCCTTTTAATGCACAAACAGTTGCTGTAGCCACCCCATGTTGACCTGCGCCCGTTTCTGCAATGATTTTCTTTTTGCCTAGTCTTTGTGCCAAAATAATTTGACCAACCGTATTGTTGATTTTGTGTGCACCAGTATGACAAAGGTCTTCACGCTTTAAATAAATTTTTGCGCCGATTTCAGCACTCAATCTTTCAGCATAAAATAAAGGCGTTGGTCTGCCTACATAATCCTTTAATAAAGCAGCTACTTCGGCTTTAAAAGCAGGATCATCCATGATCTGCAAATACTGATTTTTCAATGTCTCCACATTGCTGTAAAGCATTTCAGGAATATAGGCTCCACCATACTGGCCATAATACCCTTCTTCACTTGGCTGCTGATAATTGGTTAATTCGTTAAATAAATGCATTGATAAAAATTTTTATTTTTTCTAAATCCTTCATCCCTGGTGCCAATTCAAATTGACTATTGATATCCAAAGCAAGTAATGATTTTCCTGCTTTTGTTTTTTCCATCACTTGTACCCCTTGTATATCGTTTGGACCAATGCCCCCGCTCAGAAAATAGGATTTAGGTATCGTTACCCCTTTGATTAATTCCCAATTAAAATGTTGCCCAGTACCTCCATACAAAGCGCTATCTGTATCAAATAAGAAATAATCAACATTCGCTTCATATGCTGCAAAATCAGGTACAGCTGCCCCCACTCTAAATACTTTTATGGTTGCCACTTTTTGACGCACTGCTGCACAATACGCTGGCGTTTCGTCTCCATGCAATTGTACTAGATCCAATCCAGCTTCTTGAACAATATGTAATAATTGATCCAATGGTTCATTCACAAATACCCCCACTTTTTTTACACCTACTGGTTTAAAATTGGCCAAATCATTTAGGCTTAATTTTTCTAACACATAGCGCTTTGATGCTGGGTAAAAAATAAAGCCAATATAGTGCACTCCCATTGCTTGCAATGCAGTTGCTTGTTCTATACTAGTGATGCCACATACTTTAATCTGCATTGATATTCGTTTTAATTGATCTAACAAATGCTTCAAAAGCAGCAGCAGGATTTGCTTGCTTCATAAAATACTCTCCCATTAAAAATCCATCAAAGCCTTCTTTTTTCAATAATTGAAAAGTCTCTACACTATAAATACCACTTTCGGCAATACTTAAGATGCTTTTTGGTAATTGATGTTTCAATGCTAAACTATGTTCAATATTGACTTCAAATGATTTTAAACTTCTATTGTTGATCCCTACAAAATCCACTGCTTCCGAAATATGACCAAGCTCGGTTGCGTCATGAATCTCTAACAACACTTCCAATCCAAGACTTTTTGCAAATTTGGCTAAAGCATGCGTAGCCTCTGGACTTAAACAAGCTGCAATCAATAAGATCACCGAAGCACCATAGGCTTTTGCTTCTATTAATTGAAATTCGTCAATTATAAATTCTTTTCTTAATACTGGTATTGGATTTTTTACTGCAATACTCAAATCATCTATGGTTCCGCCAAAAAATGTCTTGTCTGTTAATACCGAAATACCTGCTGCCCCAAATTGGGTATAGGCATTCGCTACATCGGCCACAGATGCCATATCATTGATCACGCCTTTAGATGGTGATTGTCTTTTAAATTCTGCAATGATGCCAGTCAAGGACGAATTCAATAAATTTAATTTCAATGAATGGCCCCCTTGATGATACAATGGCATGGCTTCTAATTGCGCAATGCTCATTTGCGTTTTCCTTTCGGCCACTTCGATTTTTTTATGATCGACAATTTTAGCTAGAATATTTGTACTCATTTCTGCAAACTGATTAATTGATTTAAGCAATTATTGGCAGCGCCAGATTCTAAACTCTTTACAGCAGCCTGAAAAGCTGCTTCATAGTTTTCAAATTGTCCGGTTACTTGTAGCGCCATGGCTGCATTGGCTAGTACCACTGCATTTTGTGACCAGCTTCCCTTTCCTTGGATAATTTTTTTAAATATTTCAGCCGCCACTTCTACTGTATTGCCTCCATACAATTCTTCAGGAAATACTTTACGCTTGCCTAATTGATAAGGTGTCATAATATATTCCCCTTTATTGGAAATGATTTTAGTATCAGAGGTCAATGAAATTTCGTCATACCCATCCAAACTATGGATCAATGTAAATTCATTCCCTAAGGATTGCATGGCATAATTGTATAATCTTGCCATCTCTAAATTATACACCCCAATCAATTGATAGGCTGGCTTTGCTGGATTCACAATAGGACCAAGCATATTGAAGAAAGTTCTAAGTCCAATATTCCTTCTAATTGGACCCACTGTTTTTAATGCTGGGTGAAACAAAGGTGCATGTAAAAAACAAATCCCAGCTTCCTTCACTTCTTTGGCCAATGCTACTTCGTCATTTTTAAAAACATACCCTAGTTGTTCCATCACATTGGACGAGCCGCTTACACTAGACGCGCCATAGTTGCCATGTTTCACGACTGGTTGCCCAGCACCTGCCACAATAAAACAGGCCAATGTAGATATATTGAATGTGTCTTTACCGTCTCCACCAGTTCCTACTATATCTATTGCATTGTCTATGCCTAAATTCAATGGTACTGCAAGGGAAAGTAATGCATCCCTAAAACCCATTAATTCTTCAATGGTAATACTTCGCATTAAGAAAACGGTTACAAAGGAGGTCACTTCGTGTTCATTGTATCCACCTTGCGCTATCTGAGTCAACACTTCCTTTGCAGTGGTTCGACTCAAAGTTTTATGTTCAAATAAATATTGTAAAATCTTTTTCATCTAATTATTTTATTAGTTTTTCAACCAGTTACCAATGATCTTCGCACCTTCAGGCGTTAAAATACTTTCCGGATGATATTGCACTCCTTTTACATCATAGGTAGTATGTTCTAAGGACATGATATAACCATCTGCATCTTTAGAAGTGATTTTTAATTCGGCAGGTAAGTCATTTTCGTTCACTACCCAACTATGGTATCTACCAACCTGAAAAGTTTTTGGAAGCCCTTCAAATAAAATTGAATCTCCTATTAGTTCAACAGGCGTTGCAATACCATGATACACTTTTGCAAGATTGGTTAAACTGCCTCCAAAGGCTTCTGCAATCGCTTGCTGTCCTAAACAAATACCTAAAATAGATTTCGTTGCCGCGTATTCCTGAATTAGAGGGATGAGTAACCCCGATTCAGATGGAATGCCTGGACCAGGTGATAATAAAATTTTGTCATAGACCTTCACTGCTTCCAAAGGAATTTCGTCGTTCCTGAATACATCCACCGAAGCATCCGACTGCTCCTTAATTAGTTGAACCAAGTTATAAGTGAATGAATCGTAATTATCAAATACTAATATTTTCATCAAATCTATTTTAAATTTTTTCAGCCATTACAATAGCCATCTTTAATGCATTCAATTTATTGTTCACTTCCTGTAATTCGCTTTCTGGGTCACTTGCTGCAACCACGCCGGCACCTGCTTGATAGGTCAAGGTATTTTGCCTACTCAAAAAAGTACGAATCATGATGGCTTGATTACAACTGCC
>CAXNMZ010000020.1:0-17898 GCA_964203125.1 Chitinophagales bacterium | reverse complement strand
AATGAACCAACTATTTCTATTCCGGGTGAATTTGGTATTCGATTAGAAGATTGTTTGTACATCGCAGAAGATGGACCACATTATTTTTCTAAGCAAAGTATTTCTATCGAGCAACCATTCGGGTAATTGATCACTGGCAATTATTTGATTCAATTAGCAATGAACTAAATAATTTTCAAGGGTATAAAATAAAAAAAGGAGCTACAATCGTAGCTCCTTTTTTTACCCCTTCACAAGGGACTTGTTTTGTATAATCAATTATTGATACAACTGATTGAACAACATTTTATAAGTAGAATGTGTTTGTCCTCTGAATGTAATTTCAGGTCCATACACATATACTTTTCCTTTTCCTAGTTTTGCTTCAAAAGCAGCAACACCATCTTGCAAGTAGGCTTGTCCAAATGCCCAGCCGCTTCTCAAAGTTTTGTCTGATGCAAACCAAGCAAGCGGTGTGATGGTGCCATTTGCAATGGCATCGGGTTGTACTTTAAATACAGGGCTATTGTTAAAGTAGACATCTGCTTTATTTTTCATCCCCCAGTTGGCTTTTAGGGCAGGCGCAACAGCGACTTGTAAGATACTTCCTGGGATATAAAATTTCTCACCTGGAAGCGTGCGCTCTTTTCCGTTATTCATTTCTGTGATGGCATTTTTAACTGGCAGTTTAAAATGGTATGCTAGGTTGGCGCTCGATCCTATTGTAATGATTGTTCCTCCCGCTTCAACAAAAGCTTTTAGTGCAGGAATAGATTTTTCGGCAGTAATTTTTCCAATCATCGCATGAAATTCTGCAGGGATTTCGTCTAAGTTGGGTTCTTTTTCATCATAAGGAGAAGCAGGCCCTTCAACCATAGAAGGGATGGCACCATCTACAAAAACAATGGCATCAAACTTGTCTTTTAAATTTCCTGCATTGATTTCTTTTGCGTACAATAGTTTAAAATCAAAATGGTGCTGCTCCAAAATCCATCTTACCCAACCAGAAGGCATGGAACCACCATAACGATCCCATAAGCCAATTTTTAATGTAGTGATTTTCGCTGCATCCGTAGGAAGACTTTCTACAGCAACAAAATTTAAACCTGCTTTAGCAATCATCTCTTTGTCTTTTGATGCATCTGCCATTTCAAAATAAAATCCTTTTTGATTTTTATACACTGCTTTACCCGCTTTTAATAAATCATTGATTTTTACAAAACTATTGTTGTCATTAGACTGGATCGCATAAAATTTATTGACACTATTTGCTGTGTTAAAAACAGTTGTTTTTGCATATTGAATTTGGCCATAAGGAATGGCTTCAAATGGACCATTAAAATCATCTAAGATTCTATCAAACTCAATCCCCATGGTATATGCCGGTGTCCATCCTGCCGCATCATAAGGGCGTACTGGTGGTCCTCCTGGATATAAAAAATCATTTGGATGATCCTGTGGATCAAACATATCCAATACATGCGCTCTAAATGCTTGGTTCGTTCTTACCACATAAGAACCTGCTGGATAATTTTTTCCATTCACAACAAAATCATTTGTTGCTTGATGCACTTTGATACCACTTTGAATTAAAATATTAACAAAGGCAACTGCGCTACTTGTTTGAATTGCAGGAATAATATAGGCTCTAGGATCTCTTAATGCAGGTGCCTTATACACTTTAGCATAATTTTGTAATGCAACAGTATCTTCACGCGTATCTCTCTTTTCTGTTTTTAATTGTTCAGTCAACATTTCAACTTTATTAGGAGAAAGGGTCCAGTTGTCTCTGTTGCCTGATTCAATGGCTTCTTTACCCATTCGATACATATTCATTAGCACTTCGTCTTTATGTCTTGCTGCATAGTTGAGTACGGCATAATTTAAGGAAATAGAATAATCGATTGAATTTTTGAAATACCATTTTTGTGGTGCAATTGGAAAAGGCAATCCACTATTTGGAATCAATCTTTGTGGTACCAAAGGAATATTCATTGGAGTTGGACTACCAATGATCTCTGTTAAAATACCAACAATATTATGATAGTATGCTGTGGTTCTTAATCCACCATTCCACCAGGTAGAATAAACCGATCCACTCTTCATCGTATAGCCGGGTTTTTGTTCTGCATTTAAACGACTACTCATAGCGGCGCCCATTGCGTCCAAACTTGTAATCAATAATGGACTGTACACGTAATTAAATGGATCTCTGTAAGGAGGGCCTGCCACAACGGTTCCAGCTGGACCTGTTTGGTGGTGGTTGTATAAAATTTGAGGCATCCACTCGATATATTGTTGACGACTCATATTTTTTGATTCACTCATGTTCGTCATAAAAAAATCACGATTGTTATCGTGTCCAATATATTTTTGATACAAGCGTGGCAATGCAGCAGTAGATCTTTTTAAAGTATCTGTGTTACGCATATACCAATTTGAAACCAATTCTTGTCCATCAGGATTGGCGTGCACAAATAAGATGATCGTATTTTTTAAAATATTTTTTGTTTCATCATCCTGTCTTGTGATGATCTGGTACATGGATTCAATCCACTGATGAATACCCACCACTTCGGTTGCGTGTAAGCCTCCATCTATCCATACCACTGCTTTTCCATCATTCGCTAGTTGCTTCGCATCTTCCTCTGATAAGCCTTCCGCTCTTGCTAGCTTTTGAGAAATCGATTTGTATTTTTGTAGTTGCTTGATATTTTCGGGACTGGATACAACCATCATGTAATGATTACGACCTTCTTCGGTTTTACCCATCGTCACTAATTTAACTTTATTAGAACTAGCTTCTACTTTTTTTAAATAAGCTTCTGTAGCGGTGAAAGTGGTCAATTTATAATTGTCACCGATATTAAATCCAAAATGACTTTTTGGACTAGGAACAGATTGTGCCATAAGTTGAACACTTAATAAAAGCACAATACTGAGCAGAGATATAATTCGACGCATAATGTTGTTTTTTGTTCAAACTAAAGTTAACTAGGTCGGCTTGAATTTTAAAACAAATTTTACGAATGGAAAAGCGCCACATTATTGTATTCTGAAAAGCATGATCTGAGCACTTGGGGTGGCAGGTCTGGAAGGATTGGTTAAAGCAGTTGTTTTGAATATTTGTGTTTGATTGTGTTTAACACTAAAAAATAATTCTAGATAATCATCCTCACCAAAGACCACCATTGATTGTCCCAAAAAAATATTTTTGACGCCTACGGCGCCCGTCAAAAATTGCCTGAGGGTATTGGGGTAAGCAGCGCCATTGCGTCTAATCCAAATACTGATTTCGTCATTGGCTATTTGCGTATTGTTCACTTGGAGGCTATACTGAACCAGATAGGTACCCGCTCTCACAACAAGCAGCCTGGTTGGATCTAGGTTGGTATTTAGCCCAATAGACACCCGATTTTGACCAATGGTATCGCGCCATTTGATCGCTGTGGCCGTATTGATCAATGCCATTTGCCTTGCTGTATCTGTAAATGCGCCAAAGTATATTTCAAGGGGCAGAAAGCCTAAGCCTTCAGCAAGTTCCGAACCAGTTATTTCTCCCTTATTTAATTTTTGGTTAATTCTATTGCTTAAACTCGCTGTATCTTTTTTATCTAATTTGAATGCCAATGCTTGGATGGACGCCTTGCTTAAAATTTTAAGACTGTCTGGGACATGATCGACTTTATCTAATTTTAAAGACAATGCTTGGATGGACGCCTTGCTTAAAATTTTAATACTATCTGGGACATTATTGACTTTATCTATTTGCAATGCTAATTTCAAGGCAGATAGATTATTCACGCCAGTGCCTCCCTGTGGTATACTTAAAACACCTTCTAAATTTTCTGCTAAGACATGGTCTGCCGAAAAAGCGTAAGCGGTATAATGAATTTGTTGTTGTCCAATCCGAATAAATTGTAAATGATTGTCTGGATCAATTTCTACTCGTATAAAATAAGTACCTGCTGTCCAATTGATTTTTTCAAATGCGCCAATGGTGACTATTTTAGCAGACTCTGAAGTCCCAATTAAAATGGTAAACAAACCTAATGGACTAGTGGTAACAGATTTTATTTCTTGATATAGTAGTTCTTCGGTCAAAGTATCTTTTAAAATACTAATTCTAATTTGTATTAATTTATTAGGCATAACCACGCCATTACTTGTTCTAGCAACTGCCTGAAAAGCAATGCCCTTTTGGTTTTGACTCAGCCCAATATGACAATAAAGCAGCAATAAAACGAGTAGGATAGATTTCATGGTTTGATAAATTTTATATGCTTCATCCAATAATTTGTTTTGTTGTCAAAACTTAGAAACTCTGGTAAAAAAAATACTTGCATGATATAGACTCCACTAGACAGTCTATTCAAATCAATGTATCTTCCTGCATAACCACTTCTATATTTTGTTGGATCACTAAGAATGGCCTGACCGTGCAGATTATAAATTGTATATCCAAAAAAAATCAGGTCGGGCTCCTTTGAAAAAAGCAACATCGCATCTCCACGAATTGAAGTTCTTAATTCAATACTGGGATTGTATTTTCCTTCTAATCCATCCTTGCTAAAACGATTGATACTTGGTTGTAAAAAACCTGCACTAAAATGATAAAGATTCGATTGGTCTAGTGGCATGGTGGTCAGTCCAAGATCCAGGCGCCAGTCTACTTGCAAGCCATCCACCTGTGTAGTCATAAAATGATCAGCAGCAAGACTAAATGTTTGTAATGGCAATTGTTGCGCATTCGAAGGAGTAAAAGCCAATTGCAATAGAATCAATAAGAAAATAAAAATAGTATTTAGATAGTGCATGGGTTAAACCTAGCCATTCTAGACGCTTATTTTTCAAGTATTTATACCTTCAAGTGATAGGCCGAAAAAATGCTATCCATTTAATTTTAAGTCTTATCCAACCAAAATATTGCCAAAAATTATTAACTTTAGTGTGCGAACTTAATAATAGCACTTATGAGGTACAAAATTTTGATTTTAGTTTTAAGCATTGGCTTTCTTGGCTGTAGTAAAGGTGGAGATAGTCCAACACCTACTCCAACGCCTCCTCCTGTAGTTGTCGTGGAACCAAGCTTAACTGCCACCAACGGTGTAGTCATTGATATCGACCCAGGTGCTAATAATATTTATGCGGTAGTCGGTACATCACAAAGAATAGATGTCAAATTGGCTGCAATTCCTGCAAGCGGCGTAACCATTGATACTAAACTGATTAAAGTGTTAGATAATACAACGGCTTTTACCAATAGTATTTCATCTACCAGCCTAACGAATCCATTAACTGTAACTGGTTTAATACCTGGAGTGTTATACAATCTTTCGGTTGTTGTTACATCTAAATCTACTGCTTCAAATACTAAAACAGTTGAATTCAAAATGGCTGCCAAATAAACGACACCATTTATAAAATATTGATCCCTTATCTTTTTAGATAGGGGATTTTTTTTGTACCTTATGTCTTGAAATTCATTGTATCATCATTATAAAAATTTACTATGCCAATTCAATTGATTAAACGCATACTATTATGTGTTTGTTTACTAAGTTTCTCTTTGCCCATTTTTGCGCAAAAAAAATATACCGAAAAAGATTTAGCTGCATTAAAGCAAACCCTCATGCAGACTGTTGCTGGTAAGTCTAAGGAAGTGCAAGTGATGGTAGATCAAATTTTTAGTTTTGCCGAATTGGGATTTCAAGAAGTTGAAACTTCTAAATACATCACTTCTGTTTTGACAAAAAACGGCTTCACGGTAGAAAATGGCATTTCAAATGTACCGACTGCTTGGATGGCTAAGTGGGGATCTGGTTCGCCTGTGATTGCATTGGGAAGCGATGTGGATTGTATTCCTAAAGCCTCTCAAAAACCAGGCGTAGCCTACAAAGCACCGATTGTGGAAGGCGCACCTGGTCATGGTGAAGGACATAATTCTGGACAAGCTGTGATCATTTATGCAGCGATTGCGATGAAAGAATTAATGGAGCGTGAAAAATTACCAGGTACTATTTTAATTTGGCCTGGTATTGCCGAAGAATTAGTTGGAACAAAAGCTTGGTATGTGCGTGATGGTTATTTTAAAGATGTGGACGCCTGTATTTTCACCCATGTGAGTGGTGATTTTACTTCTAGTTATGGAGACAATGGTGGCAATGGATTAGTGAGTGTGCGTTTTGATTTTGAAGGAGAAGCGGCGCATGCTGCTGGTCAACCATGGAGAGCGAAAAGTGCATTAGACGCAGTAGAATTAATGAATGTAGGATGGAATTTTAAGAGAGAACATCTTAAGCCAACCAATAGATCACACTATGTGATTGTAGATGGAGGGGACCAACCAAATGTGGTTCCAAGTAAAGCAAGTGTGTGGTACTATTTTAGAGAACGTACCTATGAAGATATCAAGATGAATTATGAATCAGGCATCAAAATTGCACAAGGCGCAGCGATGATGACAAATACAAAAATGACACATCAAATGTTAGGCACTGCATGGCCTGGTCATTTTAACAAGCCGCTTGCAGAAGCGATGTATGCCAATATTAAAAAAGTAGGCATGCCTATTTGGGATGAAAAAGACATTGCATTGGCGAAGGGTGTACAAGCTTTGGTGGAAGCGCCAAAGAAAGACCAACAAGGCAATCCAATTGATGGCTTAAAAACGAGCATTGATACTTTAAAAGGATCTGTTGCATTTTCATGGGGTGGAGGATCTGATGATATTGCAGATATTTCTTGGAACCTACCAACCATCGTGTTAAGGTATCCAGCAAATATTCCTGGAACAAAAGGACACCATTGGGCAGATGCGATTGCCATGGCGACACCTATTGCACACAAGGGATCTTTAGTAGGGGCAGAAGCCACAGCCATGACTTTATTGGATTTGTTTACCAAGCCTAGTTTAGTCGCAGATGCTAAAAAGTATTTTAAGGAAGTACAAACAAAAGAGACTCAGTACATTCCTTTCATTACTAAAAACGATCCTCCTGCCATTCATTTGAATAAAGAAATTCAAGGGGCGTTTAGAAGCCAACTTGAAAAATTCTATTATGATCCAAGTAAGTATGGTACTTATTTAGAGCAATTGGGGATTGTTTATCCAACCCTTAAATAGTCAATGGGTCTAGACGATTTAAAATTTTATACAAAAAAAGGAGAGCGCATCGCGCTCTCCTTTTTTATTGATTTTTTTTAATTTTATTTTTTACTAGCAATCGCCCCAATCGCGTAAATTAGTTTATCCAAGTCCTCAAGTCTAGTATACACATGAGGGGTGATTCTGACACAGCTTACATTTTCCCAAACAATGCCAACTGTGTGAATTTTATATGTTGAAAACAAAGCGCTGTCTAATGCTCCTGGTGTCATACCATCTATACTTACGCCGCAAATACCACAAGCAAATTCAGGTTTGAAAGAAGTATGAATTTTTACTTTTGGTATTGTTACTACTTTACTTGCCCAATAATTTTTTAAATAACGAATACGTTCCTCTTTGCGTTTACTTCCAATTGCAGTATGAAAATTAATGGCTTCTCCAATCCCTTGTTCAATTGGGAAGCTTCTTGTACCAAGGGTTTCAAACTTTCTTATATCAGCACTGTTTGGCTGGTCATTACAAACCAGCGGCCATATTTTAGCAATATTTTCTTTCTTAATCCATAGCATACCAGAACCTATTGGGGCGGATAAAAATTTATGCAATGAAGTTCCAAAATAATCGCAACCTAAATCAGGCACGCTAAAATCCATTAATCCAAAACTATGTGCACCATCCACAATGGTTTCAATGCCATGTCTTTTTGCCATCGCGCATAATTTTTTAACAGGCATGATTTGTCCAATCCAATTAATCACATGCGTGATATGAATAATTTTTGTTTTAGGCGTGATGGCTTTTTCAAAAGCAGCAACAATGGCATCTTCGTCCTCGATTGGAAATTTAAAATTCAACTGATTGTAAACAATGCCATCCCTACTGCTTCTTTGTTTCCAAGCATTGATCATATTGGGGTAGTCTTGCTTGGTGCCAATGATTTCGTCCCCTGCTTTTAGGTTTAATCCAAAAATGATCGTGTTCAGCGCTTCGGTTGCATTTCGGTTAATAGCCACTTCTTCTGGATCTGCCCCTGCAAGCTGGGCTAATTTATACCTAAGCGGTTCTCTTCCTTGATCCAAAATACGCCACATAAAATAAGAGGGCCCTTCATTGGATAGTTTATTAAAACGTTCAACCGCTTCTTGCACAATCCTTGGACTCGGACTTACCCCTCCGTTATTTAAATTAATGATATTTGGACTTGCTGTATAGCCTTGCTGCACGACCGACCAATAATCCTCGTCGGCTGCAATTTCAATAGGCGATAAAGCTTGTTTTTGTAAGTTGATATGTTGGAATTCCGCAGCATGCGCCTGATTGAATAAACTATTTGCTGAAAAAGCCCCAGCAGCTAATCCTAATTTTTGAATAAAATTTCTACGATTTGACATAAGCTAGATTTGTACCATCAATTTAATTAAATTATTGACACCAAGTTGTTCAAACTTTAGTAAATTAGAATATTATAATTCACCAAAAAGATCTAGACCATGAACAAATCGTACCTAATCGCCTTTTTTTCTATTTGCATTGCAAATGTAATGATGGCACAAGTTCCAACTGATGTCTATAAAATGGAAGCAGTTTCAAGACCTAAAATTTCTCCAGAAGGCAGCTGGATTTTGTATAGTCAATCAAAAATTGACGCGGCAAAAGATAGATCAGCGTCCAAATTATATATGATGTCGTCCGACGGCAAAGAGACCATCACTTTAACAGAACAAACTATGGGTGTTGGCAATTACCAATGGAGCCCAGATGGCAAATACATTTCTTATTTAACGAAGGGGAAAGATGAGGACAAGGGCTCACAAGTATTTTTAATGGATCGTCGAGGTGGAGAAGGCGTTCAACTAACTAATATCAAAGGAGAGATTAATGATTATGTTTGGTTTAATAGCGGTAAAAAAATGATTGTAGTCGTAAAAGATTTTAACTACGCGGATACAGCAAAGTCTAAAATTAGAACACCTTATGAAATGACTAGGTATAAATTCAAACAAGATAATGAGGGTTATTTAGACAATCGTAAAACACATATCTATTTATTTGATTTAACCACAAAAAAATTAGATACATTAACAAGCGGAAATTACAATGAGTCGAGTGTTGCTATAAGTGCAGACGATGCTATGATTGTATATACGAGCAATGTTTCAGAAAATCCTGATAAGAATTCTAATACGGATTTATTTTTATTAAAACCTACTAAAGGGGCTACACCATTGCAGTTAACGACTTATAAAGGAGCTAACACGAATCCAGTATTTAGCCCAGATAATTCTAAAATTGCATTTTTACAATCTAGTTCAGAAAGAAATTTCGACATGTATGACATTACACAATTAGGTATTTATGATCTTAAATCGAAAACCATATCAATTGTTTCAAAAAATTATGATCGTGCATTCTCTTCTATTGCTTGGTCTATAGATGGTCAGTCCATTTTGTCTTTAATAGAAGATGATAGAAAACAAAACCTTGTACAATTTAATATCCAAACTCAACAGCCAACTTTATTAACCAATGAAATGGGGGTGTATAGCGCTATGGATATGAATGACAAGGGTGATATGGTTTTGCTATTTGCTAATTTAGAAACCCCGAATGAAATTTATAGTTATCAAAATAAATCGACCAAAAGACTTACTTATTTACAAGATGCATTTGTGAAAAGCATGAAAAAAGGATACCATAAAGGTTTTCAATCTACTTCATCTGATGGCACAATCGTATCAAGCATTTTACACTTACCAGATAGTGGAGCAAAGAATTTACCATTGATTTTATTCATTCATGGTGGTCCAGTGGCACAGGATGATTATGCTTTTGATATGACTTCAAGAATTTATGCGCAAGCGGGCTATGCGGTGGCCAATGTGAATTATCGTGGAAGTAGTGGAAGAGGTGTTGCATTTACAAGTGTAATTTATGCTGACTGGGGAAATAAGGAAGTGAAAGACATTGTTGGTGCAGCAGATTATTTAATTAAAGAAGGCATTGTGGATCCAAATAGACTTGGAATTGCAGGTTGGAGTTATGGTGGAATCTTGACCAATTATACCATTGCTACAGATAAGCGTTTTAAAGCTGGCGTAAGTGGTGCAGGAAGTTCACTCATGATGTCGGTGTATGGATCTGATCAATACGTTACGCAATACGAAGATGAATTAGGCAAACCTTGGGAGAATCCTAAAAAATATGAGGCATTGTCCTATCCATTCTATAAAGTAAAGGAAATTAAAGCGCCTGTTTTATTCATGGCAAGTCAGGCAGATTTTAATGTGCCTGTGATTGGCGCTGAACAAATGTACCAAGCATTTAAATCAGAAGGTATTCCAACTGAATTGATTATCTATCCAAATCAAAACCACGGCATACGCGTACCAAGTTATATCGTGCATCGTCATAACGCACATATCAATTGGTTTAACAAGTATTTAAAATGAAAATAATACTCACCTGGGTCTTATTCTTAGGTGTGATTGCAGTGAATGCCCTGGCCAATATTTTACCCATCAATGGATATAATACTGGCCAGATTTCTGCATTCTATCCCAATGCATTTGTGCCAGCCGGATTTACATTTTCTATTTGGGGTGTGATTTATTTATTATTATTATCATACACCATTGGGTACACTTACTATACGTTTAAACGCCAACAATATCCCAAAGCATATGTATTTATTGAGCGCATCAATTTTTATTTTTTATTGACTTGCGTCTTTAACATGTCTTGGATAGTTGCTTGGCATTATTTACAAATTGAATTATCTGTGCTGATCATGTTGTTGTTTTTAAGCACGCTCATTCAATTATTTTTGAAAAGTAAAACAATGGCGCATGATTTAACTACCACTCAAAAATTTATTTTACAAACACCTTTTATTGTTTATTTGGGTTGGATCTCTGTTGCCACCATCGCTAATATCACTGCTTTATTGGTTGCTTATAAGTGGACTGCATTGAGCATTGCGCCTGTTTATTGGAGTGCAGCCATGATTTTAATTGCAATAGTGCTTGCGCTGCTGATGGTTAAAAAATTTCAAGTAGTTTCTTTTACTTTAGTCGTTGCTTGGGCTTTATGGGGAATTTATAATGCACAAGGTCCAGCAGCGCCGATACTGGCTAGATTAACTGCAATTGGAATTGGGGTATTAATTTCTGCTGTATTGTTTAGATTCATTCAGAACTTGAGAGAAAACAGTATATTTAAAAAAATAGCCTCATAATTGAGGCTATTTTTTTAAATATTTAATGCGGTAGTTTTTCTTGAAAATAACCATAGGTCCAAGTGCCAGCAATGGCGCTTAGAATTACAACTAATACAGCATAGAACCCTGCACCAATATGTGCAAACAAGGGGCCTGGACAAGCACCAGTAATTGCCCAGCCAAATCCAAATAATAAACCTCCATAAATTTGGCCTTTGTTAAATTCTTTATCTGCAATTTTGATCACTTCTCCATGAATGGTTTTGACATTGAATTTCTTAATTAAGAAAACCGAAATAGCACCTACCACTACTGCAGTCCCAATGACGCCAAACATGTGAAAACTTTGTAAACGAAACATCTCTTGAATTCTGAACCAAGATATAATTTCGGCTTTTACAAAAACAATACCAAAAAGTATACCAACTAGGGTGTACTTTAAATTATACCAGCCTGGATGTGTTTGTTCTGATGCATTTATGCAAGCTGTATTACTATCTATATTTTGTACTCTTTCGTTATTCATAATTTAATTTTTTATAAGGATAAAATCCAAGGTAAAATAATATTGGCCATAAAGAATCCCCCTACCATAAAGCAAATAGTTGCAACCAGAGAAGGCCATTGTAAATTACTCAAGCCCATAATTGAATGGCCAGAAGTACAACCACCTGCATACCTTGTACCAAAACCTACTAAGAATCCACCTACGACCATCATAATAAACCCACGAAGTGTAAATAGGGCTTCAAAGCTAAATAATTCAGAAGGTAGCATATAATTGTAATTAGTAATACCGTATTGCGCTAACTCCGCCTGCAATGCTGGACTTACTTCCATTGGCGCATTGCTCATTAAATAATGATTTGCTAAAAACGCGCCTAAGAAAATACCTCCTATGAAAAAGAAATTCCATATTTCTTTTTTCCAATCATATTTAAAGAATTTAATGTCTGCAGGAAAACATGCAGCACATATGTGTCTAAGATTAGAAGAGATACCAAAAGTTTTATTGCCTAAAATAAGCAATGCAGGTACAATAAGCCCAATAATAACACCAGCCACATACCAAGGCCAGGGTTGTTGAATCTGTTCGATCATGTTGATTGTTTTTTTATTTACTATAGAATTTTTTAATGGCCTTATAAGGTCCATATTTATGTTGATTTTCTGAGAAGCTATCTGCGTAAGGTGCAAAAGCAAAGTCTAAAGGCTTTTTATCATATTTAGGCCAGTCTTTTGATTGGTCTTTGTGTGGTCTTGGTTGGCTATTGACAAAGGCAGCTACATCCCAACACTCCTCTTCTGTTAATGTAGGAGCTGCATGTGAGGTTAATAGATAAGGCATATTATTTTTTACATAACCTGCAAAATTACTTATCCTAAATAAACCCGCACCATCATTGTAACTATGTGGTCCCCAAAGTGGAGGATAAGCATATTCTAATTCATCTAAAGTGAACTGCCCTTCTCCATTTGCACCATGACAACTTTGACATTGTGCAGTGTATACAATTTGTCCTTTTTGTGGATCAGCTGCACGATCTAAATAAGCTAATTTTTCTATTCCAGATCCATATGGCTTCTCATCTTTTTTTACATCTTGCCCTAGCCATTTGATATAAGTATAGATCGCCTTGAATTCTCTGCTATTACTATCTACGGCAGTCCCGTTCAAACTTCTTTCCATACAATCTGCTACACGTTTATATATCGTTTCTATTTGTCCGCTTCGATCTCTAAATTTAGGATAGGTAGAAAATACGGCAGCGTAATTATTGCCCCATGCCTTTGCGCCAGCTTGTAAGTGACAGTTTTGGCAATTCATGCCATTTGTAATTTGAGCAACAGATCCCTTAGGTCCAAGGTATTTAGAAGTATGTGCAATTAGCTCTTGTCCATAAATAACTAATTCGCGTTCTTCGCCCACTGTGGTATTGTCTATATAAATACTTGGCCCCACCCAAGTGCTATCAGTTTTAGCAATAGTACCATCAATTTTAAAGTAATCTCCACTAATAAATCCTACTAAAAAGTAAATACTAATTAATGTAATGATACCAAGTAGTACTAGATATTGTTTTTTCATTAATTTTTATTTTATAGGTTTTATGCTTTCCAAATATTGAAGACTAAATAAATTTTTCATCTATCTAAATTGATAAGTAGTCCCTTGTAATTGTGTCAATAGCGTAGGAGATTGATCTGTTGCAATAGTTCTGCCTTCTAGTTTAGGTGCTACAGGTGAGTTGCTTGCTAAATAAGATTTGATCACTTCATGTAAACTTATATTCGTAGCCATTGGGTTGGTTACTTTTTCTATTCTACATAAGGTATCATTTGGGTCTCCTTCTCTTTCACAAGCCACAATTTTATACAATTTGTTTTTATCTAAGGCCTGTCCCTTTATTTTTACCCAGTTGACTCTTTGCCCTTTTGGTTTACCAATGGTACAATTCACTTCCATGCCTGCAAAACGCACAAACCAACCGCCAAAACGTTTACTTGGATCTGTAGCAAATGCATTTTCTAATTCTTTTTCCAACCAATCTAAAATTTGAAGCCCTGTGACTTCACCCATTTTTGCAGTGGAATCAACCGGTAACATATTCCATAAAAACTCATTGGTAATAGCCACTTGATTTTTATTTTCTGGTACAGCTAGTGGTTGACAAAATCTAAATCCATTGCTTAAAGCAATGTCTGGCTTAAACTTCCACATCACTGCATCTGTAATTAAATTATCCATAGGTGTTTCTAAAACAAAATATCGAACCAATGGCGTTGAAGCATAACCTATCACTTGATTCATTTTATCTTGATAGGGTGCTGCTGCTTTTTCAACCAATGCCAATGTTTTTTTATCTGCTGGATATTTTTCAGGATCTACATCCATTAATTCATAGACATAAGTAGCAATCTTTCCATCTTCGACTTTGATATCTAGTTTTCCCAAGAAGGATCCAAATGCACCACATTCAACTACTTTTGTATATTTTCCTTGTATCGGCACACGAACACGTTCGTGCGTGTCTGCGCCTAAAATAAAATCTGCCCCTTCTATGTTTGGATCGTTCGCAAGACCAACTTGCTGTGCAAGACCCATATGCGTAACGACAAAAATAATACCACATCCTTCCACCTCTTTTAAGTACTTAATATACTTTGCAACATTATCCGTAGCGTGTGTAAACCCAATGCCTTCGCTGTATGCAGGAGATTGTCTTTTTGGAACTAAATGATCTGTATAGCCAATAAATCCTACTTTAGCACCTGCAATATATTTGATCCAATAAGGAGCATAAATTAATGTGCCATTTTCTGGATCATTTGTTTTGTGCCACATGTTCGCACAAATCTTAGCAGCTGTAGCATGCCCCATATCATAGAGCATCTTTTTCTTTTTATACACTACTTCCCAGTTGCCTGGTAAAATTAAATCATATTTAAATGCATTCATTAATGGTATCAAGGCTTCACCTTCCGACAAAGAAGCTACACCATGTCCATGAAAATAATCCCCACCATCGTATAAAATATTTTGTGGATGATTAGCCCTTAATTGATCCACCATTGTTTTAAGTACCGCTATGCCGCCTCTTTTTTTATAGACTGCTTTGCCATTTTCCCAAAAGAACTCATCATGTGTATGAATCTGTGCATGTAAATCGGTGGTGATGAAAATGCTAAATTCATTTTCTGCTTGAATATTATTTTCTTTTGAATTAACAATGCTCTGACTCGAGCTGCTACTAGTATTCGCTTGCGCTTTACTAATCGTTGCAAGTGAAACTGGAATGCCAAATCCTAAAACAGTAGCATTTTTTATAAAATTCCTACGATCTGCATTGTTTTTTTTCATTTGAAAATTTCATTTTGGATAGGGAAAATTCGTTTAATTCATTATAAATTAGGGGACTTTTATCACAATCTTCCATGTTTACCTCAAAATTATTTAAAAATGAAAATAATAAAGTGGTTTAGAAACAAATTGAATGCCACCACAAAGAAATGACTTAAAGGTTTTAAATAACTTTTTGTGTTAATGTCCCGTACCTGTTGGAAAGAATAATTGTTGTGCTATGATATAAAGCCCCATAATCAGCACAAACCAGCCAAAGCCTTTTTTTAACTTATTGCCATCAATGCTTTTGCTTAACTTATCACCAATAAAAATGCCTGCAATGGCAAGCGCAGTGACAGAAAGTAATAAAGTCCAGTCCATTGTTTTATTTCCAAGGTCACCTGTAAATCCAATTAAAGATTTTGCAGCAATAATCAATAGAGAAGTACCCACAGCCTGCTTCATTGGAAGTTTACTTAACATTACCAACGCGGGTATAATTAAAAAACCACCACCTGCACCAACCAAGCCAGTAAGTACACCTACTAATGCACCCTCTAGCAAAATCATTGGGTAATTAAATTTTTGAGCTTCTTCTGTTACTTCAAGATTGCTAGATTTTGATCGTATCATTGAAAAAGAGGCTGCCACCATTAAAATGGCAAATAACAACATCATCATTAAAGATTTTGTTATTTCAAAACCAGCGATGGCGCCAAGCTCTGTAGGAATGGCCGGTAATAAAAATTTTCTTGTCGCAAATACAGCAATGATAGAAGGTATTCCAAAGATGATGGCAGTTTTTAGATTGACAAAGCCTTGTTTGTATTTAGGCCAGGCACCAACAAGGCTACTTGAACCAACAATAAAAAGCGAATAGGCTGTTGCTAAAACAGGCTCAACATGAAATAAATATACTAAAACCGGAACTGTTAGAATACTACCTCCTCCGCCAATTAAACCAAGCGAAATGCCAATTAAAATTGAAGCCAAATAGCCTATAATTTCCATGATGTATTATTTGACACAAAAGTGTATATATAATAATAAAAGATAGGTGATAAATGTCACCTACCCAATTATTTTATCAAAAAAAACGAGATTGATTTATAAATTATACACAATAGACCATCGGGCTAAAACTCTGTTATAAATGTTGTATTTTGAGTAAGAATTATTTTAAATAATGACTATTCAACTAATATGAAAAATTTACATCTAATCGCATTGGTTCTTTTTTTTAATATAAGTGCAGTTGCCGTGGCTCAAGCGCAACAAGTCAAAATGCATCAAGTGGTGATGCAACTAAATTCGGGTGATACTGCAGTATGGAGTAGTATGCTTGGTAATGTTCGAAATTTTCAAAAAGTATGGCCTGGAAAAGTGACGATAGAAGTCGTGGTGCACGGAAAAGCCTTGAATTTTTTAGTAAAAGAAAAGTCGCACTTAGTCTCTGAAATAGAAACTATGACAAAGCTTGGAGTGATTTTTAATGCTTGTGAAAACACCATGAATAAATATGGCATCCGAAAAGATATGCTGATTCCTTCTGTTAGCTCAGTCCCATCTGGCGTGGCTGAATTAGTCATGAAACAAGAGGAAGGTTGGAGTTATTTAAAAACAGGATATTAAATTTATGGAAAAAGAGGCATTGCATTATCACGCTAAAGGAAGGCCTGGTAAAATAGAAGTAACCCCAACTAAAGAAACAGATACCCAAAAAGATTTAGCATTGGCCTATTCACCTGGTGTTGCTGCACCTTGTCTAGCTATTGAGGCTGATGCTAGTAAGGTATATGAGTATACTACAAAAGGAAATCTAGTTGCCGTAATATCCAATGGTACTGCTGTATTGGGATTAGGAGACATAGGACCACTTGCAAGTAAACCAGTGATGGAAGGGAAGGCGGTCTTATTTAAAATATTTGCAGACATTGATGTTTTTGATTTAGAATTAGATACCAAAGACCTAGAAGAATTTATAAGAACGGTGAAAATTTTATCTCCAACTTTTGGTGGGATTAATTTAGAAGACATATCTGCTCCAGACTGTTTTGAAATAGAAGAAAGATTAAAAGCAGAATTGAATATTCCAATCATGCACGATGATCAGCATGGTACCGCAATTGTAAGCGCTGCTGCACTCTTGAATGCGCTTGAGTTAACTGGAAAAAAAATTGAAAATATTAAAGTAGTGATTAATGGCGCTGGTGCTGCTGCCACATCCTGTGCAAGCATTTATTTAGCACTGGGCTTAGCGCGTGAAAATTTATACATGTTTGATACAAAAGGATTAATCCATGCTGATCGCGATAATTTAGATGGCAGAAAAAAAATGTTTACCAATCAAAATTGTGCATTGGATGCCTCTTTAGAAGAGGTCTTAGTAGGTACTGATATGTTTTTAGGATTATCGAAGGCAGATGTTTTAAATGAAAAGATGTTACTTTCTATGGCAAAGGATTGCATCGTTTTTGCATTAGCAAATCCGAATCCAGAAATTAGTTATGATATCGCAATTCAAACCAGACCAGATATCATTTTTGCCACTGGACGAAGCGATTACCCTAATCAGGTAAACAATGTATTAGGTTTCCCTTATATTTTTAGAGGCGCTTTAGACGTACGCGCTACTAAAATTAACGAGGCGATGAAATTGGCTGCGGTACACGCTTTGGCTGATTTAACTAAAATGCCAGTGCCTCAAGAAGTCATTGATATTTATGGAGGTACGCCAATCGAATTTGG
>CAXNMZ010000019.1:0-17908 GCA_964203125.1 Chitinophagales bacterium | reverse complement strand
ATTTTCTTTTAAAATAAAATAGATGGGTAAAGTAAGCGGATATTGTGCTTTGCTGATTGTAGCAGGTGATGGTTTTGAAAAATAGCCTTTTTCAATGCATTGTGTACATTCTACCAAGCCTAATTTTACTTTTTTACGCAATTCAATTTGGGCAGGATCATACCCATCTCCAATCCAGTTAATCCCCACAAACCCAATGGCATCAGTATGTGTAGCGATATAGTCTATCACTTCTTTACTTCCATTTGCTGCCACCACGTTTTTACCCAAAGGGGTGTCTTTTGCTAAACTATCTTTTAAAAATCGAATGATCCCTGTTAAATTATTTCCATCCATCACCACTTCTTTATTGGACTTACCGGTGAGTCTTTGACTTAAGGCTTCCAAGCTAAATACCGAATCCTTTGCTGATTTATGAATCAATACCGCCACTGCATTGTAAGCAAGAATGGCAAAATTTGGATTGAAACTGAGGCTTTTTTTATAGTCTACTTGCTCCTCCTTCGTTAAACCTCTTGTAACGAAAATCATCCTTGTACTGTCATTGGCTAAATCTTTGAAACAATCGATCTCTGATTTATAACTAGCCTCAATCTGAGCCTCGGGATTGCTTGCCAAAAAGACTTTTAACTGCTCCTCCATAAAGGGTCTAAAGCTTTCCTCCACAGAGATGCGTATCAACCCTGAATTGGGGGTATCCCTGGTCTTTTCGGGTGAAGTATTGCATGAAGCCAATAAGAGTATATAAATCCATCCAAATAAAAAGGGGCGCATAGTCACTAAGTTGTTGCTTGATAGCATTAATAATCTTGTTTGATGGCTCTAAATAGCCTAAATCCACCGTAAACCAGGCACAAAGTGCCAAAAATGAGTCTAAAATCATTGTCAATATTCAATACCATATCCATTTTGAAATACTTGGCGCCAAACAAAAGGCCACCAATTCCAAGAATCAATGTAGACATGGAGAAGTCATAAATACGTCTAAAAAAACGATAAGACCTTTCAGATTTTTCTCTTTCTTCCATATAGGGCAATTTTGAAAAGCAAATTAAACAATTAACATGGTAACGATTTAAAAAATTATCTTTACAAACAAATTCGAGTTCATGAGTAAACCTTCTTTACCACAAGGCACCAGAGATTTCAACGCAGCGACTGTTCAAAAAAGACAGTACATCTTCCAAACCATTCGGACGGTATTTGAATTACATGGATTTCAGCCGCTGGAAACACCTGCGATGGAACAATTGGACACCTTGATGGGTAAGTACGGAGAAGAAGGAGATAAGTTGATTTTCAAAATTTTAAACAACGGTTTAGATAACCCACAAAAAGCAGCAGCTACAGGTGAAGGGTTCCAAAAAATATTGGAAGGAAAATCTAGCACGCAAATTACAGAAAGAGCATTAAGATACGATTTAACCATTCCTTTTGCAAGGTATGTAGCCATGCATCATGGATCCCTTAGTTTCCCTTTTAAACGTTACCAAATTCAACCAGTTTGGAGAGCTGACCGACCACAAAAAGGAAGGTACAGAGAGTTCTACCAATGTGATGCGGATATTGTGGGGTCTGATAGTTTATTAAATGAAGTAGAATTAACTGCCATTTACTTAACCGTGTTTAAGCAACTCCAATTAGAAGTAGAAGTAAAAATAAATAATCGTAAAATTTTATTAGGGCTTGCACAGGTTTGTGGAGGAGAGACTAAAATGATTGACTTGACCATTGCCATAGATAAATTAGATAAGATAGGCTGGGAAAAAGTAGCTGAAGAGTTAGCACATAAAGGGTTTACAGCTGCACAACAAAAAACCATTCAAGCCTATTTGGAAATTGAAGGAAGCAATGAAGCAAAATTAACACAACTAGGTGCACTTTTAAATGGCAATGAAAATGCTGCAAAAGGCATCGAAGAAATACAATATGTTTTAGACTACCATGCACAAAGTGGATTGGCGAAAAATCTAGTGGCAGATTTTACTTTAGCAAGAGGTTTAAATTATTACACAGGATTGATATTTGAAGTAAAAGCAATCGACGCAGAGATGGGAAGTATTGGTGGCGGTGGAAGGTACAATGACTTAACAAGTTTATTTGGTGTACCGAATATGCCTGGCGTGGGCATTAGCTTTGGCGTAGATCGTATCTATGATGTACTAGAGGAAAAAAATCTTTTCCCAGCTTCTGTAGAACAAACTACTAAAATATTATTTTTCAATTTAGGGGATGAAGAAGCAAAAGAAGCTTATCAATTAATGGCAACATTAAGAGCAAAAAAAATTGCTTGTGAAATCTACCCAGACAAGAGTAAATTCGACAAGCAATTTAAATATGCCGAAAAGAAAGGCATTCCGAATATCATCATCATCGGATCCGATGAATTGAGTAAAAAAGTATGTACCCTTAAAAACCTAACCACTGGGACACAACAAACAATTCCATTTGAAGCACTTGCGACAATGGAATTTTAAAAAGCGATTTAGTAGTTTTGTTTCATCCAATATCTAGCGTAGAACTCATCCTCTTTTAACGCGACAGGACTTGATTCTTTTCTACCCATTAATTCCATGCCTTGCACGAAAATACTAATTGACTCCACTGAAGTGCCATCTTTTCTTTTGAAAACCACTAATGCGTCATAAGTTGCTAAATAAAAACTATCTACCCCTTTTTTCTCTAATTGCGTTGAACCCATCGCAGAATTGATGACCAAACTAGAATCTTGAATAGTTATAGACACTTCGGCCACTGGACTACCTTCTGCAAAAACATATTTTCCTAGATAATCATTCAATGGACTTGTTTGGGCATTTACTGACAAGAATGCACCTATTGATATCAAGGTCAAAAAGCATAATTTTCTCATAATTGTTGATTTAAGTTTTAAGACGTCTAAAATACTGTGTTTTACTGAAAATCTGCTTATAAAATAATCATTTCTGCTAGAAATAATTGATTGTTAACAGACTGATCAAGTATCTTTGCAGCATGGAGCAAACAAGACCAAATATCAGGGCAGTAGAGGTCGCTGAGATTGAACGATTTATAGCAAAAATCGAAGAAAAACCATTTAGGGTAAAACAGATTGTAGAATGGTTATGGCAAAAACATGCGCATAGCTTTGACGAAATGACCAATTTAAGCCTGGATTTACGTAAAAAATTAGTGGAGCACTTTACTTTACCAGCACTTTCTATTGATACCACTCAAATGAGTAGTGATGGCACATTTAAAACAAGGTTCAGAACCTTTGACGACCATATGATTGAAGGGGTACTTATTCCAACCACACTTCGCAAGACTGCCTGTGTGTCTTCTCAGATTGGTTGTAGTTTGAGTTGTAAGTTTTGCGCTACTGGTTATATGGAGCGAAGCAGGAATTTAAATTTTGATGAAATTTATGACCAAGTAGTGATGATCAAACAACAGGTTGAAAAAACCTATGATCAAAATTTATCTAATATCGTATTCATGGGTATGGGCGAGCCATTATTGAATTATAAGAATGTATTGAAGGCGATCGAGAAAATTACTTCGCCAGATGGATTAGGCATGAGTGCAAGACGTATCACGGTTTCCACTGCTGGTGTAGCAAAACAAATCAAGCAATTAGGAGACGACCAAGTGAAATTTAAATTGGCATTATCCCTTCATGCGGCCAATGATAAAAAACGCAATGAAATTATGCCCATCAATGAGAGTAATAATATTGAATCATTGATTGAAGCACTTAATTATTTCTATAAAAAGACAGGCAACGAAATCACATTTGAATATATCTTATTCAAAGATTTCAATGACAGCGAAAAAGATGCGATGGAATTGGTAAAAATTTACAGACAAGTGCCTGCAGATTTAATCAATGTCATTGAATACAATGCCATTGATCGTTTTCCATTTGACAAGCCTGATGAAGAAGGATTTGAGACATTTGTAGCAATTTTACAAAAAAACAGAGTCAACGTTCGTGTAAGAAGAAGTCGTGGTAAAGATATTGATGCGGCTTGTGGACAGTTAGCCAATAAAGACAATTAATACCGCATCCAATGAAAGCGAAAAGATCCGACAACTTTGACAAGTTTGCCAATAAGAAAAAAGGAAGTGCTGTTAAAGAAGAATATAGACAAGAAAAAAAGCAAGCAAAAAAAGATTCGAGAGCTATTGGTGAAGCTGCTCGTCAAAGAAAAAAAGATATTGAAAGAGGGATTGCTGTTGAGCCTGTAGGGAATAATAAAAAAGGGGGCTTTGATAAAAAAGGAGGCTACGATAAAAAAGAGTTTGTGACAGGTCCTCCAAAATATTCCATCCCTTTAAGAGCAAAATCTGCTCCATCTAATGGGCCATCCAAAGGACCTTCAAAATCTACTGATGTACAACCTAAGTATGGTGAGTTACAAAAATCTGGTAGTCCAAGAGCGAATAAGAGAACCCCTGCATCCATGGATCGCGCAGACGCAAAACGTACTGCAAGTATTGGCAAAGTCACTGCCAATGATGATATGCCCTACGAGCAAATGCCACTCAATAAATACATTGCGCATGCTGGTACTTGCGGAAGAAGAGAAGCAGCAGAACTCGTTAAGTCTGGTCATATCACAGTAAATGGCGATACAGTTTTAGAGCCAGGTTATAAAGTACAGTATAAAGATGTGGTTAGATTGAAAGGGAAAGTGTTGCAGTTGCAAGTCACTCCTGTGTATATTTTATTGAATAAGCCAAAAGATTATATCTGCACTGCAAACGATCCAGAAGGCAGAAAGACCGTCTTAGATATCATTAAAAATGCGACCATGCAAAGAATGTTTCCTGTTGGTCGTTTAGATAGAAATACCACAGGCGTTTTAATTTTAACGAATGATGGCGACTTGGCGCAAAAGTTGACGCATCCATCTTATGAGATTAAAAAAATCTACGAAGTAACTTTAGACAAGCCTGTGACCAAAGCCGATATGGAGTCTATTGCAGCAGGTGTTGAATTAGAAGATGGATTCATTGCCGCAGATGCCGTAAGTTATTTATCCAATACTTCTAAAAATGTAATTGGGATTGAAATTCATAGTGGAAGAAATAGAATTGTAAGAAGAATTTTCGAACACCTTGGTTACGATGTGAGACATTTGGACAGAGTCATGTTCGCTAATTTAACCAAGAAGAATGTAGATCGTGGCAAGTGGCGGTTCTTAGCAGAAAAAGAAGTGCGCACATTGAAGTTTTTAAATAAATCATTTACAAGAAAAGCAAGCAAGTAGGGATGTTAGATATATTATTTGAGGACGATGACCTAATTGTTATTAATAAACCTGCTGGTGTATTAAGTATACCAGATCGTTTTGGTAAAACACTTTCTATAAAGTCTCTTTTACAAGAAAAATTTGGCAATATTTTTACGGTGCACCGTTTGGATCAAGCTACAAGTGGGCTTATTATTTTTGCAAAAAATGCTGAAGCACATAAAGAACTAAGCCTATTGTTTGAAGGCAGGACGATTGAAAAAAAATACCTTGGATTAGTGGTGGGCCGTCCCGAACAAAATGGAAGTGTTGACGGAAGCATTATGGAACATCCAGTCAAAAAGGGACAGATGTACATCCATGTAAAAGGTAAAATTGCATTAACCACCTATGAGGTTGTAACCTACTACAAACGCTACGCTTTGGTATCATTTCAAATTCATACAGGAAGAACTCATCAAATTAGAGTGCACGCAAAACATATGGGACATCCCATTATTGCAGATGAAATTTATGGTGATGGCGAAAAATTATTACTCTCTAGTATTAAGAAAAAGAATTTCAAATTAAGTAAATCCGAAGAAGAAGAAAAGCCCCTACTAGCAAGACATGCCTTACATGCGCATACTTTAAAACTTGTTTTTAAAGAAAAGGCCTTTGCTTTTGAAGCGCCACTTCCAAAAGATTTGGCTGCTACGATCAAGCAATTAGATAAATGGAATGCTGCTTAATTATTTTTTTTGCTTGTAGATCACACCATCTTTCATTACAAATTGTACATTACCCATTTGATTGATATCTACAAATGGATCTCCTTCTACTGCAATGATATCGGCTAATTTGCCTTTTTCAATACTTCCTAAAATATTTTGAGTGCCCATTAAATCAGCTGCATTCATCGTAGCAGATTGGATCGCCTCAATCAATGGCATTCCGCCCTCTTGCATGTATTTAAATTCCATCCAATTATTACCATGTGCATATACACCTGCATCCGTTCCAAAAGCAATTTTTACGCCTGCCTTATACGCTTTTGAAAAAGTATTTTGAATTTTTGGTCCAATTTCTAGCGCTTTTTTAGTCACCATTGGCGGATAATAACCAGGTTTTTTAGCCGAGTCGGCAGCAGATCTGCCTGCTATAATTGTTGGTACTAAATAAGTGCCGTATTGTTTCATCAATGGGAAAATAGATTCGTCCATTAAAGTACCATGTTCAATAGAGTTGACTCCACCGATAATTGCCCTACGCATAGCTTCTACACCATGGCAATGAGCAGCCACTTTAAAGCCATAATCTTTTGCTGCAGTAACAATCGCACGAACTTCCTCTTCTGTAAATTGAGGATTTTCACCATTTGCTGCCATACTCAACACCCCACCACTTGCGGTGATTTTAATGACATCACTTCCCTCTTTGTAACGTTGTCTAACCGCTTTATAGGCATCTTCTTTGCCATTTATAACGCCTTCTTTTGGCCCTGGATCTCCCATTAGATTTGCACGAACGCCGTTAGTTGGATCAGCGTGTCCACCAGTTGATGCAATGCTTTTGCCTGCAGTATAAATTCTTGGTCCAACCACATATCCTTTTTGAATTGCTTTGCGCAATGCTATATTCACTCCTGATCCACCTAAATCTCTAACAGAAGTAAAACCTGCCATTAAATTTTTTTCCGCAAATCTTAATGCACCATACGCAACATCTACATCGTTTTGTGTAAATCCATCTAAGTACCTTGTTGGGCTTGTTTCCGATTCCACATGAATATGCATATCCATCAAACCTGGCATCACTGTTTGTTTTCTTAAGTCCACTACTTGATCAGTTTTTGTGCCAGTAACAAATCCATCTACTATGTCTAAAATTTTATTGCCCTCGATGATGACAGTTTTCTCTTTTTGTACTTTAAGATGCACTACATCTACCAATTGACCGCATTGGATATAGGTCTTCTGAGCTTGTCCCAAAATGGTAGTACAACAAAAAATAAAAACAACAAAAAAATTACGCATAGGATACTATTTAGAAAATAAATTTAACGAATTTATTCTGTTTCTCGGTATAAGTCCAATAAGCCATCTGGCAAGGATACTTGGACTTGCTTTTTTGCATGGTCTACCCCTTTTAGACTCTCCTCATGTAAAGGAATATAAGCTTCCTGACCTTGATATAAAATCGTCACCATCAGCTGATGAGGTTGTTCTATTACTTCTTGTACCTTACCTAATTCTTTACCATTTTCAACTACCATATACCCCAGTAAAGAAAGCGGTGAACTTTTATCTACCAGCAATTGAAACTCGGCTTCTGGCAGCCATACTTTTTTCCCAATCAAAATGCTACAGGCTTCTCTTGTAGTGATTCCTTCGACTTGTAAATGGGTTAAACTTTCTGTTTTAGCGGATGCGGACTGAATGAAATAGGGAATAAAACTGGCTGCATTTTTTTCAATAAAAATGGCGTCAATCCCTTTAAAGTGAATGGGTGTGCCCAAGGCATGCTCTAAAATAAGATGTCCTGTTAGACCATGTGCTGCAACAATTTTTCCGATGTGGATATATTCACTCATACACAAATTTAGTAAATGATTTGACGATAAAAAAAACCTCCCGAAATTCGGGAGGTTGAATGCTATTGAATCTTAATTGAGTTAAAGATGACTTTAGATTATTCTGCAGCTGGTGTTTCTTCAGCAGCCGCTTCTGCAGCTGGTGCTTCTTCAGCAACAACTTCTGCAACTGGTGCTTCCACTTCAGCTGGTGCTTCTTCGGCAACAACTTCAGCAGGTGCTTCAGCAACTGGTTCAGCTACTTTCTTAACTACTGGAACATACACTTTTTTAGCAGCTTGTGCTTTTTTGTGTGAATCAGATTTAGAAGCAACTGATGTTTCATGCTCAGCATACCAAGACTCAAACTTAGTCATTGCAGTTGCATCATCAAATAGACCTAATTTAACACCACGTAATAAGTGTTTTAAATAAAGTACTCCTTTGAAAGATAAAATTCTGCGAACGGTGTCTGTTGGTTGAGCACCTTTGTTTAACCACTCTAAAGACTTTTGACGATCTAAATTGATTGTCGCTGGAACCGTTAAAGGATTGTATGTACCAATTTTCTCGATGAATTTACCATCTCTTGGTGCGCGTCCGTCAGCCACTACTATAAAGTAGAAAGGCCTTTTTTTACTACCGTGACGTTGTAGTCTCATTTTTACTGCCATGTTAAATAGAAATTTATAGGCGTTAACAAATAGGGTTAAGGGGAGCAAAGATAAAATAAATTACTGAACTCGCCCAATTAAATGGACTAAGAAAGCAAAATTGGACAAAAAAGCTGAAAATCAACTACTTAAGCCTCATTAAGCTCCAATTACCTTCTCATTCCAGGCATTTTACTCGCCATGGCAGCACCCGCAGGACCGCTCATCGTCTTCATCATTTGTTTCATTTGGTCAAACTGCTTGATAAAGGCATTAATTTCAGCCAGGTCTTTTCCGGCACCTTTTGCAATCCTGGCTTTTCGACTTGGCGTTAAAGCATCAGGATTCCTTCTTTCAATTAAGGTCATGGATTGAATGATGGCTTCAACACCTTTGAATGCGTCTTCTTTGATATCGATATCTTTAATACTTTTCCCAACGCCCGGTATCATCCCCATTAAATCTTTGAGGTTGCCCATTTTTTTGATCTGCTGAATCTGGGTTAAAAAATCCTCAAAATCAAA
The DNA here is from genome assembly GCA_964203125.1 of Chitinophagales bacterium. Taxonomy (GTDB): domain Bacteria; phylum Bacteroidota; class Bacteroidia; order Chitinophagales; family Chitinophagaceae; genus Sediminibacterium. The sequence goes on along the minus strand of CAXNMZ010000019.1, from coordinate 8,943 downwards.
TTGATTTTTTCTAATTTTTTTCTCTAATTTTTTTGCTTCAACCTCGTCAAATTGCGCTTGCGCTTTTTCAACCAAAGAGGTAATATCTCCCATCCCTAAAATTCTTTGCGCCATCCTCTCAGGATAAAAAATATCTAAAGTATCCATCTTCTCTCCACTACTCATGAACTTGATTGGCTTGTTCACCGTATACTTAATGGACAAAGCAGCTCCACCTCTTGTATCACCATCTAATTTTGTTAAAACAACACCAGTAAAATCTAATCGGTCGTTGAAAGTCTTTGCAGTATTGACTGCATCCTGCCCTGTCATTGAGTCTACGACAAATAGAATTTCTTGTGGCTGTACGGCAGATTTAATATTTGCCACTTCGTTCATCATCACTTCGTCTACTGCAAGACGACCCGCAGTATCAATAATGATCACGTTTTTATTATTTTGTTTTGCGTAAGCAATTGCATTTTGTGCAATGGATACCGCATCTTTATTTTCTCTTTCTACAAAAATATCTACCCCAATTTGTTCTGCTAAGACCGTCAACTGATCCATGGCTGCAGGACGATAAATATCGGCAGCAACCAATAGTGGCGATTTTTGTTGGGCCTTCAAATAGGTGGCCAATTTGCCAGAAAAAGTGGTCTTACCACTACCCTGCAAACCAGCGACTAAAATGATGGTTGGATTTTTTGAAGTATCCAATAAACTTGCTTCTGAACCCATTAAAGCTGTCAATTCATCCTGCACAATTTTAACCATCAATTGACCAGGACTAATGGCATTGATTACCTTTTCGCCGACCGCTTTTTCTTTGATACTATCCGTAAATTCCTTGGCAATTTTAAAGTTGACATCTGCATCCAACAGGGCTTTTCTGATATCTTTAAGGGTATTGGCCACATTCAATTCATTGATGCGGGATTGACCTTTAAGATGTTTAAAAGCGGATTCTAATTTTTCACTAAGTGCATTGAACATAGGAGCTTCTTTATGGTTTGCAAAGATAAGTCATCGAAGGCACCGAAAAGCAGCTGATTTTTGTCAAATTTTGGTCATTTTAAATCTAATTTGACTTTTAAAATTTGATCTAACTAGATGATTGTCATCATAAATAGAGTAGAAAATAAGCTAATGTTTAAAGTCTTTACAGTTTGTTAACTAATTAAATACTAAAAATACTTGGAAGCATGCTTTTATTTAATATTATTGCATCAAACGAGCCCTTCACGGGTTTATTGACATTATGAGTAAAAAATTACTATTTACACTTGAATTTCCGGTTAGATGTTCTCCTGCAATCTTATTTGAATTCCTCTCCACAGCCTCTGGTTTACAAGAATGGTTTGCTGATAGGGTAGATGAATGGGAGAATGTGTTCAGTTTTTCATGGAATGGCGGGACGCCAGACAAGGCAGAGATTTTAGATCAAGAAGAAAACAAATTCATTCGTTTTAGATGGTTACACAGTGAAAAGAATGAATATTTTGAATTTAGTATTGAAAAAACAGAAATTTCAAATCAAACCGTATTGATCATCAAGGATTTTGCGGAGAAAAATGAGATCAAAGACCAAAGTCAACTTTGGGGTTACCAAATCAAAGAGCTATTTTATAGAATAGGTAGCTAGCACTACAATTTTGTTCAAAAAATTAGACATACTAATTCTCAGGGCATTTATAGGACCCTTTTTGGCAGCATTGACTATTTCTATATTCGTGCTGACCATGCAATTCTTTTGGCTGTATATTGACGATCTAGTTGGGAAAGGATTGGACACATTCATCATTTTGAAATTAGTAGGTCTCGTATCTATCAGTATGTTGACAACTGCCATTCCTTTGGCATTGCTTTTTTCATCAATCATGACATTTGGAAATCTGGGCGAAAGTTTTGAATTGATCGCGATTAAGTCCGCAGGTATTCCCTTGGTTCGTTTCATGCGACCGCTATTTATTTTTGCAATTTTCCTAGCAGGAATTGCTTTTTTATTAGCCAATAATATTATTCCGGTCTCTCAAATGCGGCTTAATACTTTGAAATATGAAATTATCATATCTAAACCCGCTATCGATTTAAAAGAAGGTGTTTTTTATGATAAAATTGACGGTTATGTAATTAAATTAGGCAAGAAAGAGGCCAATGATAGTGTGATCAATGATATCGTTATTTTTGAGAAAAGATTTGGATTGCAGGACAATATGATTACGGCAAAGTCAGGTGTGATGCGCGTTACACCTGATAAAAAGTTTTTAGAGTTTATATTGTACAATGGTTGGCGTTACCAAGAAAAAGGCTACCGAGCGACCACCAATACCGAATTTACAAGACTCAATTTTAAAGAATATAAAAAAGTTTTTGATCTGAAAAGTTTTCAGATGAACAAAACAGTGGATATTATTTATGATCCAAAAATGTTGAGCGTTAGGCAATTGGGGAAAGCAATAGATTCCATTCAATCGATGGATAGTTTTTTTATAAAAAAAGCAAACACAGAAATCTATCCTTATTTAAAATTCATGTCTTATAAGGATAGTGCCGCATTATTTAAAAGAAATCAAACTGCCCAAGTCAAAAATTTTGACGCAATCATTCCTAAAGAAGAACGTTATAATATTGTTGAATCGGTTGGTTACCAATTCTCCTCTTTGCAAAATAATCTAGCAAGCTTAGTGACGATTTATAAAGAGCAACAACACGCTGAAACAATGCACGCTATTGAATGGCATCGAAAGTTCACACTCTCATTTGCTTGTATCGTATTATTTTTAATTGGAGCGCCATTAGGTGCGATCATTAGAAAAGGAGGATTGGGTGCACCAATGGTTTCAGCGATTGCCTTTTTTGTGGTCTTTTTCTTACTCAATAATTTTGGAGAGAAATTAGCCAAGTCTCAGCAATGGTCCGTGTATGCTGGCATGTGGTTGTCTAGTCTCTTTTTAATACCTGTAGGTTTATTCTTAACCTACAAGGCAATGCGCGATTCACAGTTATTCAATCAGGAATTTTACTACCGATTTTTACAGCCAATTAAAGTAACTTTACAGAAGTACTTTAAAAAATAATCCTATGTCTAGTTCCAACAACAGTCGACGTCAGTTTATCAAGCAAACTGGCAAAGCAGGTATTGCCATGGCGAGTATGCCAATCATGCACACATTCGGAGGATTGCAATTGAGTCAGGAGCTGAATTATACACAGCAGCCTTTACCCTATGCCTACAATGCTTTAGAACCATTCATAGATGCCATGACAATGGAAATTCATCATACAAAGCATGCAGCTGGATATACTAAAAATTTAAATGATGCTTGTATAGCAGAAAAGGTAGATATAAAAAATACATCCATCACCAACTTATTAGAATCCATCTCAAAGTATTCAACTAAAATGCGCAACAATGCAGGCGGTCATTATAATCATGAATTATTTTGGCAGTCTATGCAACCTGCACCAGCTTCCCTACCATCAGGAACTTTGGCAAAAGCAATTGAAAAATCGTTTGGAACTTTTACCGATTTCCAAAAAGCTTTTACAGAAGTAGCAAAAAATAGATTTGGAAGTGGCTGGGCATGGTTGATTGTGAACGAGAAAAGCGAATTAGCAATTTGCTCTACACCCAACCAAGACAATCCAGTCATGGACTTTGCAGAAACAAAAGGATACCCTTTATTAGGATTGGATGTCTGGGAGCATGCTTACTATTTAAAATACCAGAACAAAAGAGCAGATTATATTTCCAATTGGTGGAATCTTGTCAATTGGAAATTTGTTGAAGAAAGGTACAACCCACTTAAATTCTAATTCATTTTTAATTCATTCCATTGCAAGCAGCTAAACAGAATTTAAAAATACAGTTCTATGTCACTACTTTAAGTGTCGTTCTTTTTGTATTGAAGTTCGTCGCCTATTTTATGACACACTCCCTCTCTGTATTATCTGATGCATTGGAGAGTATTGTAAATGTTCTAGCTGGTGGGATTGGATTATATAGTTTATACGTTGCATCTAAACCCAAAGACAAAGAGCATCCTTATGGTCATGGTAAAGCGGAATTTATTTCTGCTGCATTTGAAGGAAGTTTAATCATTGCAGCTGGTTTAATTATTTTTTACGAATCTATCAGTGCAATTTTTAAGCCCTCAGAATTACACAGCCTTGACAATGGCTTATGGGTTTTGCTTATTACCGCTTTTTTAAATTTATTTGCTGGTTTGATTGCGAAAAAAATGGGTAAGAAAAACAATTCACTAGCATTAACCTCAAGTGGACAACATTTAATATTAGATAGTTTTACCACATTTGCAGTCTCTATAGGGATTGGGATTGTACTACTTACCAATATCACCGGCATTGATGCGATACTAGCCATTTTAATGAGCTTTTGGATTATTTACAATGGCTACAAAATCATTAGAGCTTCCTTAGCTGGTATCATGGACGAAGCCGATCTAGCTTTATTAGAACAAGTGGTAAGTGAGCTGAATAAAAACAGAAATGTACAATGGGTTGACTTGCACAATTTAAGAGTGATTAAATATGGTAGCTTAATGCATATTGACTGCCATCTTACGGTGCCTTGGTTTTTAAACGTAAATGAAGCACACCAGGTAGTAGAAGAATTTACAAATTTAATCAAGAATAAATTTGGAGCTAGCATTGAATTTTTTGTGCATACGGATGGATGCATGTCCTATAGTTGCCCGATATGTGTAGCAGAAAATTGTGCACAAAGAAAAGCCCCGTTTGAACAAAAATTAGACTGGACCATTGAAAATGTATTATCAGATTTAAAACATCAATTAGCATAAATAAGTATTATAAAAATTTCTTAAAAAAAATTATAGCATATGAACGCATGGAAGGCATTTCAAGAAGCAAACAAGGATCGTTTTTTACAAGAGTTATTGGATTTATTACGCATACCAAGTGTGAGTGCAAAATCAGAACACAATGATGATATGCAAGCATGTGCAAAAGCAGTGGCAAAATCTTTGACAGATGCTGGGGCGCAAGTGGCTACTATTTATGAAACAGAGGGACACCCTATTGTTTATGGAGCAATCAATGTTGATCCAAGCTTCCCAACAGTATTAGTTTACGGACATTACGATGTACAGCCAGCAGATCCATTGGAACTTTGGAAGAGTGGCCCATTTGATCCAACCATCATTGATGGGAAAATTTTTGCAAGAGGTGCTTGTGATGACAAAGGACAATTTTACATGCACGTAAAAGCATTGGAGATGATGACCAAGACCAATACCATGTGCACCAATATTAAATTCGTGATTGAAGGTGAGGAAGAAATTGGAAGTCCAAATTTGGCCACTTTTGTAAAAGCGAATAAGGAATTATTAAAAGCAGATGTGATCTTAATTAGTGATACCGCTATGATCAGCATGGACAATCCTTCGATTGATATTGGAGTGAGAGGATTAAGCTATATCGAAATAGAAGTGACTGGACCCAACAGAGATTTACATAGTGGTGTGTATGGTGGTGCGGTGGCGAATCCAATTACCATCTTATCTAAAATGATTGCTGCTTGTCATGACGAAAATAATCATATCACCATCCCTGGATTTTATGATGATGTGATTGAATCGACAGATGCTGAGCGCGCAAAAATGGCTGAAGCCCCTTTTGATTTAAATGAGTTTAAGCAAGACTTAGGAATTGCCAATGTCTGGGGCGAAAAAGGCTATAGCACCAATGAAAGAACCGGTATTAGACCAACATTAGAAGTGAATGGCATTTGGGGTGGCTACACAGGAGAAGGCGCAAAAACAGTTTTACCTTCTAAAGCCTTTGCTAAAATTTCATGCAGGTTGGTGCCGAATCAATCTGCTACCATCATCACTGAAAAAGTGTTGAATTATTTTAAATCCATTGCACCTGATAATGTGACTGTTACTGCATTTGAGCATCATGGTGGCGAACCTTATATCACGCCAATTGACTCACACGAATACCAAAGTGCTGCAAAAGCAATTGCCACAACCTTTGGCAAAGACCCCATTCCAGTTAGAGGTGGTGGAAGCATTCCTATCTGTTCCTTGTTTGAACAAGAGCTTGGATTGAAAATTGTATTTATGGGATTTGGATTAGATAGTGATAATTTACATAGTCCGAATGAAAAATACGATATCGTCAATTTTTACAAAGGCATTGAAACCATCCCTTATTTTCACCAATTTTTTGCTGAAAAAAAATAAGCAATCATGTCTGCGCCAGAACTAAAGAAAGAAAAATTAAGAGTCGATAAATATTTGTGGTCCATCCGTGTATTTAAGTCAAGAAGCATGGCTACAGAAGCCATTGATAAAGGACGCGTTAAATTAAATGGCGAAAATATAAAAGCTTCTCGCAATGTAGTGATTGGAGATGTCTATGAAGCAAGGACAGAACATAAGAACTGGGTACTAAAAGTGACGCAACTACTAGATGGCCGAGTGGCCTATGCAGAAGCGATCAAGTATTACGAAGACCTAACCCCAGTAGAAGAATTAGAGCGCGTGAGGCAGGTCGCAGCTACATTTCAAACTGGGAAGCGCTTGAGTAAAATTGGGCGGCCTACTAAAAAGAACCGCCGAGAATTAGGCGATTTTTTGGATTAATCTCAATTATCTTTGTGGCATGACCATTGAAATTCTAACAGTCCTTCCAGAACTACTTGAAAGCCCTTTTGCACATAGCATTATGAAGCGCGCTCAAGAGCGTGGGCACCTTGATATCAAATTACATCAATTAAGAGACTGGGCCATTAACAAACACGGACAGGTGGATGATTATCAATATGGTGGTGGTGCAGGGATGGTGATTATGTGTGAACCACTCGCCAACGCCATTGATGATTTACAAAAAGCAGGAGGCATATTTGATGAAATTATTTTTGTGACACCTGATGGTAAAAGATTTGAACAAAAAGACGCCAATACTTTATCCTTAAAAAATAGAATCCTGATTATTTGTGGTCACTATAAAGGCATTGATCAACGCATTCGAGATTTGTATGTGACACAAGAAATTTCTATTGGAGACTATGTTTTGAGTGGAGGAGAATTGGCTGCTGCTGTCATAATAGATGCAGTGGGTAGATTGATTCCAGGTGTATTAAATGATGAAACCTCTGCATTAACAGATTCTTTTCAGGATAATTTATTAGCACCTCCCGTATTTTCTAGGCCTGCAGATTTTCGTGGATTAACTGTCCCTGAGGTATTGCTACAAGGTGACCCAAAAAAGGTGGATCAATGGAGATCAGAACAGGCATTGATTCGGACAAAGCAAAGACGTCCAGATATTCTTGATAAAGACTAAGGATATTATTAAACTAATATTACTCCGCTTGTAACAAAATGCCCCTCTTATTCGTTTAATAATTGCATCTTTGACAGTCCAAAAAATATTGATGAAAAGACCTGTACAATTTTACGCTATCCTTGCATTTTTGCTAGTTTTTCATTCTGCAATAGGGCAAAATACAGCTCCCAATCAGAAAGATTTTAGATTGACGATTAAGCCAGCGAAAATGGCCATCAAATTAGATGGGGTCATGGACGAGGCGGCTTGGAATACCGTCACTGCAGTCACTGATTTTAAAAAGAAATTTCCAACTGATATAGGTCCTGCCAAAAAACAAACAGAAGTCAAATTTTTATATGACGACAAAAATTTATATTTCGGATTTAAAGTGTATGATAGTGGGACTGCAATTACAAGGAGCTTAAAAAGAGACGTAGGACATGACGGTATGGATGGTGTAGGTATTATTTTGGATCCTACTAATCAACAAACCAATGGTTTTTATTTTGTACTGAGCACCTTAAATGTGCAATCAGAAGATCAGTTGACAGGAAGTAGTGACGGAGGAATCAGTTATAGCTGGGATACCAAGTGGTTTTCAATGACCAAGGACTATGGGAATTATTGGATTGCTGAGATTGCGATTCCTTTGAAGTCTATTCGTTACAACCCTGAAAATAAAAATTGGGGTGTCAACTTTGTACGTATTGATGCAAAGAATTTTGAATATAGTACCTGGACTAAAGTAGCTACTAATTTTAAATCTTACGATCTTGGATTGACAGGACTAATGCAGTGGGAAGAAAAGCCTCCTGTAAGTTCAAACAATGTCATCTTATTACCCTATCTAACTGGTGGCGCTTCTGATGATAAACAACTATCAAAAACCACCACCACGGGCAACGCTGGATTTGATGCAAAAATTGCTTTGAATTCTGCATTGAACCTAGACTTAACAGTGAATCCTGACTTCTCTCAGGTAGAAGTAGATAACCAAGTAACCAATCTAACCAGGTTTAGTATTTTCTTACCAGAGAGAAGGGCATTTTTTTTAGAAAATGCAGATCTATTTGCTGGATTTGGTATCCCTCCTATTCGACCTTTCTATTCAAGAACCATTGGCTTAGATAAAAATGGAAATAAAATTCCTATTCTATTTGGCGCAAGACTTTCTGGTAATTTATCACCTGATGTAAGAATAGGTGCCATGAATATGCAAACAGGTAGACAAGGGGATTATGCACCTGAAAATTTTTCGGCATTTACTTTGCAAAAAAGAGTTTTAAAAAGATCCATGATCAAGGGATACTTTTTAAATCGTGAAAATTTCATTTCGGTAGAAGAGGAGAAAAAGAATCCACTGGACAAATATGGACGCAATGCTGGAATTACATTTGAATATTCTAATCCAGCTGGAAGCTTTGGTTATTGGGCCAATTACAATCTATCCATGAAGCCCACAATTAACGAATTAAATAATTACTACGAAATTGGTGCAAATTATGATTCTCGAAAATTTGGATTTGTAATTGACTTAGCGAACGTGGGCAAAAATTATTATACGGATATGGGATTTGTACAGAGGATCGAGAACTATGATGCCCTTAGAGATACCGCAATTAGAGTCGGATATAAACATAT
>CAXNMZ010000018.1:0-18198 GCA_964203125.1 Chitinophagales bacterium | reverse complement strand
TAAGATTTAGTCTTATTTTTGCTAAAATTATTCCCTATGTCTGTAGTTGACTTGATTTTGCCAAAATTGGGTGAGAGTATCATGGAAGCAACCATCTTAAAATGGCATAAAGCTGTAGGAGATACCATCCAATTAGATGAAACATTACTTGATATTGCTACAGATAAAGTTGATAGCGAAATACCTTCAAGTACTGCAGGTACCATTATAGAAATTTTATTTGAAGTCAATGCAGTTGTGCCGATTGGAACTGTTATTGCAAGAATACAAACAAGCGGTAGTATTGAATCAACAACCATTGAAACAATCCAAGCACCAGCAATTATTGCGCCTGTTCCAGATCCAATTATTGTAGAAGAAGTACCTTTTACACCTTCTGCTACGAATGTTGAAATACAACAAGAAAATTCCAATGAGGTTCGTTTCTTCTCTCCATTGGTTTTAAATATTGCTCAAAACGAAGGGATTAGTTTAAATGAATTGCAACAAATTCCTGGAACTGGAAGTCAAGGACGTGTTTCTAAAAAAGATATTTTAAATTATGTAGCACAGAAAAAAGCTGGACTAGTTCAGCCTTTAAATGTTTCACAAGCAAATACATCAGCTCCTATTAGTTCAGCGCAACCAACTAGTAGCAATCATTTTCCACCGGCAGATCATGGATTTAACACATCAAATGGTGCCAGTAAATTTGCTAACCCAGATGAAGTGGTTATTACTGGGAACACAGAAATCATTGAAATGGATCGTATGCGTAAGCTCATTGCAAAGCATATGGTTGATAGCGTTCAAACAAGTCCGCATGTCACTTCTTTTGTAGAAGCGGATGTAACTAATATGGTAGTTTGGAGAGAGAAAGTGAAACAACTATTTGAAAAAAGAGAAGGTACTAAATTAACTTTTACACCAATGTTCATGGAATGTATTGCAAAAGTTTTAGAGCAATTTCCATACATCAATTGTAGTTTACAAGGGGACAATATCATTTTAAAGAAAGACATCAATATTGGCATGGCCACTGCCCTACCTTCTGGCAACTTAATAGTTCCAGTGATTAAAGGTGCGAATCAATTGAGTATAGTTGGATTGAGTAAAGCCGTTAATAATTTAGCAAATGCGGCTAGAAACAATCAATTAAAACCTCAGGACACGCAAGGTGGTACTTTTACAGTAACCAATGTGGGTACTTTCGGATCCATTATGGGCACCCCTATTATTCCACAACCACAAGTTGCTATCCTTGCTTTAGGTGCCATTAAAAAACGCCCAGTAGTGATAGAAACCCCTTCGGGAGATGCCATTCTTGTTCGACATATGATGTACTTATCTATGAGCTACGATCATAGAATTGTAGATGGTGCGATGGGTTCTAGTTTCCTATCAGCAGTCGCAAAGGAATTTGAACAATGGGATCAAAATAGACAATGGTTTCAGTATGTGTAATTAAAAAAATCTTATAAAAAATAAAGCCCCAAATTGGGGCTTTATTTTTTATGTAATGAGTAAGTCTTAAAATCATGTGTGTATTATAATCCTAATCCTAAGTCTCTTCCCTTCATAATGGCAGGCACCCCTTTGGACATCCATATTGGCATTGGTGCACCTTTTAAATAATGATCAAAGAACTGTTGCTCTCTTATTTGAATATCTTTTCTGTTTTTTCTTTCTACTAAATTATGTGCTTCATTATTGTATACCAGCATCCAGATAGGTTTTGATAATCTACGCATAGCAGTAAACATTTCAATTCCTTGATACCAAGGCACTGCATCGTCTGCATCATTGCTCATGATCACAATTGGGGTCTTCACTTTATTCAATTCAAATAAAGGTGAATTTTTGATGTATAAATCTGGACGTTCCCATAAATTAGCACCTATACGACTTTGTGTTTTTTCATATTGAAATTGTCTATTGATTCCAGCACCCCATCGAATGCCTCCATAAGCACTCGTCATATTCACTACAGGAGCACCTGCCCATGCAGCAGCATATAAATTTGTCTTGGTAATTAAGTATGCAATTTGATATCCTCCCCAACTTTGACCTTGCAAGCCAATCCTAGTGCTATCAATAAAACCTTTTTGTACCATCGCCCTTGTTCCACTTAAAATATAATCGTAAGCACCTTGACCAGGATAGCCTTTCTTGTACCAAATATCTGGTACAAATACCACATAGCCTCGGCTTACAAAGAATGGAATATTCAATCTAGATGGCGTTGGAGATGGCGCTAAATAATTATGAAGCGTTTGATTATTTCTTTCATAAAAATAAACAATCATTGGATACTTCTTTTTGGCATCAAAATCTTCTGGTAAGTATAGGATACCTTCTGCAGTTCTGCCAGTGTAAGCTTTCCATTTTACCAATTGAGATTGCATCCAATTGTAATTAGCTTGTTGTGGATTGATAGCGGTTAATGCAATTGGTGTTTGCTTTTCTTGAATCAAAGTATAAGAAAAGATATTTGCCGCATTTTTTTCATCTTCTTGCATTACAATCAATTGATTCGAGTTCTTTGCACCTACAATAGTTGTGAAATGCATTGGAATATCAGTAATTGTAAATAAAGACTTATTCGATAAATCTAAAACAGCAAGGCCTTCTTTTTTATCTACTTCATTGTAGACCCTTAGTAAAATTTGATCTTTAAATCCAATGAATTTTTTATCTGCATCTAAGTTCACAAAACGATATTCTTTTTTTGAAGCGCGGCCCTTGGTTAAAAGCTGAGAGGCATTTAGTCCAGTCGCATCTACTAACCAAAGATCATAGCGATCATATAGGATAAAACTTTTATGATTCTCCATCCACATCGCTATACCATAGGCATTAGGTTCATCAGGCACGTCATTGTCCTCGTCATACAATGGGAATTGAATGTCTTTTGCAATTTGCTTGGTCTGCAATGTGGTCGTATTGTAAGACTTAAATTGCTTTGATATTTCATCATAAAATACCACTAAGCTACCATCATATGAAGGGGTGACCAAACTGCTCTTTAATCCCTTTTGAATGAGTTGCTTTTGACCTGTAACCGTATTCAATACATATAAATCTCTTTTCCCATAACCCTCCCATTGACTAGCAATAGTGAAATTAGAATCAATATTAGCAATGGCTATTTGTCCATCCCCTTCCATCGTCATTTGAATTTGTCGGTCATTTATTTTTCCTAAATAGGTAAATAAATTATTGGAAGGTCTATAAATGACTGCCTCTGTGCCTTTTAAACTAGTCTCAAGACTTTTTAATTGAGTGGACTGTAAATTAGCATCGGTATAGTTCCAGATATCTAGGCTTACTCTATCAAATTCTGGTAAGCTTGTATCCTTCACAGGTAAAATAGGTTGTACGCCAAAACTTAATAAAGCACCCGACTTGCTAAAATTGATTTTTTTATCCCCACCAATGGTATATTGGTTTGGTATTCCGACAGCTGTTCTGTTCATCACAAATTTAGCCGAATCCATTTTATGCGTATAGTAAGCAAGGGTGTAATTTTTTTGTAATGCTTTATCAGTGCTATCTCTTTCAATTAAATAGGCTAACTGTTTACCTTCTTCGTCCCAAGTAAAATTAGTCGCTGAATAGAAACGACTATTGATGGTTTTTAAATTTGTATCTGCAATAGCAACTAAAAGAATTTTGGCTTCATTTAATTTAGTCTTGACTTGGTACATCATTAGTCCTTCCCCTTTAGGATGCATAGCATACTCACCAATATTATTAAAAACCCTTTCTTGTCCTGAATTTAAATCTCTAAAATAAAGGGATGCGCCTTCTTTTTTGATGTCTGTCTTTGGATCATTTAAATAGGCGATTAAACCATTTCCAAATTCAGGTACTTGATAACTTTTTACAGCTGGAATTTTTTTGATATTACCATTGACTAATGTAATGATAACTAAACTGTCTTTTGGCATTTCTTCTGGTTTTTTCTTGCCAATCTTAGCTTTTCTTGTTTCATCGAAAGTTGGCTTAATCTTTGCAATCAAAAAGTCATTATTTTCAGTAAATTTTGACTGTGTACCACGTTCAACTTGTATGATTTGATTTGTTTTAAGATGTCTGACATACAAAGTTGCGTCACCTTCTTGTGGAGCAACAGTATAGGACATCCAATTGCCATCATTGGACAATACCAGATCCTTGATAGACTGCCATTGGTCATAAACAGTATGATCTAATGGTTTTTTTTGAGCTTGTACCGTAATAGATAACAATAACAAGCAAGAACATAAAATACGCTTCATATTGGGATAAATTGAATAACTAATTTACGATAAGTTTTAATGATTTAGACAACAATCTAGATTAAATCAACTATTTTGATTTTTGCTGGCGCAAAACACGAATCATCTGAAGCATTACAGAAATGGCAATTAAACTCATCCCTATATAAAATCCCGTTCCCATCTGTTTGTGTTCTTGAAAAAAGATAATTGCGATGATGATTCCATACACTGGCTCTAGATTAAGTGAAACATTCAGGGTAAATGCACTAATATTTTTGAGTGCACTGAGCATCAAATGATTGGCTAATACTGTACAAACCAAGGACAAAATAATGAGCCAGAACCAATCATTTTGTGAAGGGAAAATAAATGCAGTCTGCTGAAAGAAACCAATACCTACTATAACAATTGTAAGGAAGCCTAAACCACCAATCATCTCAAAAGTTTGAATGGTTTGAGTGGTGTATTGATCTGTTAATCTTTTATTGATAATGGTAAAGACTGAAGCAAAAAATGCTGAAACCAATCCAACCAAAATGCCAGTTCGAAAATGTATGTCAAATTGAAAAATACATAAAATCCCAATGAGGCTAAGTAGCCCAATAAATATATCGTTCCAAATGAATTTTGTTTTAAAGAAGAATGGTTCAAGTACTGCTGTAAAAAGACCAACACTAGAGATACATACCAAAGCAATAGATACATTCGCCAATTTAATGCTACCATAAAAACAAACCCAGTGGATCGCAATCAATACCCCAATCAACATCAATCTAATTTTATGCTTTAATGGGACTTTTGTTGGTTGCCTATGCAATAAATAGATTGGAAATAATGCTAGAACAGTCAATAACATTCTGTAAAACACCAGGTATAGACCATTCAATTGAATTAAATTTCCAAGTGGTGCTGTCAATCCGGCTAAAAAGACAAATACATGTAATTGTATTAATGATCGCTTAAAGCTGCTCACGCTTGATCTGTTTGATAAAACGCCCAGTGAAAGATTGCCATTGCATACTTAATACGCCAAGCACGGCTTCTTTAATGATGCCTTTTGACATTTTACTCACACCAATTTTTCTGTCAATAAAAGTGATGGGTACTTCTTTTAATTTAAAGCCTAATCGCCATGAAGCAAATTTCATTTCAATTTGGAAAGCGTATCCTATGAAGCTAATATGATCCAATTGCATGGATGCTAATACTTTGTTTTTATAACAAATAAATCCTGCAGTGGGATCTTTTACAGGCATTCCTGTAATCATTCTTGTATAAAGTGATCCGCCTTTTGAATAGATCAATCGATCTAAGGGCCAATTTTCTGTGGCACCACCTTGAACGTACCTGCTGCCAATGGCCACATCTGCCCCATTTTCACAAGCTGCTAATAATCTATCTAGATCTAAAGGATTGTGAGAGAAATCGGCATCCATTTCAAAAATATAGTCAAATTCATTTGCTAAAGCCCATTTGAATCCATGAATATAGGCTGTACCTAAGCCAAGCTTTCCTTTCCTTTCTTGAATGAAAATTTTATCAGGATGCACTTGCATCAATTCTTTAACAATATTTGCTGTACCATCTGGAGAACCATCATCCACTACTAAGACATGGTATTGATTACCAAGGACTATGACTGCATGAATAATTGCAGCAATATTTTCCTTTTCATTGTAGGTTGGTATGATAACAATTTTTTTCACTTTCAATTGGGGGGATAATAATAAAATGGTTATTTAGGTAGGTTAAATATAAATTATTTATTTAAGATCGTTCTATTTAAGATCTCCGTTAGCTTCTGTTTGGTGTGTAAGGCGAAGTCTCCCTTCATCATCCAATCATAATACTGAGGTTCTTCTTTTAATACCTGGGTTACCGGCTTGCCTTTGTGCTTACCAAAATTGAAAATTTCAACCCCATTTTCCATGACAAATCTTCGGGCAAAATCTACAATTTGATCCTCTCCTGTAAATTTAACAACAGACTCCACCGTATTACCAATCGCTGGATAGCGTTCTAATTGAGCTTCCAAAACTTCCCAGGTTGCTGTAGCATCCGCCTCGGCAGTATGGGCATCTTCCAGACTTTTATTGCAATAAAACTTATAAGCAGCAGTAAGGGTGCGTTGCTCCATCATATGAAATACTTTCTGAACATCTAGTAATTTTCTGTTTTCAATATCAACATCAATACCCGCTCTTAAAAATTCTTCGTTTAACATAGGAATATCAAAACGATTGCTATTGTAACCAGCTAAATCAGCGCCTTCTAAAAACTGCTTAATTTCATTGGCTACTTGCTTAAATGTTGGTGCATCTTTGACCATTTCATCTGTAATACCATGAACCGCTGTGGTGACTGCCGGAATGGGCATTTCTGGATGGATTAATTTACGCTTGACTATTTTAGATCCATCAGGCATGATTTTTACAATGGCAATTTCCACAATTTTATCTGTGCTGACATTGACACCAGTGGTTTCTAAATCAATGAAACAGATTGGCTGGGAAAGTTGTAAAAGCATAGGGATATTTATAAGCCGAAGTTAATCAATATGCTACTGAAAATAACAGATTCAGGTTAAAATACTTCAAAAGATTGATGTAATTTTACACCTTAAATCAGCTCAAATGAATTGGCATCCAATCAACACAATAGCACAATTAGAACAAATTAAAGCAGCGTCCTATACCACCCCACAAGTGATCTTTAAACACAGTACCACATGTAGTATTAGTAGGATGGCTTTGGATCGATTTGAACGTGCTGCAACCCCTGAAAATGTTGATTTTCACTATTTAGACCTCTTAAATTTTAGGGCAATTTCAACTGAAATAGCTGCATTTTTTCAGGTGCACCATGAATCACCACAATTGCTTTTAATTAAAGACGGAGCATGTATATATGAAGAAAGCCATTATGGCATCATGATGGATGAACTTATATCCTTTCTATAATCATTGCACTAGCACCTCCTCCACCATTACAGATAGCAGCAGCTCCATACTTGGCTTGATTGTCCTGTAATATATGCGTTAAGGTTACAATGATTCTTGCACCACTACATCCGAGCGGGTGTCCAAGTGCTACAGCACCACCCCTTGTATTCACTTTTGAAGCATCTAGCTTTAATAATTTGGTATTGACAATACCTACCACAGAAAAAGCTTCATTGAATTCAAAAAAATCAATGTCTGCTGAAGATAAATTAGCTTTTTTTAATGCCTTTGGTAAAGCCAACGAAGGTGCAGTTGTAAAGAATTTAGGATCATGCGCTGCATCTGCATAACTCGTGATTTTAGCTAATGGCTTTAATCCAAGCGCTTTCATTTTTTCGCCACTCATTAAAATTAGGGCAGCTGCGCCATCATTCATGGTACTAGCATTTGCAGCAGTAACAGTACCGTCTTTACTAAAAGCTGGATTTAAACTAGCAATTTTGTCAAACTTAACATTGAATGGTTCTTCGTCTTTGTCAATGGTGATTGGATCTCCTTTTCTTTGAGGTATCACTACAGGAACAATTTCATTCATAAACAATCCTTTTTCTATAGATGCTTGAGATTTTGTATAACTATCTATCGCAAATTCGTCTTGCTCAGCTCTAGTAATTTGGTTTTCTGATGCACATAAATCAGCAAAATTACCCATGGCAACTTGATCATAGACGTCCACTAATCCATCTTTTGCCAACCCATCTAACAATGAAGTATCTCCATATTTATTTCCCCAACGTTGATGCATGTTGTAAAATGGCACATTGCTCATACTCTCCATTCCTCCAGCAACTACAATATCTGCATCCCCTAAAAGAATATTTTGAGCAGCTAGTGCTATGGATTTCATACCACTAGCACATACTTTATTAATGGTTGTACAAATTACTTTATCAGGCAAACCAGCTAGTTTTGCTGCTTGTCTAGCAGGTGCTTGGCCTAAACCAGCCTGAATAACAGAACCCATATACAATTCGTCCACTAAGTTGATATCTAATTGAATTTTGTCTAATGCACCTTTAATAGCAATAGCCCCTAATTGAGTCGCAGTACAATTTTTTAAGGATCCACCAAAGGATCCAATTGGGGTTCTAACTGCAGCTACAATAAAAACTTCTCTAGACATATTAAAATTATTAAAAGTAAAAAAAGGGTTTTAAAATATCGTGTTTTAAGCTTCTGGAGATACTGAAGTTGCTGGTTTTTCAAGCACTTCTGGCATTAATCGAATACCACCATCTTCTAAAGTTATTTTTTTGGCCTTATACAAGATCCCCACATTCATCTTAAATGCTTTTTTACTAATTCCAAAAAAAGCATAAATGTCTTCGGGAGAGGATTTATCATGATACGGTAAAAAACCTTTATGCAATTTTAATAACTGAATCAATTTAACCTGATCATCATCTAATTTCTCCACCCCTTGTTTTCCAATACCAATATCCAGCTTATTATCTTCTCTGATTTTTTTTACAAAACCTTCATCAATCATTTGACCAATATGCAAATGGGTAAATACTTCATTTTTATACACGAGTCCTTGGTGTACTTGATTTACAATAACCACATAACCAATATCAGATTCACGATACACTTGTAATTTAACTTTATCTCCTTCTTTTACAGTTAGGATATCATTGCTAATTTGGTTGTCAATTTTTTCTGTCGCTGCAACCCTTCCAGTTTGTTTATCTAAATAAAGTTTAACTAAATATTTTCCACCCAATCGCATACTTGATAATTGTTGCGATACTGGAACAAATAAATCCTTCATTAAGCCCCAATCTAAAAATGCACCTTGACCCGTAATGTCTACCACTTTCAAAGCAGCAATATCACCCACAACAGCAAAAGGCTCTTGTGTGGTGGCAATTAATCTATTATCAGAGTCATGGTATACAAATACGCTAATAGTATCCCCCACTTGTAACCCCGATGGCACAAAACGTTTAGGTAACAATACCCCTTCTGCACCATCATCCATATAAAAACCAAAATCCACTTTTCGGTCTACACGCATTAAATTAAATTGACCTACATTGATGGTTGACATAGCACTTGGTTTTATACAAAATTAGAACAATTCTGGCTGTTCATCATTAGGATCTTTGATGACTACTTTATTTTCCCATCCCATTTCGATGGTTTTACTAAAACCAACCAATTTGGTGCCTACCGCTTTAGACCCCATCACATCCACCATTTTACTCACTTTGAACTTGGCTTTTCTTACCTGAGTCCCTTTGCCAGAAACAACTACCAAGACAGGTTCAATATGGGTCGTAACAGCAGCAACATAATTACCATTGCCCTCTTTAATAAATGAAAATGGTGTTTTTAAGGTAGTCGTCTCAATTTTAAAACGTTTTATATTGAATTGCAATTTCTCTTTATCTAAGTACACCGCCGTGATGACTTTCGATGGATTGTATTTCTCTATAAAAATGACTTTCTCTGGATCAAATCTTTGCGTCAATTCTGTATCTGTCACTTCATATAGACCATCTTTGTCAATGACAATTAATTTTTCGTCTTCAAAAGTGCCTAAGTAAAGTCCTTTCTCCTCTGTATTCAATCTTCCAAACTTGTCGTCAAACCATAATTTTCTGCCTAACAAAGTACTTTTACCCGCTTCTTTTAACTTAACTAATTTAACAGGGTACTTTGTTACTTGATTTCCTACACTGGTTCTTCCTTTCACTTCTAATATTTCAAAGAAAAAGTCAAATTCCTTGATTCTTGCACTACAATTTGGACTCAAAACGATTTTAACAGATTCTGCTTCACCATTGGCATTGATGGATAAATAATGCACTTTCGATTTATCTAAATTTTTGGCTAAAACATATTCTTTATCTCTAGTGATACCAGTCACATTAAAACGTTTTGCATAACTAATCCCAGAAGCACCATCTACATAAATCATATTGTAGGTAGTACGTTCATCATTCTTCTGAAATACAGCAGCATGTAAAATATCTTTACCTATAAAAATTTTATCAGATACTTTCACCACTTTCATAGTACCACCTTTGGTAAATGCAATGATGTCATCATAATCAGTACAGTCGCATAAAAATTCATCTTTCTTTAAACTAGTTCCAATAAAACCTTCGGATCTATTGATATAAAGTTTCGTATTTGCAATAGCCACTTGTTTTACTTGAATGGTATCAAACTCCTTTAATTCAGTTTTACGCTCTTTCCCTTTACCGTATTTCTTTTGTAAGTTTTCATAATAACTTACGGCATAATCAATTAAATTATCAAGATTATTTTTAACTTCTTTAATCTCAGCCTCAATCGATTTGATTTGTGCAATTAATTCTTCAATATCTAGTTTATAAATTCTTCTTACTGGCTTGTCTGTTAATTTTAATAAATCTGCTCGCTCAATTGGCTTTTTGAATTTCTTTTTAAATGGTTCAAATGCTTTATCAATGGCGTCAATTACTTTTTCCCAGTTAAGGTGCTTTTTCTCCAGTTCTTGGTAAATCTTTTCTTCGAAGAATATTTTTTCTAAACTAGTGAAATGCCATTTATCCAATAATTCTTGCAAATGAATTTCTAATTCTGCCTTTAATAAAGCTTTTGTATGGTCTACTGAATATCTTAATAAATCACTCGCCCCTAAAAATTGTGGACGTTGATTCACAATCACGCATACATTAGGAGATAAGCTGATTTCACAATCCGTAAATGCATACAAAGCATCAATGGTGATGTCTGGCGAAATACCTGTTGCTAAATCAATCTGAATTTCAACTTCAGCCGCTGTCACATCAATCACTTTTTTGATTTTGATTTTACCTTGGTCATTTGCCTTAGTAATACTTTCCATCAATTGGGTTGTGGTAACACCATAAGGTACATCTTTGATGACCAATGTTTTTTTATCCAACTCTTCGATATGTGCCCTTACTCTAACTTTTCCTCCTCGTTTACCATCATTATAAGCCGAAGCATCCACCATACCCCCTGTTTGAAAGTCTGGTAATAATTCAAATTTACGTCCTCTCAAACATTTAACAGACGCATCTAATAGTTCATTGAAATTATGTGGCAATATCTTAGTAGATAAACCAACAGCAATCCCATCAGCCCCTTGCGCCAATAATAGTGGGAACTTCATTGGTAAAGTAACAGGTTCATTTTTTCGTCCATCATAACTTAATGACCAATCGGTTGTTTTACCATTAAAGGCTACTTCGAGCGCAAATTTGCTTAATCTGGCTTCAATATAACGAGAAGCAGCTGCTGAGTCACCTGTTCTTACATCCCCCCAGTTTCCTTGTGTTTCAACCAATAAATTCTTTTGACCAATGTTCACTAATGCATCTCCAATACTAGCATCACCATGTGGATGGTACTGCATACTTTGTCCAATAATATTCGCCACTTTATTGAATCTACCGTCATCCATTTCCTTCATGGCGTGAAGGATTCTTCTTTGAACTGGCTTTAAGCCATCTTCTATTGCAGGAACTGCCCTTTCTAAAATAACATAAGAAGCATAATCCAAGAACCAGTTTTTATACTGTCCTTGTACGCCAGATACGTTTTCTGTAACCCTACTTAAATTTTTCTCTTTTGCCATAACTATACTAATTCGTGCCGACTAGATCCGATGGGTATCTTCACTTCCGTCACTTAAACTATTTAATTCGATATAAACAATATCCGTAATTGCAGTTAATTTATGCCATATGTTCGCAGGGATTTTAACCCTTATAGGTGCAATCAATTCAATTGTATTTTCTTCATTTGTTATTAGATCCTTCCAGTGTAAATTGGCTTTTCCTTGCACTAAAAGCATGTCCTCTGGATTTTTGCCTGCTGAAATCCCTTTATGATAATGTTGCCCACTTATTGTTCCAGCATTTCTGTATAACAATAAAAATTCACCTGTCCTATCTGTACTAAAATAATGAAGCGCGCCACGCTCATCTACTACTTTTATATCTATTGGGTGCACTTGTACAGACATGTTTATTTATTTAGGCTTCTGTTTCGTTGATGATGGAAGATCCCCCCGGCATTTGAACAACCATATCTTTCCAACCTTTAGACCAATCGCCAGCAATGACTAATTTACCTGCATCTTCTAAAGCTTTTAATCGAGCTACAATAAAAGCATCCCCTAGTTTAACTTTTAATTTAGCCATGATATTAGATATCGCACTAAGTAGCTTTTGTGCATTTTTTGTAAGTAAGGATAAAATTTCTTTATCATAACAACCAACATGCATGCTTACTAATTTCTTACCCCCTTCTAAGAATCTTACCCCCTCATTTTCTTGACACAATTTCTTCCACTCATCTGGATCTAATTCAAATTCACTCAAAGTGATTGGCCTAGCTAATTTTTTAGCTTTTAAAAATTCTTTAGGTTCTATTTGACTTAAATGTGTCGGATAAAATAATTGACCTTTTTCATTTAAGAAAGGCAAATTATTTAAATACAATACATGCATTCTGCTTTGGTATTCTTTAAACTGACTCATTAACCAATAATAGCCCGATACATCATGCGCGTTTTGACCCATCCATATCCAAATCATTTCATTATCATCCTGGTTCAATGAATTCATTAAATGATGAACAGTTGCTTTATCATCCACCATCTCTAATTGGTCTTCATATGGAGAATCCACTAAGACCCCTTTCCACCAATCTCTTCTTGCTTGATACCCTTCGGTTTCATAGATATCCATCAAAGGGCCAACTGCATAGTCATCCTTGATCTCAATGATCGTTCCAGATAAGGTTTCATCTAATTCAATAGCTGATTCTAAAGCAGCTATATCTGCGGTATTAAATACTATGTGTATCATTTGCTTTGTCTAGTTCAACTTTTAAATTATTGATAATAAAATCTTGTCTTTCTGGGGTATTTTTCCCCATATAATATTCTAACAAATGTTGAATATGATCGCCTTGTTCTAAAATAACTGGTGCTAATTTAATATCAGCATTGATAAATTTTCCAAATTCATCCGGACTAATTTCACCCAAACCTTTGAATCGAGTGATTTCGGGTTTGCTCCCTAATTCAGTGATTGCTTTTTGCTTTTCAGATTCATCATAGCAGTAAATGGTCTTTTGTTTGTTTCTAACACGGAATAATGGCGTTTCCAAAACAAAAACATGGCCTCTCTTTACTAAATCTGGGAAGAACTGTAAAAAGAAGGTCAACATCAACAATCGAATGTGCATTCCATCTACATCGGCATCTGTTGCAATCACGATATTGTTGTAACGTAATCCATCTAACCCATCCTCAATGTTTAATGCATGCTGCAATAAGTTAAATTCCTCATTCTCATACACCACTTTCTTTGTTAAACCAAAAGCATTCAATGGCTTACCTCTTAAACTGAATACAGCTTGTGTGTCTACATTTCTTGATTTGGTAATGCTTCCACTTGCAGAATCACCTTCGGTAATAAATAAGGTGCTATTCTGTTGTGTTGAAATAAAAATCTCTTTATTCTTAGTGGGTACTTCGTCGTTTAAGTGCACCCTACAATCTCTTAATTTCTTATTGTGTAAATTGGCTTTTTTAGCACGCTCATTCGCTAATTTTTTGATTCCAGCTAATTCTTTTCTTTCACGTTCGTTTTGTTCAATTCTTTTCTTTAATGCTTCTGCTACAGTTGGATTTCTGTGTAAAAAATTATCCAACTCTTTAGCTAAAAATTCAGTGATGAAATTCTTCATACTAGGGCCACCATCTGCTACATTCTGTGATCCTAATTTCGTTTTAGTTTGACTTTCAAAGACTGGTTCTTGCACTTTAACAGACACAGCTGCCACAATACTTGTTCTAATATCAGAAGCCTCATAATCTTTTTTATAAAAATCACGTATCACTTTTACATAGGCTTCTCTAAATGCTTGTTGGTGTGTGCCACCTTGCGTGGTGAACTGTCCATTCACAAAAGAAAAAATATCCTCGCCATAATCATTGTTGTGCGAAATAGCGACTTCGATATCCTCGCCTTTTAAGTGCATGATGGGATACCTTAATTCATCTGGATTGGTTTTACGCTCTAATAAATCTAGTAAGCCATTCTTGCTAACAAAATTTTTATCGTTGAACTGAATAACTAAACCTGCATTTAAATAACAATAATTCCATAATTGACTCTCAATATATTCATAGATGTAATGATAGTTTTTAAAAACCGTAGCATCCGGTGTAAAGACCACCAAGGTTCCATTGGGCTCAGTCGTTTTTGATTCCTTCGTTTCTTCAATCAAAAGCCCTCTTTTAAAACTGGCCGATTTTTGTTTGCCCTCTCTATAAGCAGTGACTTCAAAATCTTCACTCAATGCATTCACCGCTTTTGTACCAACGCCATTTAATCCAACTGATTTCTGGAATGCTTTACTATCATATTTTGCTCCAGTATTGATTTTACTTACTACATCCACAATCTTACCAAGAGGAATGCCTCTACCAAAATCACGAATGGTCACTGTTTTGTCTTGAATTGCAATTTCCACTTGTTTACCATACCCCATGGTATGCTCATCAATACAGTTATCAATCACCTCCTTCATCAATACATAAATACCATCATCTGGAGCAGATCCATCACCCAATTTTCCAATATACATTCCTGGACGCAGACGAATATGCTCCTTCCAATCTAATGACCTGATGGAGTCTTCATTATATTCTGCCCCTATTTTTGCTTCTGCCATAATTATCAATACTTTACGAGCAATAAATGCCCTAATCAAGCTACAAATCTAATACTCCAAGTAAGTTTTGCAATCTAAATATTTGCAAAACTGGGCAAATGTGGATAAAAGGATTAAAGCGTTATCTTTATTCCATCAAAAATGAACCTACATATCCCATTACAGATCTTGATTTTATCAAAAACAAGGCTGTTGAACTTGAATCTGAAAACATTGAATTTCAAGAATATTTAAGAAATTTAGATAGCTTAAGCCTTGATAATGCAGTTTTTGAGCTCTCGGAAGCTATTTCACCCAAAATAGAATGCACTGACTGTGGGAATTGCTGTAAAAGCTTGATGGTCAATATAGATGAAAACGAGGCCAACCATTTATCTGCACATTTAGGACAGACAAGAGCCGAATTTGACCAAAAATACCTGGATAAGGGTGACTCTGGTAGAATGGTGATCAGTGCCATCCCCTGCCATTTTTTAGTGGGCAATAGCTGTAGTGTCTATACACATCGTTTTGCAGGATGCAAGGAATTCCCAGCATTTCATGTACCCGATTTCAATAAAAGGTTGTTTACAACCTTTATGCACTATGATCGATGCCCTATTATATTTAATGTGATGGAAACTTTAAAAGTAGATGCAGGATTTAAAGAAGCAAGTTCTTAATTTTTTAATTGAATAGTATGGCATTAAAATTTGGAATTGATATCCTATTACAAAATGACCCAATTTGGAAAAAGGATCGCATTGCGATGCTAACAAATGATGCTGCAAGAACATCTTCAGGTGTAATTAGTAGATTGGCATTAAAAGAAGCCGGATTTAATTTGACAACCATCTTTTCTCCAGAACACGGTATCCAAACAATTGGTGCAGATGGGGCATTGATGAAGGATGGGTTTGATATAATTACTGGACTTCCCATCATAAGCCTATACGGCGAAAAATATATGCCTTCTGCAGATGACTTGAAAGATATTGATATCATGCTATTTGATGTACCCGATGCTGGCACGAGGTTTTATACCTATTTATGGTCTATGACTTATTGGATAGAAGCAGCCGCAAAATATAATAAACAAGTCATTATTTTAGACAGGCCCAATCCCTTAGGTGGAAACCTATCGTTAAGTGAAGGCCCCATGTTAGATGAAGATATAACCAGTTTTATTGGACGATTTAATATTCCAGTAAAGCACCAATGTACACTCGGAGAATTAGCCCTTTATTTTAATAGCGTTCAACAGTGGAATGCAAATCTCAAAGTCATTCAATGTAAAGGATGGGATAGAGCACAATTATTTTTTGATTGGAATCAAAAATGGGTCAACCCTTCACCTGCTTTACAAAATTTTGAAGCGACGATTTTATATCCTGGTTTATGTTTTTTTGAAGCCACCAATTTATCGGTTGGCAGAGGTACTTCCTATTCTTTTGAATGGATTGGTGCCCCTTGGTTAAAACAAAAAGAGATCATGATGATGGCGCATAATATGCTTGGGGAAGATTATAAATTAGAACCCATCAATCTAGCAATTCAAGTTGAGGATGAAACATCCACATTTAAAGGCATTAGAATGAAAGTAAAAGATCCATATCAATATCCAGCTGTTATGAATGGGCTTCTTTTATTAAAATTAATGAAAGATTTACATCCAAATGATTTTAAATGGATGCATTATAAAACCAATGCAAATCCTAGTGGAGAAAATCATTTATCCTTATTATTAGGAATTCAAAATGCAGAGCAACTATTTGAACTGCCATTAAAAGAATGGCTGCAAAAATGTAGTAAAATAATTAAAGTGCGTGATTGGAGTCATACCATTTCGCCTTTTTTATTGTACGAGTTACCAATTTGATTTGGAGAAAAAACTATAAAGGAGTTGCATCAATCGCTTTATCTGTTCTTTTAGTGCCAGCGTATAATTCGTATTCCAATAATCTACAATCAATGGTGGCATTGAAAAATTCTATTCGTCGACTTGGCTTTAAACGAATTTTTTTAGCCAACTCTAAATTGCCTGTAAAAATATAGCCTGTCATCCCTTTACACTTGTTCTTCATATAATCTCCCATACGTGCATAAGTGGCTTCTAATTCTACTTCCTCCCCTAGTCTGTCTCCATATTCAGGATTGATCATTAAAATCGCGCCTTCTTCGGGTTCTGGCATTTCAGTCGCTTCAAAATCGCACACCTGAAAATCAATTAAGTCTTCTACACCAGCAACAGATGCATTGATTTTAGCAATCTTAATAGCGTCTTTACTGATATCAGAAGCAATGATGACTAAATTAGGCAAATGCCTTACCTGTTCTTCTATGATAGTTCGTTCTTTTTCATACACCGTTTTATCATAGCCTATGATATGCATAAAGGCATAATTATTTCTAAATAAACCAGGTGCTCTTTTTGTTGCAATCAATGCTGCTTCAATCGCCAAGGTTCCAGAACCACACATAGGGTTTACAAAGGCACCGAACTTGTTCCACTTAGTCGATAATATTGTTGCTGCCGCTAATGCTTCTAACATCGGTGCTTTCCCTGGTAACTTTCGGTAGCCATGTCTAGCTAATGAATCGCCAGATGTATCCAAGAAAATTTCTGCTTCATCATTTTTCCAAAATAAATACACCACTGCTCCAGCTAATTCAGCACCAGTTGATGGACGCTTTCCGCTTACTTCACGCATTCTATCCACGACTGCATCTTTTACTCTAAGGTTGGCAAATAAATTAGTTGAAATCGTATCATTGAAAACATTGCTGATCACCGAAAAATAACCATCAGGCTTGATCATTGTTTCCCAAGGAATCGTCACTAGATTTTGATGAAGCTCATCTGGGTTATTACAAATAAATGTCTTTAAAGAATACATCACCTGACTTGCGCAACGTAGGTTTAAATTTAGACGGATACAATCATTCACGGTACCCGTTAATTCTACCCCAGTTTGAAATACTCGGTCTACATCAAAACCCAAACCAATTACTTCGGCTCTTAAAGCAGGTGCTAGCCATTTATTACAGGTAATGATGATTTTATTTCGGGTGGAGAATACTTGCATAATATAAAAATAGTTCAAAAATAACGAAAGGCCTTAAAGCAAAAATCCCCAACAATCTAGAGGATGTGTTGAGGATTCTTTGTGGGAGCACACGGGCTCGAACCGCGGACCCTCTCGGTGTAAACGAGATGCTCTAAACCAACTGAGCTATGCTCCCTAAGGGGTGCAAAAATAAGGGGGTAT
>CAXNMZ010000017.1:0-18344 GCA_964203125.1 Chitinophagales bacterium | reverse complement strand
CGTAAGCGTTATAACGAAGATGGTGTGGGTGGTATGCACGTGTATACGCCATGGTGGTTAGACAATAAAAAATTAGATTTCCCACGTGGTTACCATATTGAATATTGGGGCGGTATGAGCCAACCTGGTTATGGCTTTGGTATGGGCACCCAAGGATTGAATGGTAAATTCCAAGTGAATGGAAAAACGAAAGAAGAAGGTGGATATGGTAGTTCATTAAAAGAAGACGTACGTTTCTTTTATGGCGCGAGTGTAGGCATGGGTGGTCGTGGTGAAGCAGTACCACGTTTTGAAAACCATTGTAAGATAGACCCAGATGTAGTGGATAAATATGGTATTCCGGTTTTAAATTTTAATTGTAAGAATTCAGAATATGAAATCAAGCAAGCAAAACACATGAAAGAAACATTCCGTGAAATCATGCACGAAATGGGCGCTGTCATTACATGGGGAGATCAGGATGATGCCACTAATAATTATGGCTTATCCAATCCTGGAAATATTATCCATGAAGCAGGTACAGTGCGTATGGGGAATGATAAAAAATCCGCACCATTAAACGCATGGGGACAAGCGCATGATTGTAAGAATTTATTTTGCGTAGATGGTTCTGTATTTACGTCTCAAGCAGACAAGAATATCACATGGACCATTTTGGCATTGTCAATGCGCACATCAGAATACATTTTGGATCAGTTACAAAAACAAAATTTATAATTTTTTAATTCATAAATACCATGGACAGAAGAAAATCCATTAAAGCATTAATCCTCGGAACAGTTTCAGCAGGCGTTGTAATACAAGCTTGTAAAAGCGAGAAGACAACCGTTTCTGAATTTAATTTGGATGACCGCATGCAGGAAGAAAAAGATTATTTGGTAAAAGTAAACGCTGAACCAACATTCTTTGATGAGCACGAGATGGCCACCATCACTGTGTTAGGAGATATCATTATGCCAAAAGACGAAACAAGTGGTTCTGCTTCTGAAGCAAAAGTGCCAGCGTTCATTGAATTCATTGTAAAAGATATGCCAGAACATCAAGTACCTGTAAGAGGTGGCTTAAGATGGTTAGACTTGCATAGTTTCAATAAGCATGGAAAATCTTTTGTGAGCTGCACAAGCACACAACAAATAGGTATCGTGGATGAAATCGCATATCCTAAAAAAGCAAAGCCAGAAGTAGCACAGGGTGTGAGCTTTTTCAATAAAATGAGAGACTTAGTCACTACAGCTTTTTATACATCAGAGATTGGCGTAAAAGACCTTGGCTATATGGGGAATGTGCCGAATCAATGGCAGGGCGTACCAGATGATGTGTTAAAACATCATGGATTAGCTTATACAGAGAAAGAACTCAAAGAATGCATTTAATATAAATTAGAAAATATACCTATCCCTAGGCTCTCGATCGCTAGGGAATTTACGGGCTTCCATCAGACGCTTAATCGCGTCTTCTCGCTCGCTACGGAATAGTATATTTTTCTAATTATTTCTAAAATCTAGGAAATAGTACTTCCTGCAGCGATTGCTTCGCTTGGGCTCACAAAGTATAATTTCCCTGCAGCGTCTTCGGCCATTAAGATCATGCCCTTGCTTTCGAGACCACGCATTTTTCTTGGTGCTAAATTGGCCACAATTGTGACCTGCTTCCCTACAATTTCTTCGGGTTTAAAATGCATTGCAATGCCTGATAGGATGGTTCTTTGTTCAAATCCAAGGTCTACCAGTAGCTCTAATAACTTGTCTGCTTTTTCAACTTTCTTAGCTTCTATGATAGTGCCTACACGTAAATCTATCTTACCAAAATCATCAAAAACGATTTCTGGTTTTAGGCTATTGTCTTTTGCAGGTTCGATGTTTGTGTTTTCCATAGTTGTTTTTTTAGCAGCTACATTGGCTTGTAACTGTGCTAATTCTGCATCAATTTCTTCGTTCTCTATTTTTCTAAAAAGTAATTCAGGCGCACGTAAGGTGTAACCTACTTTTAATAAATCAAATTTTCCTGCGTTCTCCCATTCTAACATTTTGTCTACCACTTTCATCATGTAACACATTTTCTTTGCAGTAAATGGAATGAAAGGTTGTGCAAGTATCGCTAGGTTAGCACATAATTGTAAACAAGCATGCATGGTGTTGTCAATGATCTTTTGTGCATCCGGATTTTGATCCAATGTTTTTGCCACAATCCATGGCTCCTGCTTTTGCATGTATTGGTTGCCTTTTCTTGCAAGGTCAATCAATTCAAATTGCGCTTCTCTAAATTTATATTGCTCTAATAAATTCGTAATCTTTTCTTTAGATACTTTCACTGCGTCCATCATGCCTTTAAAGCTATCTGTTGCATTGTCACTTGCTGCTTCTGCTGCAATTAAATCGGTATGAAAAGGAGGCACTTTACCATTGCATAATTTATGCATCAACACCCAAGTTCTATTTACAAAATTGGCGAAGATGCTGACCAATTCTCCATTCACAGATTCTTGAAAACCTTTCCATGTAAATTCACTATCCTTAGATTCAGGTGCGATAGAAGTTAAGTAAAAACGTAAACTATCTGCAAGTCCATCTCCACCATTATCTTTCTTAATCCATTTGTTGATATAATCATCCATCTCGATACTCCATCCTTTAGAAGTGCTCATTTTATCACCTTCTAAATTCATGAATTCATTGGCTGGCACATTCTCTGGTAAAATATGACCATTTAATTTCAACATCACAGGGAAGATGATGCAATGGAATACAATATTGTCTTTACCAATAAAGTGTACCAATTTTGTATCCTTGTCATTCCAATACGGCGTCCAATCTTTGTTATTATTAAGCGCCCATTGCTTAGTGGCACTGATATATCCAATAGGTGCGTCAAACCACACGTACAATACTTTTCCTTCGCCTCCAGGAACAGGCACTTTAATCCCCCAATCTAAATCACGGGTGACTGCTCTTGCTTGCAAACCGCCGTCAATCCAGCTTTTGCATTGACCCAATACTGCAGGGCGCCAATCATTTGCATGCTCTTTTAAAATCCAATCGCGTAAAAAATCTTCATGTCTATTTAATGGTAAGTACCAATGGGATGTTTCTTTTTTAATAGGCGCATGACCACTTAATGTACTCACCGGGTTGATCAATTCTTCGGGGCTCAAAGTCTTGCCACATTTTTCACATTGATCTCCATAAGCTTCCTTATGACCACAACTAGGACAAGTGCCCTTGATATATCGATCTGCTAAAAAAGTATTGGTCGCTTCGTCAAAATATTGTTCGGAGGTTTTTATTTCTAAATCCCCTTTAGCTTCTAAATTTTTGAAAAATTCGGAGGCAGTGGCATGGTGTAAAGGATCGCTTGTTCTGTGGTAGATATCAAAGGCAATACCTAAGTCCTTAAAATTTTGCTCAATAATTGGATGGTATTTGTCAATGATGGCTTGAGCGGTGGTACCCTCCTTGGTTGCTTGAATAGGAATAGCTGTTCCATGTTCATCACTTCCACATACAAAAACAACGTCTCTTTGCTGCGCTTTTAGATAACGAACATAGATGTCGGCTGGTAAATAAGCACCCGCTAAATGGCCAATATGCTTTAAACCATTTGCATAAGGGAGCGCTGCTGTGATCAAATATCTTTTTGGCGTGTTCATTGCTGCAAAAGTACTTAATATTGTGGTATGATTCAACCGTCTAAACTGACTCCTGGCAACACCATTGGCATTCTTTGTCCGGCTGGCGCTATTCCATTAGAAAAAGTGACTATTTGTGCGCAAGTCCTTGAGTCATGGGGTTATCAGGTGCATATTGGGAAGACGGTAGGCACTCAATTTGGGCATTTTGCTGC
This sequence comes from Chitinophagales bacterium, assembly GCA_964203125.1. GTDB lineage: Bacteria > Bacteroidota > Bacteroidia > Chitinophagales > Chitinophagaceae > Sediminibacterium. Next base: position 14,504 of record CAXNMZ010000017.1, on the reverse strand, counting down.
ATCCGATTTGGATCGACAAAATGAATTACAGTCTATGATGGACGACCCTGAAATTCATGCCATTTTGTGTGCACGTGGGGGATATGGATTGAGTAGAATTGTTTCCCAATTGGACTTTACAAAAATCAAAGCCCATCCTAAATGGGTGATTGGATTTAGCGATATTACCATCTTGCACGCGGCTTTGCAAAATCAGGGGATTCAAAGTATTCATGGGCCTATGTCTGCAGCATTTGGGAAAGGAGATGCTGGGCTTCCTTATATCATGGCTTTAAAACAAATGTTGGAAGGAGCGGTACTCCCGGTGCAAGCAAAAGCCCACCCATCCAATCGCTTAGGCCATTCAGAAGGGGTATTGGTAGGTGGTAATTTATGCTTGATGACCCATTTAATTGGTAGTAAAAACCAATTGGATACAAAGGGTAAAATTTTATGTATCGAGGACGTTGGGGAGCATCATTATAATGTGGACCGCATGCTAATACAGTATAAAAACGCAGGCTTATTGGATGGATTAGCTGGTCTTGTTGTGGGTGGGTTCACCGACATGAAAGACGAGGCAACTGAATTTGGAGAAACGGTTATAGAAATGATTCTAAGATTAACCAAGGGGGCCAATTATCCAATTTGCTTTGATTTTCCAATCAGTCACGATTTAAACAATATGCCCGTTCAGCTTGGAGCTACCTATCAGTTATCTGTTACAGATAAGGCTGCGCTTTTAACAAAAATCTAAAGCCTTCGATACATTAATACATTAAATTTGTATTCTAAAATTGTATCTCATGCTAAAATCATTTTTATCTTTTATCGCTCTTATTTTGTTAGGCCTTCAAGGCCTTACTGCACAATCTTATGTGATGTCTGGTATCGAAAAGACAGATAAAGACCAGATGCAATACGAAGTTTTAGGAAAAGTAGATGGTCGTTATTGGATTTATAAAAATAACGATGGCATTGCAACGATTGCACAATACAATGATCAAATGCAATTGGTGCAACAAAACGATTTAGTTTTTTTACCAAAAAAATTAAATGCACTTGAGTTTGTTACAAAAACAAATAGGGTGTATGCCTTTTATCAATTTCAAGCAGCTACTACAGTGTATGCAATGGTTGCAGAGTTAGATGAAAAAGGACAATTGGTTGGTGCACCAACAATCATTGATACGGCAGAAAAAATCCGTCCAGGCTCAGGCGCAAAAGTTTTTAATTTAATTGAAAGTGAGGACCGATCAAAGTTGCTTTATTTTAGTGTAAATACAACTAATCCAGCTTCCATTAAAATTAAAACAATGGCATTGAGTACGCCATTTAAATTATTAAATGAGGCTGCAATCAGCATCAATGCGCAAAATAAAAAAAGCAATCTTTCAGATTTTGCACTAGATAATAAAGGCAATTTATTTTGTTTAAGAAATGTAGAACAACCAAATGCTGCACCATTGGTAAGCTTATTGTATATGGCTGCTGACGGTTCAGAAGTAATTGAAACACCAATCGTGAACAATAGCTTAGTCTTAGATGATATCCGCTTGAAAATTAATAATACAAACGGAACAGTGACAGTGAATTCGTTTTATGCCACAGAAAAGAAGGGTCATATAGAAGGGATGTATACTTTTATCTGGGATATAGCTGCTAAGCAAAATAGTTTAACCAATGCAAGTCGATTTACTGATGCATTGAGAGATGCGGTAACAGATAAACGAAATTTAAAGAATGCTTTTGATCATTTTTATTTTGATCAAGTACAACCGAATGCAGATGGCGGTTTTACGATTATTGTAGAAGCTGCTACAACAAGCTCTAATAGAAACGCATTTTCAAGATGGGACTTTTTTTGGGGTGGTCCATTTTACAACCCATTTATATTTAATTTTTGGAATCGACCATTTGGATTTTATCCATGGGCAAGATTTGGTTGGGGTATGATGGGCGGCCCATGGGGATGGGGTGGATGGGGTCCAGGATGGGGACTTGGTTGGGGTGGTGGCTGGGGCATGATGGGACCATGGGGTGGTGGCTGGGGTATGATGGGCCCATGGGGATGGGGCGGTGGATTTGGCGGATTTGGATATCCTTCTGTCACCTATACTGCAGGCAAAGTTGCTATTTTAAATTTTGATGCAAAAGCAAATATCCAATCTGTAAAAACAATCGATAAACAACAATCAGATGTGAATGTGGATCAGTTCATTGGATATGGACAAATCAACAATGCTGCTGGCACCAATTTCCTATATTATCAAAAATCAAAAGGGGTAAAACAATTGGTACACCAACAATTGAGTGCATCTGGTGCTATCGTCAAGGGCAATCCTATCATGATCAATGAAAAGCAAGTGGAGTGGATGCCAAGATCATTAAAACAAGTGGGTGAAAAAGAAGCCATCTTACCTTATCAATCAAAAGGAAAATTAGGGTTTGCTAAAATCACGATTCAGTAATCATGGTTTTTTTATTTAGAGATAGGTCAGATATTAATGTACTGTTTTTGGTATTATTAAGTGTGGCAGTACATTTTCATTTTTACTTGGAACCACCTATTGTGATTGCGAATCCGACGGATGGCTTACTAGCCTATCTTTTATTTCATTACATAAAACCTTTGCCGCCTTTAGCGCTCATTGTCATTTTTCATTTGATTGTGATTGTGCAAGCGCTGCGATTGAATATTTTAGTGAGTCGATTTAAGATGTTTCAACATGTGAGTTATTTACCTGCATTTACTTTTGTTGTCTTAACCGCTTTATTTCCTTTTTGGGATGCTATTAGTTCTGGTTTAATTGCAAATGCTTTTATCATTTGGATCTTAGTCAAGTTGAATCGATTGTACGATCAGACACAACCCAAAACACTTGAATTCAATATTGGAATGATTGTTGGATGTTCTATTTTATTATATGAGCCAATCGCGATATTGATACCGGTAGTAATTTTTGCATTAGCTATTATAAGACCATTTAGATTGACAGAATGGCTAGTATTGATCATGGGCATTGTATTGCCTTTTTACTTTATTTTCACCTATGTTTTTTTAACAGATTCTGCCGCAGCTTTTACTGCATTTTTACCCAAATTAGATTGGGAAAATCCATTGGCTGCATTAGACGCAAAATCAATTATTGCATTATCATTTATGGGGCTACAATTGTTAATTGGACTCTACTTTTGGCAGGATCAACAAAATCGCTTTATTATTCAGGTAAGAAAATACTGGGGTGTAATGTTACTGACTTTGGTGGTGACTTTTTTTCAGCCCATCATCTTCTCCTCTCAGGCTTTATATGCTTCTGCAATAGTCATAGCGCCTCTCGCTAGTTTTATTAGTTTTTGTTACGCAGGACCCAAGCAGTTAATGATTCCCAATGTCTTATTTTGGATTTCGGCTGGTTTGATTGTGTATAACCACCTTTTTTAGGTGTAGAATTTGCGCTTTTTAGCAAAGCCTTTTTAAGTACCTTTGTAGCTCAATTTTACTCAACTTTTTTTAAGCTTACTACTATGAAATTTGGCGTATTGGTTTTCCCTGGTTCAAACTGTGATAGAGACATGCAAGATGCATTAGAAAAAGACCTTGGTCTTGAAGTGCAAATGCTATGGCATAAGGACAGTGATTTGTCTCATTTTAATACGGAGGATTGTATTGTTTTACCAGGTGGATTTTCTTACGGAGATTATTTACGTTGTGGCGCGATTGCAAAATTTAGTCCAATGATGCAATCAGTGATTGAATTTGCAAATAAAGGCGGTAAGGTTTTGGGTGTATGTAATGGCTTTCAAATTTTATGCGAGTCGGGCTTATTGCCAGGGGCTTTATTACAAAATGCCAATCAGCAGTTTATTTGTAAAAATGTATTTATTAAATCCGACAATAGCGGTCCATTACAAATCCCAATCGCACATGGCGAGGGAAGGTATTTTGCAGACGAAGCAACATTGGCTAGTTTAGAAAAAAACAACCAAATCATTTTCCGTTACTGCGACAAAGACGGTAAAATTGGTGGCGATGCTAATCCGAATGGTGCGATTAAAGACATTGCTGGTATTTGTAATTCGGGCAGAAACGTATTTGGTATGATGCCGCATCCAGAAAGAGCAAGCAATCCAGCTCTGAACAATACGGATGGTGTTCAGGTATTTGAATTATTGGGTTTATTGAAAACTGCAGCGGCTTTATAATTAAGGTTCTATAGAATTGGATAAAGGTTTATTTGTGTTCATTTTTAAAATTTTCTTATGAAAAAAATAGTATTTGCTTTTTTATTGTTTGGATTTGCATTGCAAGGTCAAGCTCAAAAATTAGCGCCAGTAAAATGGGCTTATCAAGCAGTGAAGACAGGAGAGAAGCAGTACAATATCATCATTACTGCAAATGTAGATGCGCCCTGGCATATCTATTCTCAATTTGTAAAAAAGGGACCAGTCCCAACTACGCTGCAGTTTGCAAAAAACCCCTTGGTTGTTTTAAAAGGTAGCACAAAGGAAGTGGGTAATTTGGAAAAGAAGTTTGATAATAATTTTGGTGCTGTCATTGGCTCTTTTGGCGGCAAAGTACAATTTATACAAGCTGTGACTTTGAAAGTGAATACCAAGACCAAGCTGACTGGAACCATTGAGTATATGGTTTGCAATGAGGAAAGATGTTTACCTCCAACAAAACAAAGTTTTGAAGTAGATATTCAATAATTTTAGAATGCATCATTCTTATAAAAGGCCATCAAGCTAAACCTTATTCATGCGTAATTTACTTTTGACATTTATAGCACTGTTCTTATCTGTAGCACAATTACAAGCACAGGCAGACAGTATTGCAAAAGCAACTGTTCAGATATCGGCTAAGAATGACTCTACCTATGCGATACAAGTCAGCGTAAAAGTTCAGGCTGGATGGAAAGTCTATGATGCCAATGCAGAAGGGGTAGAAGCACCCAATTTAAAATATACTTTAGAAACAGCAGTGGCTGTGAACAAACCAACCTATTCAGTGGTTGCTCAAGCACAAAAAGATGTTTTATTTACGAATGCAAAAGTTTTCACAGGAGAATTTGATATCAATGAAGAAATAGTGATTCACGGTTTTCAGCCGGATAGTTTAAAAGGAGTGGTTGTGATGAGTGTGGGCAAGGAGTCGTCCTTTTATGTGATTGAACTACCTATTGCAATGCCATTGGCGAATGGACAAAAAGGAACTCAGTTCAATATCTTACTTCCAGCATCGGCGCGTAATGCACCAGAAAACGCATGTGGTGAAACAGCTACTAGTACAAGTGCCGAAAGTGGTGCTTGGGGGGTATTCTTTTTAGGATTCTTAGGCGGATTGATTGCACTGGTTACGCCATGTGTTTTCCCAATGATCCCTGTGACGGTTTCTTTTTTCACTAAAAGGTCTAAGACCAGAAAACAAGGCATACAGAATGGGTTGATCTATGGCTTGAGTATTTTTTTAATTTATGTATTGGCGAGTGTGCCTTTTCATATTGTAGGCAATGTACAACCAGAAATTTTCAATAGTATTTCTACCAATGCATGGTTGAACATCGCTTTCTTTGCAATTTTCATTTTCTTTTCAATTTCTTTCTTTGGGTATTTTGAAATTAGTTTGCCTTCGGGGATTGCCAATAAAGCAGATGCCAAGAGCGGCTTGGGTAGTTTAGGTGGTATCTTTTTTATGGCCATCACTTTAGCGATTGTATCCTTCTCTTGTACAGGCCCAATCCTAGGTACTTTATTAGTGGGCTCATTACAAGGTGGCGCCTGGGCATTAACGCAAGGGATGGCAGGCTTTGGATTGGCCTTGGCTTTACCATTTACTTTATTTGCCATCTTCCCACAATGGCTTCAGAGCTTACCAAAATCTGGTGGCTGGTTGGATACCGTAAAAAAAGTATTGGCCTTTGTTGAATTGGCATTGGCATTTAAATTTTTATCCAATGCAGACTTAGTCCAACATTGGGGATTGTTAAAAAGAGAAGTCTTTATTGGGATATGGATTTTGATTAGTCTTGGATTGACTGCTTATCTTTTTGGTTTCTTATTATTACCACACGATGTCAAAGGACAAAAGATTGCCTTAGGTCGAAAATTATTAGGTGGACTATCATTAGGCTTTGCATTGTATTTAGGCGCTGGACTGATGCCGCAAAATGCCAATAATTTAAAATTATTAAGCGGATTCCCTCCCCCAACACATTATAGCTTATTTGAAACTGATAGTTCAAGTCATGGCTTAAAAGCCAATGTAGTCAATGACTATACCAAGGCATTGACGATGGCGAAGGCACAACAAAAACCAATCTTAATTGACTTTACTGGATGGGCTTGTGTGAATTGTAGAAAAATGGAAGAGCAGGTATGGACAGATCCTGCGGTGCAAAAATTCATTCAAGAAAATTATATTTTACTTTCTCTATACGTAGACGATCGCGCTAATCTTCCGGTTGCAGAACGTTTTGTATACACGACACAAGGCGGACAACAAAAACAAATCAATACCGTAGCAGATTTATGGGCCACTTTTGAGACCGAAAATTTCAATCAATCCTCACAACCTTTGTATGTGGTATTGAGTCCAGACCAAGTATTACAATCGAATCCAATTGGCTACACGCCAGACATTCAACAATACCTTGAATGGTTAAAATGTAGCGCGAAGAAAAAATAACTACATTGTCATACCGCGCTCGTTCATCATCTTTCTTAAGTTGATTAAGCCGTAACGCATTCTTCCCAAAGCTGTATTGATACTGCAATTGGTTAAAGTGGCGATTTCTTTAAAACTAAAATTGGCGTAGTGTCTTAAGACAATAATTTCTCTTTGTTCTTCTGGTAATAAGTCAACTAATTCTTGAATATTTTTATGCGTTTGAGCACGGGTCATTTTATAATCGGCAGAATGATCGGTATGCTTAATCACTTTAAAAATATCTTGGTCATCACTCGTTTTAATAACTGGTGTGCGTTTTACTTTTCTAAAATGGTCCACACAAAAATTATGAGATATTCTTAAAGCCCAAGGAAGAAACTTGCCTTCTTCGGCATATTTTCTTTGCTTTAAGTTGTCAATGATTTTAATAAAAATTTCTTGGATTAAATCTTCGGCTAAATAGCTGTCTTTCACCATAAATAAAATGGTGTTAAAGATTTTTTCTTGGTAACGATCAATCAAGGCATCAAAAGCACGGGTATTGCCTCCTTGAAAAGATTGGATCAATTCGTTGTCTGTCAGTTCAACTACTTTGTTCATGTTTGTTTTTTATAGGTTGTTCTTAGGTCAGGTAGTAGGTGCTACCTCTTGATTATGTAGGAAAATTACAAGCTTATTGTGCCCGATTCGTAGATGTGGGAAACAAGAATTTTGCTTCGAGGATATCCACATTGTATTATTTACAATAATATTAAGGTAGAACAGAACCAAATAGGGCATGATGGTGTTATTTTTGTACTATGGCTGTAACTAAGAAAGGACTGGATAAAACGGAGCGAAACAATATCGAAGTGGTGGGTGCAAGGGTGCATAACCTAAAGAATGTATCGGTTGAATTTCCAAGAAACCAATTGATCGTGGTGACAGGGGTTTCTGGAAGCGGAAAGTCCTCCTTGACCATTGACACCCTCTTTGCCGAGGGACAAAGACGTTATGCGGAAAGTTTATCCTCTTATGCCAGACAGTTTATGTCTAGAATGGGCAAGCCAGATGTGGATTATATCAAGGGATTGTGCCCTGCCATTGCCATAGAGCAAAAAGTAACTACCCGAACTCCAAGAAGTACCGTGGGAAGCATGACCGAGATTTACGAATACTTAAGGGTTTTATTTGCTAGGATCGGTAAAACCTATTCACCAATAAGCGGACAAGAGGTTAAAAAACAAGATGTGCAAGATGTGTTGTCCTTTATTGAAAAAGGAAAGCAGGGCGATAAAATGGTCTTATTGGTTTTATTCAAGCAGCATGCTAAAAGAGCTATGCAAGAGGAATTGAATATCCTGATGCAAAAAGGTTTTGCACGTATTTATTTAAGAGCTGCAAAAACACCTCCTGCGATTGTAAGAATTGAAGATGCATTGAACTGGACTAAAAAGGAACTGCAACAACATACCAAAGACAAAGAAATTTATATTTTAATTGATCGTGTGGTGGTGAAAACATTTGAGGAGGATGATATCCATCGATTAACAGATTCTATTGGCACCGCATTTTACGAAGGAGAGGGGATTGTTTGGGTAGAACAAAATGAAACTAAATTAGTCAGCTACAATAACAAGTTTACTTTAGACGGCATTGACTTCGATGAGCCAAGTCCCAATTTATTTTCATTTAATAATCCATATGGTGCTTGTCCTACCTGCGAAGGCTATAGCCAAGTATTGGGGATCGATGCCAACTTGGTGATCCCGAATCCACACTTATCCGTGTATGATGGTGCTGTGGCGCCATGGAAGGGCGAAAAACTTTCTTGGTGGAAGGATCAATTTGTAAAGGAAGCAGGGAAGGAAGGATTTCCAATTCATCAACCCATCCTTAAATTAACGAAGGCACAATTGCAACAGCTATGGAAAGGGGTTGGTAAAGCTTATGGTATTGATGATTTCTTTAAGGATGTAGAAGCGCATTTATATAAAGTACAGTTTCGTGTTTTACTAAGTAGGTATCGTGGCCGAACAGATTGCTCGGATTGTCAAGGATACAGATTGCGTAAGGAAGCGTTGTATGTTAAAATTGCAGATCAACATATAGGACAATTGTGTACCATGCCTGTGCAAGACTTGCAAGTTTGGTTTCAACAATTAAAATTAAGTCAAACAGATACGGTCATTGCAAAGCGTGTATTGATGGAGATTGAACAACGCATTCAAACATTAATGGATGTAGGTTTGGGCTATTTAACTTTAAGTCGTTTGGCGAATAGTTTAAGTGGAGGAGAGAGTCAGCGTATACAATTAACAAGATGCTTGGGTAGTAATTTAACCAACTCTTTATATATTTTAGATGAACCCTCTATTGGATTGCATTCAAGAGATACAGAGCGATTGATTAAGGTATTACAAAACCTAAGAGACCTTGGAAACACAGTGGTGGTGGTAGAGCACGATGAACAGATCATGCGCGAATCAGATCATATCATTGACATGGGGCCATTGGCAGCGCATTTAGGCGGAGAAGTAGTTGCAGTAGGTAATGCAGTAAAGTTGATGAAGGATAAAAATAGTTTAACTGGTAAATATTTAAACGGCACTTTGTCTATTCCTATTCCTGCAAAAACAAGATCCACAAAACATACTATACAATTAGAAGGCGCCTTCTTGCATAATTTAAAAAATATTGATGTGCAATTTCCTTTACAGTGTATGACTGTGGTGTCTGGCGTGAGTGGAAGTGGTAAAACAACCTTGGTGAAGCAGGTTTTATACAATGCCTTGCTAGATGCAAAACAATTGCCAACAGAAATGAAGGGCGGATTCAGTGTGATCAAAGGTGACTTGCATTTATTTGATCAAATAGAAATGGTGGATCAAAATCCAATTGGTAAATCATCTAGAAGCAATCCAGTGACCTATATTAAAGCATACGATGCGATAAGAGATGTGTATTCAAAACAAGCTTTATCAAAAATAAGGGGCTTCTTACCAAAGCATTTTTCATTCAATGTGGATGGCGGAAGATGTGATACTTGTAAAGGAGAAGGAGAACAATTGGTAGAAATGCAATTCTTAGCAGATGTGCATTTAGTATGTGAGGATTGCGGCGGAAAAAGATTTAAAGAAGCAGTATTAGAAGTGCAGTATAAAGGAAAAAGTATCCACGATGTATTAGAGATGAGTGTGGATGAAGCTATTGCATTTTTTAGTGAAGAAAAAAATATTGTCTTGGCAATAAGTCCATTACAAGAAGTGGGTTTGGGCTATGTGAAGCTAGGACAAAGTAGTAGCACCCTAAGTGGAGGCGAAGCGCAAAGAGTTAAACTAGCTAGTTTCTTAGGCAAGGGCAAAGCAAGTAGTAAGATGTTGTTCATATTTGATGAACCAACCACAGGTTTACATTTTCATGATATCCATAAATTATTAAAAGCATTTAACGCTTTAATTGATCAAGGACATTCCTTGATTGTAGTGGAACACAATACCGATATCATTAAGTCGGCAGACTGGGTGATTGACATGGGCCCAGAAGCAGGTGTCAACGGAGGCAACGTGGTTTATGCCGGCGTTCCGACTGGCTTGGCCAAATGCAAGGCTTCTCAAACTGGGAAGTACTTAGCATAAACCAACTCGTTCAAAATAGTTTCATATTTTTTGGCTAACTAAGAAATTAGTTATAATATTGACTAAGAAATTAGTTATAAAGCCAAAAAGAACCATATGAAAAAATTGACATTAGCCGAAGAACAAATCATGCAAGCCCTTTGGTCCTTGGATCAAGGCGGCTATATCAAAGATATTTTGGAAGCATTAGAAGCGCCCAAGCCACACCATAATACAGTGGCAACCTTACTGAAAATTTTAGTGGAGAAGGGATTTGTTGGGATTCAAAATCCAAATCGTAATAATTTTTACCATCCATTGGTAAGTAAATCTGCCTATTCAGGTAAAAGAATTGAAGGTTTGACCGAAAATTATTTTGACGGTTCTTATGCCAATGTAGTCTCCTTTTTGGTAGATAAAAAACAAATGTCTATCGAGGATTTAGAATTGCTTTTACAACAACTTAAAAACAAACGCAATGACTAGTCAAACTTATTTAAGTCTTAAAGATATATCTATCTAATCCTATCTGCGCTCTTCACCAATTTCTCGTCTTGGTAAATTTTATAGCAAGCAACCAATTGTAAAACTGGAATTAAAAATAAACTAGCCGATGCTAGGGTGAAGCCGCCACCTGGGTTTGCTTTTACGATGGTGTAAATAAAATAACCAATCAATCCAGATAATAAAAAGTTAACCAAGGTTACTTTTAATTGTAGCATTCGATTGCCGTATAAAAAAATACATAAAAAAGATAAACAAGCGCTAAAAGCCAAGCCAATTAATGTGCTGTATTGGGCTGCGCCATTAATTTCCAACGCATTGGGCTGTGGGGTGTAATAAAATGGAAATTTCAAGATAAAGAAAGCTGCTGCGCTAGCAATCAATAACCATAAGGTTTGTATTCTTTGTATCATAGCTTAAAGTTAGCTTATAATTATCCTAATTCAGGATACAATACAAATTGCTCCATGAATTTGTTTACTTCTTTCTTGGTGTTAGCCAGTAAAGTTTCGTTGTCTGCGTTCATCAAGGCGGTATCAATTGCGTCTACTACAAAAGGAATATGCGCTTCGTTCATCCCTCTTGTTGTAATAGCAGCGACACCAAAACGGATACCAGATGTTACAAAAGCGGACTTGTCATCATAAGGCACCATATTTTTATTCGCAGTGATATCTGCCATACCAAGAACTTGTTCTGCTTTTTTACCGCTGATATTTTTATTTCTTAAATCAATCAACATTAAGTGATTGTCTGTACCACCACTAATGATTTCATAGCCTTTTGCAACAAATGCTGCAGCCATAGCTCTCGCATTTGTTTGAACTTGCTTTTGATACACCATGAATTCATCGGATAAAATTTCTCCAAATGCAATGGCTTTCGCAGCAATCACGTGTTCTAATGGTCCACCTTGAGTTCCAGGGAATACAGCCATATCAAGCACATTGGACCAAAGTCTTAAATTACCTTTCATGTCTTTTAATCCCAACGTATTCTCACCATCCTTCGCCATCATGATCACGCCACCTCTTGGTCCACGCAATGTTTTATGTGTAGTAGATGTTACAAAATGACAATGATTGAAAGGAGAACTTAATAATCCTTTTGCAATCAATCCTGCAGGGTGCGCAATATCTGCTAATACAAAAGCACCCACTTCGTCTGCTACTTTACGAATACGCGCGTAATCAATATCTCTACTGTAAGCACTCGCACCGCAAATAATTAATTTAGGCTTGTGCGTTCTTGCTTGACTTTCTAACATCTCATAATCAATCAATCCAGTTTCTTTTACCACACCATAAAAATGTGGGGTATAAGTTTTACCAGAAAAGTTCACTGCACTACCATGTGTTAAGTGACCGCCCATGCTTAAGTCTAAACCTAAAATAGCGTCATCATTTTTTAAGATGGCTAGCATCACTGCGGCATTGGCTTGCGCACCACTATGGGGTTGCACATTGGCATATTCTAATCCAAAAACTTCTTTTAAACGATCTATTGCTAATTGTTCTGTTTTATCTACTATTTCACATCCACCATAATACCTTTTTCCAGGGTACCCTTCGGCATATTTATTGGTCATCACCCCGCCCATTGCTTGCATCACTTGTAAGCTAGTAAAGTTCTCAGAAGCAATCAATTCTATACCACGTCTTTGACGTGCTAATTCTTGGTTGATGATGTCAAAAACAAGGGTATCTCTTTTCATAAGGATGTGTTTGTAAGGGGCAAAATTAATTCATTATTAGGCTGCTCCAAAGCTTTCCATCAAAAGTTATATGCAGGAATATCCACATTTGGGCACTCATTTGTATTATTCTTATATTTGAGGTGATTTAAAGGTGTTGAATAGCAGTTATTTGTTATTTTTATCCTCCCCAAAAACAAACATTAAATGAAGGCGATTATACCGGTTGCAGGCGCAGGCGCAAAATTAAGACCACATACCTATACCCAGCCAAAGGCGTTGATTCCTATTGCAGGTAAAACTATTTTGAGTTTTATCGTAGATCAATTAAAGGCCGAAGGGATCAATGAGTTCATTTTTGTAGTGGGCTATTTAGGAGAGAAAATCCAACATTATGTGGAGCAGACCTACCCAAATTTGACTACCCATTTTGTGTATCAGAACGATCGACAAGGGACAGCGCATGCAATTCAATTAGCACAAGATATTGTGGGCGGTGACGAAGTTTTTATTGCACTGGGCGATACCATTTGTGAATACGATATTAAAGAAGTTTTAGAAAGCCCTACTAGTATGTTGGGTGTTCAAAAAGTAGATGATCCTAGACAATTTGGAGTGGCAGAAATGAATGAAGATGGACTCATTGAACATGTTGTTGAGAAGCCTTCTATTCCAAAAAGTAACAATGCATTAGTAGGATTGTATAAAATTAAAGAGTCTACTATTTTATTTGAATGCTTTCAAAAATTAGTAAATGAAAATATTAAATCCAACGATGAATACAATTTGACGGATGCTTTGGATTGCATGATTAAAAAAGGGGTACAGTTTAAATCCTTTAAAGTAAAGAACTGGTTTGATTGCGGTAAAAAAGAAACTTTGCTAGAAACCAATGCCATGTTGCTTAAGAAGTCTGGAGGTTATGCTATCAATCCCGAATTATATACCAATAGTATCATCATTGCACCAGTGAGTATTGCAGATGGATGTGTTATTGAAAATTCAATCATCGGGCCGCATGTGACCATTGGCAATAACACCACTATTAGAAGTTCGATTGTGAAAGATAGCATCATTGGTTCTTACACTGCATTGGATGAAGTGGTATTGGATAATTCATTGATTGGAAGTGATGCTGCAGTGAAGGGCATGAGTCGTACTTTAAATATTGGCGACAACACTGAAATAGATTTTGGATAGAAATCATTAGAATTAAAATAATTCAAATGATTTCAAAATAGAATTATTTCTGTAAATACATCGAATTTGCTTGTGCTGTACAAGTAATCACTAAATCATTGATACAAACATGTGCTGGGGTATTGGCCACATACCAAACAGTGTCTGCAATATCTTCGGCCTTTAACGGGGTATAACCATTATACACAGCATTCGCTTTTTCTGCATCTCCTTTAAATCGAACCACAGAAAATTCTGTGTCTGCTGCGCCTGGATGGATGGCGGTTACTTTAATTTGATAAGGTAATAAGTCTATTCTTTGCGCTTTGCTAATGGCATCTACTGCATGTTTGGATGCGCAATACACATTCCCATCTTTATAGACTTCTTTACCTGCCGTGCTTCCAATATTAATGATATGTCCTTTTTCTTTGATGAGCATTGGCAATACTGCTTTAGAAGCATAGAGCAACCCCTTCACATTGGTATCAATCATGGTCTCCCAGTCTTCCAAATTGGCATTTTCAAAAGAATCCCTGCCTAATGCAAGGCCTGCATTGTTTAGCAATATATTGATAGCTTGCCATTCGGTAGGCAAATTCTGTAAATTCTCAAAAACTGCTTTTTTATCTTGAATATCAAATGTCAAACATAAAGTTTTGATACCGTAGTTTGCTTCGAGTGCTTTTGCTAATTCGGCTAATTTTTCTTTTCTGCGAGCAGTTAAAATTAAATTCCAACCACCTGCTGCAAATTTTGTAGCAGTTGCTTTTCCAAATCCTGAACTTGCCCCCGTAATTAAAATGATTTTTGACATCGTATTGTAGTTATTATATAATTTATTTAATGTGCATCTTTATAACCAAGTAACATTTTTTGAATG
>CAXNMZ010000016.1:0-18384 GCA_964203125.1 Chitinophagales bacterium | reverse complement strand
ACAGAAGCACTGCTAAGGCAAGAAAATGCTGTAAAATATTTACCATGTTTGATTAAAACAGTTTTATCTCCATTGACATCTCCTACATAAACGACAGTTCCATTGGCAACACTTTTGACAGCAGTGCCTTTAGGAACTGCTACTTCGATACCATCACTTTTACGATCTAATTTTGTACCTGGAATACTTTCAACACCAAAATGAATATTGACAATCCCTGTGGCTACTGGCCAAGGTAAACCGCCTTTGTTATTTTCAAAAGAAATAGAAGTCTCTCTGCCCTCTTCTGTCGTTTCAAGCGCCGAATAAGGACGATTACTTGTGGTACTTTTTAAACCACCTTCTACTTTTGCTACATTAGTGCTTGTTTTTGACTTATCCTCAGTAGCAGCTGTGGTTTTGTTACCAGCCGTATTGGCTGCTTTTAATTTAGCTAGACGCTCATTCTCTCTTTTTACAGCTTCCTGCATTTCTCTTTTAATGACGGCCGCTATTGCTGCTTGCATCTTTCTTCTTTGTGCTTCTTTTTGTCTCACCTGTGTGGTGATTTCTTGCTCTTTACTCTTTAATTGACTCACCACTTTATCCTGTTCTTTTCGATCATCCTGCAATACTTTTAACTGAACAGTTTGGGCGGATAAGGTTTTCATCCTATCCTGTTTATTCTCACTTAGAATGGTAATTTTAGATTTTAAGTTTTGCTCAGATAAGCCAATAGACAATGCTTGTGCTTCTCTATTCTGACGATAACTCTTTAGATAGGTAATTCTTTTGACTGCATCATTAAAACTACCCGCTGAAAATAAAAAATTAAGGTATTCATAACCACTTCTGCTTTGATAAGCAAAAACAATACTTTTTGCATACCTATATTTTAAAGTATCCAGCTCGTTGTTCAAACGCCTTACATCTTGCTGATTACTTTGAATTGCAGCATCTAAGACTTTAACCTGCTTAGCAATCCCATTGATCAAAGATGTTCTTTTTGAGATTTTATTTCTGATCAAAGCTAATTGTGCCAATGAGCTTTTTTTATTTTTCTTGGTTTGTTCTAATAGATTATTGAGTGCATCTAATTCTTTTTGTAATGTCTGAGATTGTCTTTGCAATTCATCTCTTGAATTACTATTTTGTGCCATTGAATTGTTGAAAAAACAAACAAAAAATATGCAAATAAGTATAGCGCATTTTTTAAGCATAGGATTCGATTTTCACTTTATTATTTACGTCTGCCTATTTTAGGAACAGAAAAAGTGTATTTTAAAGGTTCGTCAAAATTAAATTCCTTGATCTCCATTCCGATATCCAATTTAGTTTGTGCATTGATGGAAATGGTTCTATAAAGCGGGAACTGTAAATTATTTACCAAACTGTGTTGACTATAATTGATGTCACAAGTTCTATGTTTTGAAGCATCCATATCGTCCAACTTTAACTGAACCAATTTGGTATTGTCCTCGCTAAGGATAATTAAGTTTTTAAATAATTTTCCGACTAAGCTTATTTGTAATCTTTCATTGATGACTTTATAGGAAACAATATCAATGCTATCCATAAATATTGGATTGCCTACCACCAAGTCTTCTATTGTTTGGTAATTTAATGGAATTTTTATCACCTCTTGTAAATAGGATAATGGATGTCTTTCTGTTTTTTTAGATAGTGGGAAAGTCAGAAAAATACTGTCTTTATTGATAAATGCTTTTAAACCAATCACACCCATTGCGCCTCTAATAGTAATGTACATCCCACTATCTTTCAGAATGCTTAAGTTGGCGATATAACTATCTTTATCCTTACTTGTTTCATAATCCATTTTTAGCTTCGCATTCATGGTTTTGAAGCGAATCTTAGTATTTGCAATATTATTGACAATCCCCTTTACCATTAATACAGAATCTAATCTTGCTTTTTCTGCTAATGCAGCTGCATCAGGTAAAACTTTCACAGCCAATGCATCTTGAATGACTTGCACCTTTTTCACATTCGCACATGCCACACTTAAAAGTATCAAAATCAAATAAAGGCTGTTTTTTACAATTCGCATGCGGAGATTTTATATTTTACCTGTATGCCCAAATCCGCCCTCACCTCTTTGGGTTGTCTCTAAATTTTCTACCAATTGCCATTCCATTTTTTCGACTTGTTGAAACACAATTTGCGCAATCCGATCCCCATCTTGAATCACTTGAATTTCATTAGACAAATTGATCAAAATAACTTTGATCTCTCCTCTATAATCTGCATCTATGGTACCAGGAGTATTTAAACAAGTCAGCCCTTGTTTGATCGCAAGTCCGCTTCTTGGTCTTACTTGCGCCTCCAAATGATTTGGCATTGCAATATGTAAACCAGTAGGAATCAAAACACGCTCTAATGGTGCCAACTGAACGGGTGTCGGGATAAATGCACGTAGATCTAGACCAGAAGACCCTTGCGTTGCATATGCTGGCAAAGGATGGTGGCTGTGGTTCACAATGGGAATAATTGTAGACATGTGCCACAAAAGTAGTTAAAAAAGCAGGTAAATTGAAGCGATACTGCCTTAGTTAACAAATAATTTAGAAGTAAAATATAGTGCCAAAACGCAAGGTATTTGACAATGGATTTCTTGTGATACCACCCCCTGTAGGCACCAAATAGGAAATATTGAATTTAGACTGCTGGTATTGGAAGCTTGAACCAACTGTAAAATATTGCATGCTGCCTAGGTTCTTATTATTGTCTATAAAATAGCCAGCCCTCAAATTAAATCGATCTGCATAATTGTATTCAGCCCCTAATGATACTTTTAATGATTCAGAAAAAGGGATACCATATTTATCCGAGAAAGAATTAAACCAACTTGAAACGACCGATTGAGAAAAATACTGATCAACCACATCTACATCACTACTACTTGGACTTGCAGGCACCATCAAACGATTTACATCCAAACCTATTTCTAATGAATTCTCTGTATCAAATCTACTCAAATAGGCCAAGCCCAAACCAATATTCGCTGGGATGAAATATTTATTTTTTGACTCATTAGAATAGCTCACTTTACCTCCTAAATTTGATAAAACCAAACCTGCATGGAACCCTTCTAAGTCTTCGTTCTGTTTATAGAATAAACTGATATCACCTGCAAAAGTGTTACCTGCTTTGAATATTGTATTATTGAAAGGTCCAGAAACTAACCTAGAATTGATATATCTTAAAGTCACACCCATGCTTAAGGCATCTGATAATAAAATATTGTAACCAAAATCATAACTGAATTCTGAAGGTCTCTGAGAAGGTAAATTTGTTTGTCCAGCATCATCTGTAAAATCAATACTACCTAAACTAAAAAAACGCAAGGAAGTATTGATGCCACTAAAACTATTTAATTTTTTATAATAACCTGCACTCGCCAAATACACATCACTCAAATTTAAATCTCTTAACCATGGCGTATAATTGATCAGAAAACCTTGGTTATTTTTAAGGTAGGGGATCTTGGCAGTGTTGCCAAAAAGATCATTGGCTTCTGGAGACATGGCAATAGACAAATTACCCATACCACCAGATCTTGCATCCGGAGAGATCATCATAAATGGCACAGCGGTGCTTTGTAATTTAAGCTTTATTGGAGTTTTTTGCGCCTCTAAAGTACTGGCTACAAAAAATAAGGCTACACAGATGGATATTTTGACTGAGGGAATTCGGATCATACTCAAATGCTTTTAGATTCTATTTAAGTAAAGATAATCTTTGAATTCAATATTTAAAATTTTAATAGGCTATTTATCAATTGCTCTACCAACCCGTTTTGGGTGACGATAATTCTATAATAATACTTCCCAGGTAAAAGTAGCGCTCCATTCGTAGAAAGTCCATTCCAATCCACCATAATCTTATTGCCCCTAGGTTGTATTTTTTGGCTTGTGGAAAAATGTACCCTTCCATTGACATCAAATACTTCCAATTGCACCAGAATTGGGTCAATGCTATTGTTGAGCTCAAAACTAAACTTTGCATTGGTTTGGATAGGATTCGGACTAACACTAAGCTGTCGAAGGTTCCTGTTTGCTTTACCAGGTACTTCAATCCAAATAGTGTCTTTAGAGCTATTTCCTAAAAGATCCCAGGCCTTGATGATTAATTTATGCTTGCCCTCATCCAACACTGGAAGTGGGTATTGAATCTCTCCAGACTGATACTGATTCAAATTGTAGGAAAAGAATGAATTTAGATTATAATTTTTGACTAAAGTATCGTCAATGATTAATTTTAAATCATGTCCTAATTGATTACCCGAAGACTGTATCCCCGAACTGTCATTTAATTTTACATATAAAGTAGCAGGCGCAGTTACCCAATCTCCTGATTTGAAATTAGGCGCATTCACATAGCTGTAGATGGATGGGCCAGTGGTATCTTGTCTATTTTGTGTAGTTTCACCTTGTATAAAAATAGATTGAAATTGCATGCTGGCATCCGCCGTATCATTGTAGGCATAGAGTTGTAATTTTAATGCTGCCGAATTGGAAGAAAGCAATGCCCCTGGTAGGATAAAACTGATTTCAAATTGTCCATTTTTTACGCTCGCCTTCCCTTTAAAAATGGCCTGTTCTTGTGTTTCAATTGGAACGGCTTGACTATTCGATTGATTGGCTAAAGTTTTTTTTGTGCTTGGCGCATCCCATAAAACCATATCAATGAAGCCATTGAAATTTTGAATAGCTTGACTTTTTGCTGACAAATTTCCTTTAATCGTATACTTCTCTCCTGCCTTTAAATTTAAAGTGTCCGACCATGGTAACTGATTCAAATTAGTACAATTAATTTGGTATTTTGGTTGTGCTATACGCATGGCAGGGTCGCCCATTAAGCCAAACTTAAATGCATTTAATCGATCCCCGTTTCGATTAAAATTATAATTTTTTGCTGCTTGCAGTGCTTGCCCGATGGTCATATAAATACCCTTAGAATTTGGCACCAATAATGCCTGCATGAATGCATCATTAATTTGCTTATTACTGTATGCAAACACCAGCCTATTGGCTGCAACCAAAGCAATAATTCCTTTTTCATTTTGCATTAAAGCATCAAAACCAATTGGAGCAGTTGCAGGTTGATCATAGGGCGCAAAATCACATGATGCTGTGACCATGATGGGCAATTTACCAGCATTATTCCAGGACTGTATTTCTGATTTAGAGATTACCGCCTCCTCTGTTAAACGCAAAAAATTTCCATGTCCAGTATAATTTAACATCAGCGTGCCAGCTTGTATGGATTCTTGAATGGCTTTGTTGACGTCTGGATAAGTATTCCCATTAAAGGTTTGATTTGCTTTAAATAAATCTAAATATAATTTTCGGTGATTCCAGTTAGCTGTTTTATTTTTTAAATTACCAATGATTTCCTCTGCATCCTGAAGATGTAAATTATAATCGGCATCATCCGCAACCCAAGTCAATTGATTTTGCCAAAGCCCCATTTTTTTATTGGATTGGTATTGAATTAATTTCTCCACCATTTTATTCGCTTCGGCAATCGTTCTTGCAGGTATCCTGCCAATTGCCAAACCAATAGAATCAATGGTTTGAGCAAACTGAATTTGCGCACCCGATTTTTGTATTGCGTAAAAATCATCCGAACTATAGGAAGATAAAATAGCATTAGACGCTTCACTTGTATAGACTGGCAATTCTTTATTCAGTTGAATTTTTTGGGTATTGAAATTACCCATACCCATTAATAAAACATAGGCAGGGCTGGATTGATTTTTTAATTTGGATTGTTCTATAATGTACTTTAAAAAATTTCGAATGGCAATTGGAGAAGCTTGTCCACCAGCCATTTCATTGTATACTTGAGGAGCATTATAAAGCCCTACCTTATACCCATTTTGCTTTTCATGAAATACTTTAAGTGTCATTGCTGCTGGATAATAATCAGGCGCGGTAATGATGATGTAATCTAATGGGCTAGTTGTAAAACTACTATCGCCAGGAATAGCACTTGAAAACTGTGCTGTATTTATTTTATTGGCCTCAAAGACATAAAAATATTTACTTGCGCTATCAGCAGCTTTAAATGTAGCAACTGCATTTTGACCCAATTGAGGATTCAATAAAATGGGTTGGTAATACTGACTCAAATCCCAAACCCTAGTTTGTGTGGTAGCATTTTGAATTTCAAATTCAATCAATTGCGCTTTAGGTTGACTCGTTTGATAGTCAAAGCCAAAGCCTGTATTGCCCCAATATCCAATTGTTCTTTGCCCATGCAATGCCATATAATCAATCCAACCTGTTGCATTGGATGGTGCATTAAAATCAACTTGCAAGTTCATAGCTGTTAAACTTTGTCCTGCTTTTAGTAGGGTGTTTTTATCTAACCATATGGTACTGCTATCAAAACGAATTTTATAGGCATCATCAAAAAGATTTCCGGATACCGCGTTCAGTGATATAGTCGTCATCAACTGATCATTCAACTTGATTGTAAATTTAGCGTCCGTTTGATAAGTTTCTGCAGCCAATTGACTTTGAAAAATAATTGGGGCGTTGAATTGTAAACCCTCCATATTGAGCAGGAATGACATGGTTGTTTTTTTACCTGTCCCAATGCCCATAGGATCGCCAAGCCATATTTTACCACTACTTAAAAAATTAATGGTATCTTTTTCTACCCTCCAATTAGCAGGATAAGTTTGCACTAATTTTGTTGCAGCACCCGTCTTATTAAATCTGGTTATTCTTTTTCCTATTGTTCCAATTCGAATAAAAAAATACAAGGAATCATTGCTTGTAATTTTTTGACGAATAGGGGCTTCATTTAAATTAGACTTGACCCATTTATAATGCCCTTGTGCATAAAACAAGAATTGATCTTGGTCATCTAAAATACCATCTCCACCATCTTGCATTTCAATGGCCATTTCTGTTAAACTATCAGGCAACGCATTCGGTACTTTTTCGCTAAGATTTGCTAAATCCATTCCATACAATTGGACTTGATTGGCATTTACTTTTCCAGTAAAACCCATCGCTTTAAATTGTGCTCCAGTAAGTTGATATACCCCTTCGTTTGGCACAGCTATTTTAACCCAATTTCCTTTGGAGAGTATACCTACCTGTCCCCATCCAGGAAGGGTAAAGCAGCATCCAATTAAAAGAAATGTTAAAACAACAATTTTCATGCCCTAAAATTAGGGTTTTACTAACATAAGATTCTATTTGCATTTGAATAAATGAGTGAAAAAGCAAGTATATTCGCAGAAGATTTTAATTACCCCCAGCTTAAACAAAACAGATGAATTTTATCAATAGCATTTTATTATTTTTTGCGGTACTTTTTTTAGGCCCAAGAATGATCGCTCAATTCGATAGCAATGAAAGCAATAAAGTTGCATTTGCCGCCATAGATAACCCATATGATAGCACCATTTTAATTAGAGGAGGTACATTCGCTATGGGGATGAACCAAGAAAATATCATGGGTGATTGGAATAATAATCTGCGAAGAGTGACTGTGAGTTCATTTAGAATCGACCAATACGAGGTAAGTAATAAGCAATATAGAAATTATATCAAATGGCTTGAACGTGTTTTTATTCCATTGGGGAAAGATTCAATTGTAAAAGCAGCACTTCCTGATACTTTAGTTTGGAGAACAGATCTTGCATACAATGAACCAATGGTAGAAGGGTATTTTAGGAATAATGCTTTTGATGCTTATCCAGTGGTGGGTGTGAGTTGGGAACAAGCCAATGCCTATTGCAGGTGGAGAACAGATAGAGCAAATGAGAAAACATTAATTCAATACGGCTTAATTGATCCAACTAAACCTTATATCGGTAAAATGGAGACCAATAATAGTCTTGTTGATACCAATAAAAAAAGTACACTAATCCCTGCTAAAGCAAAAGTAAAGAACAAAAACTTAGGGGATTATGTTTTAATCCCAGACTTTAGATTGCCTACAGAAGCAGAATGGGAATATGCTGCAAAAGTGTCTAGTGGTAAGAACTACATCTCTAATTTTAACAACCCAAAAGCGGGTCCTAATTCTGGCGCACCTAATGCGAGTATTGTTTCATCCAATTCTCCTTACCCTTGGAGCTCCAATGGAAACGACGGATTAAGAAGCAACCCAACAGGGAAAATCAGCAAAAAGGAAAAGAACAATCGTGGCATGTTTATGGCGAATTTTAAAAATGGAAGTGGCGATTACATGGGCATGGTTGGATACGCAAATGATGGTGCAGGTTTCCCAAGTAAGACGAATAGTTTTTTACAAAACCCATTAGGCTTATATAATTTAAGTGGCAATGTCAATGAATGGGTGGCAGATATCTATCGACCAATGAATAGCATTGACATGGATGATTTTAATCCTTATCGTGGCAATAGTGTATTAGATGGCGATGATGCAAGTACTTCAAGTTATGAAACGGGTACAAATACAATGATTTCAAATAAATCAAGGGTGTATAAAGGTGGTAGCTGGAAAGATCGTCCTTATTGGTTAAATCCTGGAACAAGACGGTATTTAGATCAAGACAAATCTAACAGTACCATTGGTTTTAGATGTGCTATTTCTGCTTTTGGAATGGACACACCAGATGCCAAAGAAGAAAAGCCAAATTTCTTGCAAAGAATCAAAAATATCTTTTAATGAATTTACGCATTGGATCAGGCATCGATTTTCATCAATTGGTAGCAGGCAGAGATTTATGGATTGGAGGGATTCTTATTCCACACCACAAAGGTGCATTAGGCCATAGTGACGCAGATGTTTTATTACACGCCATTTGCGACGCACTTTTAGGAGCATTAAGTTTAGGTGATATAGGCACGCATTTCCCAGATACCGACAATGCATTTAAGAATATTGATAGTAAAATTTTATTACAAAGAACCTATGATTTAATCACTGCAGAAGGCTATCAAATTGTCAATATAGACGCCACACTTTGTTTAGAAGCACCAAAAATAAAACCTTATGTGATGGCCATGCAAGAATGTATCGCTTCCATTTTACATATTGGCAATAAAGATATTTCTATTAAAGCAACGACTACAGAAACGATGGGTTTCACAGGTAGAGAAGAAGGGCTTGTAGCAACTGCTACTTGTTTATTGATGGCAAAAAGCTAAACTCAATTGCTATGAAGCTTGGATCAATCGAAGATTTATATTCCATTTACACAACGCATCCATCTGTTGTAACAGATACCAGAAAACTTAAATCAGGCGATCTATACTTTGCATTAAAAGGACCCAATTTCAATGGCAATGTTTTTGCGATTGCTGCATTGGAAGCTGGAGCAGCTTATGCGATAGTGGATGAGGCGATTGAAGACAGTATCGAACTTCATGGACGTATTATTTTTGTTGAAGATGTTTTAACGACCCTACAAGCTTTAGCAAAATACCATCGTCAACAATTCAATATCCCATTTATTGCCATCACTGGTAGCAATGGAAAAACAACGACCAAAGAATTGGTCTACGCAGTCTTAGCAAGTCATTTCAACACTTTTACAACTCAAGGAAATTTAAACAACCATATAGGTGTGCCATTGACCTTGCTTAGTATTCCAAAAAATGCAGACATGGCTGTGATCGAAATGGGCGCCAATCACCAGAAAGAAATTGAAAGCTATTGTTCCTATACCCTACCTACACATGGCATGATCACTAATTGTGGTAAAGCCCATTTAGAAGGATTTGGCTCTGAAGAAGGTGTCAAAAAAGGCAAGGGTGAATTGTTTGATTTTATAAGAGCAAACAATGGCGCGGTATTCTTGATGGAAGATTTTGACTACTTAGTGCAAATGGCGCAAGGCATCCCTCATGTCATTGGTTATGGCCAACACAGTGGTGTAATTCAAGGAGAGGCAATGGATACAGACGGTATGCTAACGGTCAACATAAACAAAGGCATTGCTTTAGATTTAATCAAAACGAATTTAGTTGGAAATTATAATTTACCGAATGTACTTGCTGCTGTTACTATAGGACAATACTTTAAAGTGCCTAATGATAAAATAAAATTAGCGATTGAAAACTATATTCCAACCAATAGTCGTTCTCAATTAGTACACTGGCAAAACAACGAAGTGATTTTAGATGCTTACAATGCTAATCCTTCGAGCATGAAATTAGCAGTAGAGAATTTTGCAAAATTAAATAAAGCAAATAAAATAGTTTGCTTAGGCGGCATGAGAGAATTGGGCGCTGACACTTTAATAGAACATCAACTATTAATTGATCAATTGAAACAAACAAATTGGGATAATATACTACTTGTTGGTTCGGAGTTTAAGCCATGTGATCATAACTACCTATATTTTGATACCGTTCAAGAAGCTAAAGTTTGGCTACATGCACAAGCGTTGAAGGGCTTCACCCTTCTCATTAAGGGTTCTAGAGGAATCCAGATGGAGCAATTGATAGCTCCTTAATTTGTGGTATCTTTGCGGCATGAAAAATAGCCACCTATACAGCACTTTGACGAATAAATGTCCTAGATGTAGAGAAGGTAAGCTGTTCACTAGTTCCAATGCCTACGATTTATCCAATATCACAAAAATGAATGATCATTGTCCAGTATGTGGACAGCAAACTGAAATTGAAGTAGGATTTTATTACGGCACTGGTTATGTAAGCTATGCATTGACTGTAGCTTATTTTGTTGCTATGTTTGTTGCGTGGAAAGTATTGATTGGTATGACATGGGAATTAGATGACAACAGAATGTTTTATTGGTTAGGCACTACTATATTTTTATTGATATTACTACAACCTATTTTAATGCGCCTATCTCGTTCTATTTGGTTAGGCTGGTTTGTTTCTTATAATAAGAACTGGAAAAATGAGCCATTGGAATACAATGAGCGCATGGATGAGCACATGAAGGAGAT
Organism: Chitinophagales bacterium; assembly: GCA_964203125.1. Classification (GTDB taxonomy): domain Bacteria; phylum Bacteroidota; class Bacteroidia; order Chitinophagales; family Chitinophagaceae; genus Sediminibacterium. Next base: position 7,478 of record CAXNMZ010000016.1, on the reverse strand, counting down.
GTAAGTTTCTTTTACCAAAGCCAAATAACTTTATAGGATTGTCAACTCACTCTGTTCGTTGACTTCCCATAAAGTGCTCTTTTACCAAAGCCTTTCAAAAGAATGCTACGCATTCTTTTGGCTTTTTTCATACGCCCATGCTTACAAGAGCGAGCTCTTGACGCCTGATCGTACGAAAAAAGCCTGTCACTTTTGTGACAGGCTTTGCAGAGAGGAAGGGATTCGAACCCCCGATACGTTGCCGTATACACGCTTTCCAAGCGTGCTCCTTAAACCACTCGGACACCTCTCTTTAAGGATTGCAAATGTAAAATAAATAATTGGTTTTTTAGGGATTACTACAACCCAAACAGTTTCTCCGCATTGCTAGTCGTTATAGCAGCAATTTCATGCAATGGAAGGGATTTTATCTCTGCCAATTTCTTAGCTACTTCTAACATAAAAGCAGGCACATTGGTTTTGCCTCTATAAGGCACTGGAGCCAAATAAGGCGCATCCGTTTCCAACACCAAGTATTCCATTGGAATATCTTTTACCGCTTCTGCGACTCCTGCATTTTTATAAGTGAGTACCCCGCCCAATCCTAAATGAAATCCCATACCAATAATTTGCTCTGCAGATTCTTGACTGCCACTAAAACAATGAAACACCCCACGCAATCCTTTTTTTGCAAAAGGCTTTGCTGCTTCTATGGTTTCACCCATCGCATTTCTTGTATGAATAGCAATTGGTAAATTAAGATCTAGCGCCCACTGCATTTGTGTTTCAAAAACAATATGCTGTTCTTTGGTAAATGTTTTATCCCAATAAAAATCTAATCCAATCTCACCAATCGCAATAAATTTTCTTTTCCCTATCCATTCTTCCACCAACTTTAATTCTTCTTTATAATTTTCCTTCACGTAACAAGGATGCAAACCCATCATGGCAATACAATGCTCCGGGAATTGCTGTTCTACTTTTAACATTGCATCCAAAGTAGTACTATCAATTGAAGGCATTAGAATTTTATCGACACCAACTGAAATAGCGTTTTTTATAACTACATTTAAATTTGAAGTTAATTCATCGGCATAAACATGTGCGTGTGTATCAATAAAGTGCATGATCAACTGGTTTAAAGCACAAAAAAAGGACTTTTTTAATGAAGAACATACTAAAAGCTGTTATTTATGCGTTTATAAATGAAATTACTAACCCATCCCTTTATTGGATGTAAACTTTGTTTTTTATAGGGTACGGATTATACAGGCCGGGGTTTCTACCCTGGCTTTTTTTTATAACTTTTTTTGAGTTTTTATAAAGCCTTAAATTGATACCCTTGTTTGCTAAAATGTGCCAATACTTTTGGCAAAGCAATCCGCAAACGATCCATCGCTTTGGCACTATCATGAAACACAATGATGGACCCTGCCCCTGCATGTTGAATTACGTTTTGAGCACACTGTTCGCCTGTAATCGTCGTATCAAAATCGCCGCTCAATACATCCCACATGATAATGTCTTGCGGCAAACTTGGATCTGAACGCAGTGCTTTGATTTGTGCAAAACTGATTCTTCCGTAAGGTGGTCTAAATAAATTGGAATGGATCGATTTAGATGCTTCTTGGATATCCGCAATATAATGATCAGTCTTATTTTCCCAACCATTCATATGATTTTGAGTATGATTCCCCACGGTATGGCCTGCTGTAATAATTGCAGCATAAATTTCGGGAAATAATTGTACATTTTTACCAATGCAAAAAAAGCTTGCTTTAGCATTAAAAAGTGCCAACTGCTCTAGTACAAATGGCGTGGCTTCTGGATGCGGGCCATCATCAAAACTTAAAAAAAGCACCTTGTCTTCTGTGGGCTTACGCCAAATACAAGACCTATAAATAAGCCTTAGCCAAAAGGGTGTTTTAATGAAATACATACTCAAAGATAAATGGTTCTTTTGCCCGTTTGCAACTTATCTTTGTAAAAATAAACTGTTCATGGAAAATTCGGCTGATCAACAGGTAAGAGTGAGGTTCGCACCCTCTCCCACCGGTGGTTTACACTTAGGTGGTGTACGTACTGTTTTATTCAATTATTTATTTGCAAAAAAATACAATGGTCAATTCATTTTAAGAATTGAAGATACCGATCAGTCTCGTTTTGTTCCAGGCGCTGAACAATATATTTTAGATACCCTTGCCTGGTGTGGATTGACACCTGACGAAAGTCCTATTCATGGTGGTGCTTATGGTCCTTACAGACAAAGTGAGCGTAAGCCTATGTATAAGCAATATGCATTACAATTAATAGAACAAGGCAATGCTTATTATGCTTTTGATACTGCCGAAGAATTGGATGCTAAAAGAAAAGAGATTCCAAATTTTCAATACAATCGTGCTACCAGAACTGGCTTGAAAAATTCTTTGAGTTTACCTGCGGAAGAAGTGACGCGTTTACTCAACGAAAACACACCCTATGTTGTGCGTATCAATATGCCAGATTCAGAGGAATTGGTTTTTGAAGACTTGATTCGTGGCGAAGTCAAATTTGACACAAGTATGGTGGACGATAAAGTGTTGTTGAAAGCAGATGAAATGCCGACGTATCATTTAGCAGTGGTGGTGGATGATTTTTTAATGAAAATTACCCACGCATTTAGAGGAGAAGAATGGTTACCTAGTGCCCCTGTACATATTTTAGTTTGGAAAAATTTATTTGGTTTGGATAAGATGCCAAAATGGGCGCATCTTCCATTAATTTTAAAACCAGATGGCAATGGTAAACTAAGTAAACGTGATGGAGACCGATTAGGCTTCCCTGTTTTTGCAATGGACTGGACAGATCCTAATACCAAAGAACCAACCATTGGATTTAAAGAAAGAGGCTTCTTGCCAGAAGCGTTTGTCAATTTATTAGCCATGTTGGGTTGGAATGACGGAACAGATCAAGAATTATTTTCATTACCACATTTGATCGAAAAATTTAGTTTAGATAGAGTACATAAAGGGGGTGCAAAATTTGATTACGAAAAAGCAAAATGGTTTAACCAAGAATGGATTAAACAAGCCGACAATACTTATTTAGCAAGTATAGTGGCACCTTATTTTGATGCAGCAAAAATTGAAATTCATGAGCCAAGTTATTTGGTAAAAGTGATTGGACTGGTAAAAGAACGTTGTCAGTTATTAACCGACTTTATTCCTCAATCCTCTTTTTTCTTTGCTGCACCAACCGAAATAGACACTGCATCTATCCTGCCTAAATGGGACCTTGCAAAAGCTGCATTTTTCACATTGGTGATGGAAGCCTATTCCAATCAAGCAGTACCCAATGATGCAACTTTGTTGGAGACCCATTTTAAAACATTAGCTGCTGAACAAGGTCTTAAACCAGGTGATTTAATGTTGCCTTTTAGGATCATGTTAGTAGGTGGTAAATTTGGACCAGGTGTTTTTGATATTGTTGCCAATATTGAAACAAAAGATGCAGCAAAACGTATTCAATACTGTTTGGATTTGTTGTCAAAAAATTAATGTAAATTGTAGTAGATGCAAACAGAAAGACCCATAAGAGTATTGGTTGCCAAGGTTGGCTTAGATGGTCATGATCGCGGCGCTAAAGTAATTGCCACTGCACTAAGAGATGCAGGTATGGAAGTGATTTATACTGGACTAAGACAGAGCCCCGAGATGGTGGTTCAAGCAGCTTTGCAGGAAGACGTGGACGCCATTGGTATTAGTATTTTATCCGGCGCCCATATGACCGTATTTCCTAAAGTATACCAGTTGATGGTAGAGAAAGGATTAAAAGATGTACTACTAACAGGAGGCGGCATCATTCCAGAAGAAGATAATAAAGTATTACAAGATATGGGTATCGGTCATTTATTTGCACCGGGCACCAACACCACTGATATCGCAGCCTACATTAAAAAATGGGTTGCAGAAAACAGGAAGTCCTAATCGTTTATTTTTTTTATTTCATCCAAATAAATTAAGCACTATGTCATTTCAAACTTTGTTTACAAAAATGGAAGATCATACATTGATCATTACCATCAATCGACCAGAGAAATTAAATGCATTGAACCAACAAGTGATGCATGACCTGGATGCCGTATTTGATCGGGTGTATAAATTTCCAGAAATTAAATCTGTGGTGATTACAGGCGCTGGGCTTAAAAGTTTTGTGGCTGGTGCGGATATCAAAGAATTTGAAGCATTGTCAAAAGAAGAAGCAACCGCTTTAGCCAAAAGAGGACAGGATGTATTTTTTAAAATCGAAAACTCCCCTAAACCAGTGATTGCTTGTGTAAATGGTTTTGCTTTAGGTGGTGGATGCGAATTAGCCATGAGTTGTCATTTTATTATTGCTTCTGAGAATGCCATTTTTGGACAGCCCGAAGTTAACTTAGGTATCATGGTGGGTTATGGTGGTTCTCAAAGATTGACCCAGAAATTAGGCAAAGCGAGGGCCATGGAACTAGTGATTACTGGTAATAATATCAATGCCGAACAAGCTTTACAATATGGTTTGGTGAACTATATCGTTCCTCAAACAGCATTATTAGACAAAGCGTTTTCTTTACTTGCAGCCGCGCATACCAAGGCACCCTTAGCCATTGCAAATTCTATCAAAGCTGTGAATGCTGCCTGGGATGAATCTGTCAATGGATTCGAAGTGGAAGCCAATTTATTTGGAGATTGCTTTATCACGGCAGATTGCAAGGAAGGCATACAAGCCTTTATTGAAAAAAGAAAACCGCATTTTACAGGGCATTAACCCATTTTTCACCTGAATTTAATCGGCTTAACTGACCCAATTTTATAATTGCTGTCATACCTTTGCGTTATTAAAACTGCAAGTATGGAATTTAGAATCGAGAAAGACACCATGGGTGAAGTGAATGTACCAGCTCATGTTTATTGGGGTGCTCAGACACAAAGAAGTATCGAGAATTTTAAAATTGCACAAGACATCAACAAGATGCCTAAAGAAATTATTAAAGCATTTGCCTATTTAAAAAAAGCAGCTGCCTTAACGAATTTTGATGCTGGTATTTTACCGAAAGAAAAATGTGATTTAATTGGCCAAGTATGCGATGAAATTCTTGCAGGAAAATTAGACGACCAATTTCCTTTAGTGGTTTGGCAAACAGGAAGTGGTACGCAAAGCAATATGAATGTGAACGAAGTAATTGCCTATCGAGGTCATGTGCTTCAAGGTGGTCATTTAAATGACAAAGAGAAATTTTTACATCCCAACGACGACGTGAATAAATCACAGTCTTCTAATGATACTTTCCCAACAGCGATGCATATTGCCGCCTACCAAATTTTAAAGGAAGTAACCATCCCAGGTATTACTACTTTAAAGAATACCTTGGATGCAAAGAGTGCTGCTTACATGCACATAGTTAAAATAGGTCGTACCCATTTTATGGACGCGACACCACTAACATTAGGACAAGAAATTAGTGGTTATGCAAGTCAATTAAAACATGGATTAAAAGCCATTCACAATACTTTAGAACATTTAAGTGAACTAGCGCTTGGAGGAACTGCTGTTGGAACAGGGATCAATACACCAAAGGGTTATTCAGAAAATGTAGCGAAGCATATTGCAAAGCTTACAGGATTGCCTTTTGTGACTGCTGAAAATAAATTTGAAGCATTGGCTGCACATGACGCCATTGTAGAAGCACATGGTGCATTAAAAACAGTGGCAGTGAGCTTAATGAAGATCGCGAACGATGTGCGTATGTTGTCTTCTGGACCACGCTCTGGTATTGGTGAAATCTTTATCCCAGACAACGAACCAGGATCTTCTATCATGCCAGGTAAAGTGAACCCTACTCAGTCAGAAGCATTGACGATGATCGCGGCTCAAGTCATGGGCAATGATGTAACCATCAATGTGGGTGGATCGATGGGGCATTTTGAATTGAATGTATTTAAGCCAGTGATGATTTATAATTTCTTACACAGTGCAAGATTAATTGGAGATGGATGCGTAAGCTTCAATGATAAATGTGCTATCGGCATCGAACCAATCGAAGCGAATATCAACAAACACGTAAATAATAGTTTGATGTTAGTGACTGCACTCAATACTAAGATTGGCTATTATAAATCTGCAGAGATTGCACAAAAAGCACATAAAGAAGGTACTACTTTAAAAGAAATGGCTGTTAAATTAGGCTATGTTACCCCTGAAGAATTCGACGCATGGGTGATTCCTAAAGACATGGTTGGATTGTAGAGAAAAGAATTTGGACCCATAAAGATAGTGGTAGAAAATATACTATTCCGTAGCGAACGTTTTTAGAGAGCCAAGGAATAGGTATATTTTCTACCACTTTTTTATTTAAAAAATCATCCAAGATTATCAGCTCAAATATTAGCTGAGGGAATAGTATATATTCCACTTTTCTTTTTACAAAAATATTAGTGTACTCTTTCTCCGTTGGAGTATGTCTTTAATACTTTAACATTCAAGATACTATCCGTTGGCACTTTCATTAAGTCTTTGTCGAGTAAAATAAAGTCTGCTTTCTTCCCTACTTCAATAGAGCCTACTTGCTTTTCCATGCGGTTGGCTTTTGCAGCCCAAATGGTCATACCACGAATGGTTTGCTCGCGCGTTAGTGCATTCTCCATTTGGAATCCACCTGCAGGAAAGCCTTTGGCATCCTGTCTTGCAACCGCGGCTAAAAATGTTTTGAATGGATTGATTTCTTCTACAGGAAAATCTGTACCCAATGGCAACCATCCATTTTGATTCAATAATTGTTGAAAAGCATAGCCACCTTTTAAGCGCTCTGCACCTAATCTGTCTCCAGCCCAATACATATCACTTGTCGCATGGGTAGGTTGCACCGAAGGAATGATGCTGTACTTTCCAAAATAATCGAAATCAGCTGGATTTAAAATTTGCGCATGTTCAATACGCCATCTTTTATCGTTCTTCCCTTTTAAATATTTTTCATACACTTTCAGCACCACCCTGTTTGCACTATCTCCAATCGCATGGGTGCACATTTGAAAATCGGTGTTGATTAATTTTGCTGCCACTGAATCAAAATGTGCTTGACTACTTAATAAAAATCCACCCCAGCCTGGTTGATCCGAATAGTGCGCTAGCAATGCGGCGCCTCTTGAACCAAGCGCTCCATCGCCATATACTTTCACGCCTTTCACCATTAAACGATCTGTGACATATCCGCCATTGGTAAAATAAGAAGAAGTATAAGAACTTGGCTTATCACTTAACATGACATACAAGCGCATTTTTAGGTCATTGCTTTTTTGTAAAGCATCAATCATGTCAATATCATTTGGACTTAATCCACAATCTGTAATGGTGGTTAATCCTGTTGCAAAACAATTTTTTTGTGCCGATGTCAACCAGTTTTTATAATCCTCCTTGGTTGGTGCTGGTACATTTCTTTCTACCACGCCTACTGCATTGTCTATTAATAAACCAGTCAGCTTTCC
>CAXNMZ010000015.1:0-19479 GCA_964203125.1 Chitinophagales bacterium | reverse complement strand
CCTATTTATTTATATTACTACACTTTGTATCAACAATCGGGCGCTGGACCAGGCGGCGGAACCACTCCTTCAAATCCACCGACCAATATTATTGGTGGCGCATTAGGTATTTTTTCCGCTCATACAGTTCAAAGAAAACAAATACAGATCAAATAAAAAAAGGGCGCAATTGCGCCCTTTTTTTATTGTAGGAATTCAAACTAATTATTTTTTCTTTGCAACTGCTGCTTTTAAAACCTTAACCAAGTTTGGTATGTCTTCTACATTCTTTTCTGTCCAAAAATATAAGAACTTACCAGTACTTGCCTGTGTGTTTTCGTCAATTACGGGAATACTAATAGAAATTCTTTTTTCTTTTTCTACTACAGTATAATAGAATACCATTTCTTTTGCTTTAAAAATAAACTCACTAGACTTATTACTTAATGATAGTCCTAGATTTGGTACCACATTTTTTTCTAAAAAACTTATAAAATCATTTACCTCATCTAATCCAATATAGGCAAAAGAAGTAGTTTCGTCTTTTTTCCTCATTCCAAAGCCTCCAATAGAAGCGGAAGGATCAGCAGTTTTTACCATCATTTCTAATTGCAACGCATTTAGTTTTTCTCCCGTTCTTAAATTTTTTAATTCAACAGGGAAGAAGTGCACATATTCTCCAATTCCAGATTTAAACTCTGCCTGGGTACTCCAATCTCTAAAAAAATTGAACTGGGGTTCAATACCAATAAACTTCCTCGTTGCTGATTGACCATCAACAAAAATTTGTTGTCCTATTGTTTGAGATGCAAGGAATATGGATATAATCGTAAGTGCTTTTTTCATCAAGTTAATTTTAAATTTTCAAAAAACTAGTGATACCATGTTCTTATTACCCTGGTATTGTAAACAACCTTTGGCTGATTATTTGCATACGCTACGCCAACATCTCTTGCTGCAGAAATCGCTTTTTTGCGAACATCAAGTTCTTCTTTACGTATATCTATATTGTCTTGTTGGATTTTTTCAACCATCTTCCACTCTCTTCCATCCTTTTCTTTCACCCAAGCTCTAACTTCATTTCCAACTTTTTCAGCCTCTAGGTAACATTTAGAATCTGTTGGTATCTCAGATAAGTAAGCGCCTGTAGTTTCAACGTCTCTCGATGCCCATGCTCCTTTTGCTTTACCAAGAGAAACTTCACATCGATGGTCTTGGATACTTTGTAAAATTCCCTTAATCTCTGGATAACAACTCATGTCTGGTGTATAATTTGAAACAGACTTAGCCGCTTCGTCCCAATTATCTTGTGCAATAAATGCTTTTGCCTTAGTGATATTGAGTTGACACTCGTTTTCCACCTTGGCTTTATATACTTTTACTGCAAGCTCCATTGCACCGTCATAACAAGTTTTACAAACCTCTGGGACCTCTGACAATACATATAATGCATTATCATATGATTTTTGATCAGATAGAGAGCTAGCCTGTTTAAGAATAAAATCACATTTAGAATTATAATATTCTATAATCTTGGTTTTACCCTTTTCAACAAAAGCTAAGATACTTTTATCGGAGGTCTTTATTTTTTTTAAGGCCTCTATATAAGCTTTGGTTTCGTTATCGCCAATGGACTTAATATTTATAGCCTCTGTAGCAAAAATTGTTCCCTCCATTCCATCACCTATGATCAGATTTACCTCGAGCTCTAGTATAATTTGATCGGGAGGTCCAACAATTATATTTTTAGATAATTCATTTACTTGACCACTAATTAAAAACCTTTGGGATGCACCAGATCCACCCATACCATTAGCAGCAACTATTGCGTTTAGTTTAGTTTCGAATAATTTTTGCGCCGCAGGTTTAATATTTGCATCTGCTGGTACATAGGTATTTAATACAATTCTTGCGATGTCATCGCTTTTGCCAAGTGAATTTTGTGCATTAACAACAAAGCTCAAAAAAAGCAAAATAAAACTTAAAAGTGTTTTCATTTTAAAATATTTATTCAGGAGCAGGAGTTCCTATTATAATTTTAGCAAGACCGAGGCCTCTAGATTCTACAGTAGAGTTTATCTGCAATGTACTTTTCAAATATTGTCTAAGTTCATCTAAAAACGTTTGTGCATTGACTGCAGAAGCCTTTCCAGATTTGCTTGATTTTTTAACTCTATTTAATGGGATTCTTATATCCTTAAGGGTCATTTTAGTTTTATTCACAACTGCATTTGGTTCAGAAAGTGCATTTTCTGTCATCCAATCACTAATAATTTCTTTCAATGGTTTAGACTCCCCATCAATGGTGTATTCTTTCTCTAGGTTTCCCGTAAAACCTTCTGAGATAGCAACCTCTAATTGAACTTTCCTGCCCTCCTCCTCCATCTTATTAAAATAGGTTTGAAATGTATTAATAAAATCATCCATTTTATCGTTTACGGATTGTTCAATTAATTCCCCAACAAGTGCAGAGCGAGATTCTGGCCCGAATCCATCTGCACTAGAAACAAGTTCGCCAGTATAAGTATCAACCGCTTTAAGCTGATAATATAATTGGGAATTAGGTGGTTTTGAGTTGACTTTCCAATAAACAGATATTTTAATATCTGGTTTAACTACATTTATAATTTGATCTAAAAATGAAGTTTGGCTTTGATCTTCAGAAAATTTACTAATTAGTTTTTCTTCATTTATTTTATCAATTTCTGCCTTCATATCAATTGGTGGATAATCTCTTTTTAAAAACAGCTTTGATAAAGCACCATTTGCAACCATGAAATCGTCGTCAAGAATAGCTTTCTCATAATCAGGAGTAACTTTAAACCCTCCATTTTGATCATCTGTTTTTTTGCTATACCCTTTGTCATTCATCGCCCAGGCGTCACTTGGATAAATTATAATTCTTGGCTTAATAACACTTTTATCAAGTTTTGCAAATTTTTCAATGATACCATCTGTTTCTAATTGTTCTCTTAAAGCAATTACGTTTACTTGTACAGTCATGTTTACACGATATTCTGTCTTCGTCACCTGGTCAACCTTGTCTGGTCTTCCTGTTGGTAGTATGACAAATTTTGAAAAAGTACCGCCGTCTGCAAAGAAAGCATCAAAATACTCTCTTTTCTCATCAAATAAATTAGCATTTTTAGTTAATGCAGGTTTTGTTTGACAGCCAACACTATTTCCAAAGACGCCTTTGAATATAATACCGTGTACTGCATTTTTCTTTGACTGATTAATCGATAATTTATCGTCTCTCAAATAAGAAACCACATCGATTAAGTAAGAGTTATCTGCACCTCCGGTGCCTTTACAGCTTAGCTCATATCGCCACTCTTCGGTGGCGATATTTGCTTTTTTCTGATCTCTTCCTGATTGACCAAATGACAAATTGACAAATGAAAACAGAAAAGAAATGAAGAATATTTTTTTCATACTTTATTTGATATTTTTATTTTACTAATCTTACATAAAACCACTCTCTAGCATCTTTATTTTTACCTTTAAAATAGGTTTGTTCAATTTCTTGTTTTGGGGCACCATAACGATTATCCCATACTTTATTTTTATCTACTTCGATTGTACCAATTTTATTATACTCACCTCCTCTAATTTCTAAAATTTCAAACTTCTCTCCACCTTCTAGACCTTCTTTCATTCCTAATTTAGCAGAAAAAGGATCTACTCCAGTTAGTTGATATAAAGGCTTGAATACCTCATATTCTCTTTGTAGTTTAGTAAATACCTTATCTACGTTTCTAACTGTAGAAAGTTCAATAATTTCATCTTCTGTTCTATCTCCTTCTCCTTTTTTAAGTGAAAAAGTAACCAATGAATTTGCTTTTTCTTGGCCAATAAATTCTAAATTAAAATTCATTGCATTAAATGCATTGATATCAAGCTTCGCATTTGAAGACATTATTTTTCTAAGATCTGTATCAATTTGTTCATTCCATTCTAATTTATACAACCAAGCATTTGTCCATACAGAATAGCCTTCTGATGCTTTTTCATATATCTTATCTGCAGCTTTTCTTGCTAAAGTCTGCAACATTCCGCTTAATTTATCAGCTTGGGTATACGCAATTTGACGAATTGCTTCTGCAGGTATAGCATTAGATATAAAATTTAATTTTGTAAAAACAACAAATGTGTTATTGATTAGCTTATTAGACATTTTATCAATTTCCGTTTGTGCGATTGCGGCTTGTTGTACTCTTTGTTTATCCTCTTCTGACATGCTCAACTTAATTCTTTCGTTAAAAACAGAAAAATCAATTGCTCCATCCTCTTTTATTGAATACCATTTTTTAACTAATTCTTGTGCAACCTTCTTGTCTTTAATGAATTTATCTAATTCATTTTTAACCTGAGAATTATCTTCTAAAATTCCTGCCGTAGCAGAAGAAATAGCGCCACTTAATCCTTTTCCTAATTCTGACTCTTTAATTCCCAGAGCATCTTTTTCTTCCTGGGTTAATTTATACGCGCTGAGATTTACAGAATTATTACCTATTCTATGATCATCGTATTTGTCAGGGAAAGGATATTTATTATAAGAAGCTTGGACCTTAGCTGCATTATCGAAGTTTAGATTTTCAATATTAATGATATGCAATGAGCTTCTTTGATAGCCCTCCTTTACATCTTGGGCTTTGGCTACATTGATTGTTAATAGTGATGCTATAAAATAAATTACAGCAAAAAAGACTCCTTTTTGTTTGATTTTCATGTTGATTGATTTTAATGTATAAAAGAATTGACAATAGGGGGAAGGCAATTTTATTACTTTTAGGGGGGTATTTAAAAGTATGCAAATAATTTAAATATTAGACTATTTGCTTATAAATAATTTCATATATTATCTAACATGTCATACATTAAAATAAAAAAATCAGAATAGTTGAATATCAATTATTTAGAATAAAAAAGCCCCCAACTTTCGTTGAGGGCTGATAAATGATTGTGGCACCACCCGGGCTCGAACCGGGGACACAAGGATTTTCAGTCCTTTGCTCTACCAACTGAGCTACAGCGCCATCGGATTTGCATCCATTCCAACAAATTGCTTTGTTCGGGGAGCAAATATAAGCAGACCGGCCTTAAATAGCAAAAAATAAGCCTTGTTTATTGAAAATCAATGGAAAACAAGAAGACTACGCAGCCACCGCAACCACAAAAAAACTAGCAATAATTAAAGCTAATCCAACCCACTGTTTGATGCTTAAGCGCTCCTTGTAGATAAAATAACCAATCAGTACGGAGATGATTTGACTGCCAATAATTAGGATGTTTATCACCACCACCGGTAGGTAACCATAACTCATATTAATCGCCAAGCCTCCTATCACAAGCAAGGCGCCTAAAATTAAATAGGCCCTGATATGAACAAGTTTTAAATAGGTTGTTAACTGATTAAGCAGTCCATCTTTTATGACTAAGACTAAACCAAATAACATAGCTACAGATTCAATGATCAAACTAAAACCAAGCGGACCCCACCATGCAATCGGAAATTTATACAACGCAAAAGAACTGCCCCAGAAAAAACTGGAAGCAATACCATATAAGATGCCTTTTTTAAATGTATTGGCTTGTTGTACTTCGGCTCTTTTAAAATACAATAAAAATAAACCAACAGTACTTAAAATAAAAGCAATCAAATAATTATTATACCATACTTCCCCCATGATAAATACAGCTGTAATAATTGTAAATACTTTTAGTGAAGACACAGGCACCACAACACTTACAGGCGCTTTCTGAATGCCTTGTAAAAAAAACACAAGTCCAAAAATATTAAATACACTTAATGCAATAGATAAAATAAATTCCTTGTCTAATGCAATATCACGCACCACCCAGTATTTGAAAAAATCGGCTTGGCGAAATCCAAAATATAAAATTGAAAAAATAATGGTGGCAAAAATCCCACGATAAAACATTCCAATTTGATAAGGAATCGTCGCTGTTACTTTTTTCCAATAAGCATTACTAATCGCAAAACAAAGGGCCCCAATTAAAACATATATAATTCCCATTAATATTCACAGTTTTTTGGTGTTCTTGCAAAAGGAATGACATCTCTAATATTGGTCATGCCCGTAACAAACTGCACCATACGCTCAAATCCTAATCCAAATCCAGCGTGTGGCACTGTACCAAAACGTCTTGTATCTAAGTAATAGCTCATCTCGGCTAAAGGAATGTGCATGTCGTTCATTCTGGCTTCTAATTTCTCCAAACGCTCTTCTCTTTGTGATCCTCCTACAATCTCTCCAATGCCCGGTGCTAAAATATCCATGGCTGCCACTGTCTCTTTGCCTGGTTCGCATCCATCATTCATACGCATATAAAATGCTTTGATTGCCGCTGGATAACCCGTAACAATCACTGGCTTTTTAAAATGCTGCTCTACCAAGAACCTTTCGTGCTCACTTTGTAAATCAATACCCCATTTTACATCATAGGTAAATTTCTTTTTCTTATAGTGATTGCTATTTAATAAAATATCAATGGCCTCGGTATAGGTAATTCTTTCAAAACTGTTTTCTGCCACTAATTTTAATTTTTCAATTAATCCCAAGCCAGATCTTTTTTCGGTAGGCAATTGTTTTTCTTCTTCTGCTAAACGTGTATCTAAAAATGCTAAATCATCTGCATTGTGCTCCATCACATAAGCAATCAAGTGCTTCATGAAATCTTCTGCTAAATTCATATTGTCTTCTAGGTCATTGAATGCCACTTCTGGTTCAATCATCCAAAACTCTGCCAAATGTCTTGTCGTATTTGAATTCTCTGCACGGAAGGTTGGACCAAAAGTATAAATGTCTGAAAACGCCATGGCGCCTAATTCTCCTTCAAGTTGACCACTCACGGTTAAGTTCGTGCTCTTACCAAAAAAGTCTTCGGTATAATCAATTTCACCTGCATCGTTTTTTGGAGCGCCTTCCATTGGAAGTGTGGTCACACGAAACATTTCACCAGCACCTTCTGCATCACTTGAAGTAATAATAGGGGTGTTTAAATATAAAAAACCGCGATCATTAAAAAATTGGTGTACTGCAAAAGCCAAGGCATGACGAATGCGAAACACAGATCCAAATGTATTGGTCCTAAAACGTAAATGCGCTTTTTCTCTTAAAAATTCTAATGAGTGCTTTTTAGGTTGTAGGGGATATTTTTCTGCATCACTGTCTCCTAGTATTTCAATTGTTGTTGCTTTTACCTCCACTGTTTGACCTTTTCCTTGACTTTCTACGACCACACCTTTTACTTTTAAAGAAGCGCCCGTGGTGACGCGTTTTAATAAAGCTTCATCAAATTCACCCAAACTAGCGACCACCTGCACATTGTCATTGGTACTTCCGTCGTTCAATGCGATAAACTGGTTATTTCGGAAGGTACGCACCCATCCCATAACGACTACTTCGGCCCCGACAGCTGAATTAGCATCGGTTCCGCTTAACAATTGCTTGATTTTGACTCTTTGGTTGAACATATTAGTTATTTCGAGGTTCAAAGATAACCCATAAAAAATTGTTTTTTTATGCAAAAACTGCTTTACTTTGTGGTAGAAACGAGCGAAACGCTCAGATGCTTTTTTCGCGCTTCTTTCATTACCGGTCAAATCTTGACCAAATTCAACTAGATTTTTTCAACCATCCCACGATTTCGATTCGATTTAAATAAACCCTTCATTTACAGTGCAAGAAAAAGACGACAAACCAAAGAGCCGACGCAAGCCCGCTGCTGCACCTGCTCCAACAGCTAAAGCAGATGCATCTGCATCTAAACCCCTACGCAAGCCAATTGCAAAAAAGACAGCCGCTCCTGTTATAATTGAAAAAGACCCTACCGAGGACGATAAGGCTTCTAAAATTGCAGCTGCTTTATTTGGAGACGAATCTGCTGCAAGCCAAGTGCCTGCACCAGCAGAAAATCCCGAAGCGGCATCTACAGCTCAAGGGGATCAAACAGGTCAAGACGCAGAAGCTGGTCAATCCAATCAATTTGCACAAGGTGGCGATCCCCGTGGACAAAGAGGCCCGGGTCAAGGACAACACCCACACCAAAATAGACATCAACCTAAAAAAGAACCTGTATTCAATGTAGAATTTGATGGCGCCATCGCTTCAGAAGGCGTCTTGGAAATGATGCCTGATGGATATGGCTTTTTAAGAAGTTCTGATTATAATTATTTGTCTTCTCCAGATGATGTATATGTTTCTCCTTCACAAATAAAATTATTTGGATTAAAAACAGGAGATACGGTTCAAGGAACAGTACGTCCTCCAAAAGAAGGAGAGAAGTATTTTGCATTAACGAAAGTGGATTTTGTCAATGGTAAAAAACCAGATGAAATTCGTGATCGTATTCCTTTTGATTATTTAACACCTTTGTTCCCATTCCAGAAATTAAATTTATATACCACGGCTAATAATTATAGTACGCGTATCATGGATTTATTTACACCGATTGGTAAAGGTCAACGTGGATTATTGGTTGCACAACCAAAAGTAGGTAAGACCATGTTGTTGAAAGAGATTGCCAATGCGATAGCTGCCAATCACCCAGAATGTTATTTGATGGTGGTCTTAGTAGATGAGCGTCCAGAGGAAGTAACCGATGTAGAGCGTTCTGTAAAAGCAGAAGTGATTGCATCTACATTTGATGAGCCCGCAGAAAAACACGTTAAAGTGTCTACCATGGCTTTACAAAAAGCAAAACGTTTAGTAGAGTGCGGACATGATGTAGTAATATTATTAGATTCCATTACACGTTTAGCACGTGCGCACAATACAGTAGCACCAAGCTCTGGTAAAGTATTATCAGGTGGTGTGGAAGCCAACGCCATGCAGAAACCAAAACAGTTTTTTGGAGCTGCACGTAAAATTGAGAACGGTGGATCATTGACCATCATTGCAACAGCGCTTGTAGATACTGGTTCTAAAATGGATGAGGTGATTTTTGAAGAATTCAAAGGAACAGGTAATATGGAATTGGTATTAGATCGTCGCTTAGCGAACAAGCGTATCTTCCCTGCGATTGATTTAACAGGATCAAGCACGCGTCGTGATGATTTATTATTAGATAAAGATGTATTACAAAGAATGAATATTCTCCGCTTGTTCTTGAATGATATGAACACCGACGAAGCAATGAACGAATTATTAAAACGCATGCGCGGCACCTTAGACAACGAAGAGTTTTTAGCCAGCATGAACAGATAGTTAAAATAAAAAAGCCCTTAAGAAAATTTAAGGGCTTTTTTATTAATGCGCTTCTAACCAATTTTTTCCTTGGCCAATTTCCGCTTCTACCGGAACGCCGTTTGGTAATTGCATTGCAGTGGTCATACAAGATAAAATCAATGCCTTTAGTGCAGGTAATTCGGACTCCACTGCATCAAAAACCAATTCATCGTGTACTTGTAAAATCATTTTAGATTCCCAGTGTTGCTTTTTCATTTCGTGATGGATCTTGATCATCGCCAGCTTAATCATGTCTGCCGCAGATCCTTGTATTGGAGAATTGATGGCGTTGCGCTCAGCAAAACCACGCACCGTAAAATTGGAAGAGTTGATATCTCTTAACCAACGCTTACGTCCCATTAGGGTTTCAACAAAGCCTTGTTCTTTCGCCTTATTGATTTGCTGGTCCATATACAATTGAATATTGGGAAATTCTTTTTTATAATTATCTATGATCTCTTTTGCCTCTGTTCTTGAAATACCTAAATTTTCGGCTAAACCAAATGCACCCTGTCCGTAAATAATACCAAAGTTCACACTCTTGGCTTTATAGCGTTGCTCTTTAGTCACTTCGGATTCGGCTATGCCATATACTTTTGCAGCTGTTGCCGTGTGGATGTCTTTACCTTGTTTAAAAGCATCGCACATATTTGGATCACCGCTAATAGCAGCAACGACTCTTAATTCAATTTGAGAATAATCCGCACTTACTAAAATACGAGAGGGGTCTCTTGGAATAAATGCTTTTCGAACTTCTCTTCCACGTTCAGAACGAATAGGGATATTTTGTAAATTGGGATTGGTACTACTTAACCTTCCTGTTACAGCAACGGCCTGTGCATAGCTAGTGTGGATTCTTCCGGTTTTAGGATTAAGGATGGCGGGCAGTGCGTCCACATAGGTAGATTTTAATTTACTTAATTCTCTAAAGTTTAAAATATCATCTACAATTTTATGTTTTGCTGCAAGCTTTGCCAACACATCTTCTCCTGTAGCGTATTGACCGGTCTTTGTTTTTTTTGCTTTAGGATCAATTTTTAAAATATCAAACAAAACCTCACCCAATTGTTTTGGAGACGCAAGATTAAATCTTACCCCCGCTTGTTCAAATACACGCTCTTCACTTATTTTAATATCTGCTTCTAATACCTTGCTATATTCATTTAAAAATTGTTCATCTACTTTAACGCCTTCAAATTCCATGTCCACCAATACCTGCATCAATGGATTTTCAACTTCTTCAAAAACACGTTTCACTTCGCGCTTGGTCAATAAGGGTTCAAAACATTCCTTTAATTGAAAAGTGATATCCGCATCTTCTGCAGCATACTCGGTGATTTGATCCAAAGGAACATCACGCATCGTGCCTTGGTTTTTTCCTTTTTTACCAATCAGGGTTTCAATACCCACGGGCGCATATCCTAAAAACTGTTCGCTTAGGATATCCATGCTTCGCCTGCCTTCTGGCTCAATCACATAATGCGCTAGCATGGTATCAAAAGTTTTTCCTTTTAAAATAACACCATACCATTTTAAGACTAAGAAATCATATTTTAAATTTTGTCCAATCCATGTAATGGATTCGTCTTCAAATAAGGGCTTGAGTTGATTCAAAATATGTTTTGCGCCATCAGTTCCTTCACCATCATTCGCAACGGGTAAATAATAACCAGTATGGGTGGTATTTGAAAAACTTAATCCTACCAACTGTACATTATTGGCATCAATACCTGTTGTTTCGGTATCGATACAAATTTCCTTTTTGGCTATTATCTTTTTTATAAAAGCTTCAATCGCCTGATCGCCAATAATTGTTTCATATGCATGTGGCGTGTTTTCAATATTTTTATTCGCAATTAATTTAGGTAAATCAGATGCTTCTTCATCGTCATCGTAACCCGGATTACCAGGCTCGTCATTGGGCTCTAACACAGATTGTGTGCCGGCTTCTGAATCAAGCACAATTGTTTTTGTTTTTACAATGGGCTTTTTAGATTTAACTTCGTTGCCAAATAAATCTGTTTGCACTTCGGGGTCTTGCGCCACCACAACTTCAAAATCACCGCCTAGTATACGTTTTCCAAGGGTCTTGAATTCAAGTAAATTAAAGATCTCTGTTAATGCAGGAATATTTTTTTCAGATAATTGATAGTCTTCTTCGTGAAACTGAACTGGCACATTGGTAATGATGGTGGCTAATTTTTTACTCATGATAGCGGATGCTTTTCCTGCTCTCACTTTCTCACCCATCGCGCCTTTGATCTTATCAGCATTGGCCAAAACACCCTCGAGTGTGTCATACTCTTTTAATAATTTAGCAGCGGTCTTCTCACCCACGCCTGGAATGCCAGGGATATTATCTGCAGCATCGCCCATTAAGCCCAACATGTCTATCACTTGATCTACACGCGCAATATCCCATTTCGCTTTTATTTTTTCTGCGTCTAGTATTTCTCTTTCATTTCCAAACGCAGGCGGCTTCCACATATACACATTCTCTTTCACCAATAATTGACCATAGTCTTTATCGGGCGTAACCATATACACTTCGTAACCCAGGTCTGCAGCCTGCCAAGCCAAAGTGCCTATCACATCGTCTGCCTCATAGCCATCACACTCTACCACAGGAATATTAAATCCTTCTATGATAGCTTTAATATGCGGCAATGAGCTTAATAAATCTTCGGGGGCGGCTTCTCTGTTGGCTTTATAGTCGGTGAAGTCGGTATGGCGTTCTGTGGGCGCATGTGTATCAAAACATACGGCAATATGGGAAGGGTTTTCCTTTTTAATAATCTCTAATAAGGTATTGGTAAATCCAAACTGCGCATTGGTATTGATACCGGTGCTCGTAATTCTTGGGGTGCGGATTAAAGCATAATAAGCCCTATAAATTAAGGCCAGGGCATCTAGTAAATATAGTTTTTTAGACATGCTGCTAAGTTAGCCAAAAAAAATCCTCCCAGTTCAGATTTACCGAGCTGGGAGGAAACTTATTTTTCCACGTTTACATTACAATTTCAAATAGCACTGCAAACAAATGGGTTGAATTTATTTCAATTGATACTTGTGCTTATAGCGCTCATATAATTGCTTGCCTTTGTTATCTAAAGACACTTTACGACCTTGGATAAAAGCATGCGCAATCACACTAGACTTCATGTCTAATAAATCGCCATTCACAATTAAAAGGTTCGCGTCTTTTCCCGCTTCAATGGTGCCTGTTTTGTCTTCGATGCCTAAAATTTTAGCAGGATTTAAAGTCACCGCAGAAAGTGCTTGCTCTTTGGTTAAACCATAGGTAGCAGCTGTTCCAGCGTTGAAAGCAAGGTTACGAAAACGACTTTGATCGTGCGTATCATTCAAACAAAATAATACACCTGCTTTTTGCAAAGCCGCTGGTGTTTTATAAGGTTGATCCACGTCGTCATCTTCCATGCTTGGTAAAGAATGCTGACGATCTAAGATCACTGGTACATTGTTTTCGGCCAATAAATCTGCAATCTGATAGGCTTCTGTTCCACCCACAATCACTAGTTTAAATCCAAATGACTTTGCAAGGTCCATCGCCAATAACATTTGCTTTACTTCATTTGCGCGTACAAATAATTTTTGCTTGCCATCAAATAAGCCACGCACCGCTTCTAGTTTTAAATTATTCGCAGCATGTGTTTTTTCTTGGTAATACGCTTTAGCGTCTGTGAAAAAAGTTTTGATGGTTTCAATCTTTTCCATTGCCGCTTTTACTGGATCGCCTCCAGGACCTGGACGCATAAAAGCCATACGACCACCACGACGTGGCATTAAGCTTGGCATATTGATATACAATCCATTGTCCATCTTATAAGCAGCATCTTCGTAATTCCAAGCGTCTAATTGTACTACACTTGCTTGGCCCTCGATTAGTTCACCTTCTGGTGCAACACCTGCTAATAAAATACCATTCTCACGCAATACACCAATAATTTTTGAATCTGTATTGTAGGCCACGATCGATCTGATGTTTGCGTTGTTTTCGCCAATTTCTGTATTGTCATTGCTACCACGTACGCCAGAGCTAATTTCTCTTAGTCCTAAATCAGAAGTTGGTAAAATCAAACCTGGATAAACTTGTTTGCCTGTTCCGTCAATGACTGTGGCACCAGCTGGAATAGCTACATTGCCTACGCCGATAATTTTTCCATTTTCAAACGCAACGGTCGCATCTGTCAAGGTAGTTCCATTTCCAATATGAACCGTAGTATGTGTAATCACCGTAACCCCTTTTTGTGGTGCAGCTGGATACACATTGTCTTGTGCACTTGCAGTTAAACCTAACAACGCAAGAGCAAAAATGCTTAAATATTTCTTTTGCATGGTTTAGTTTTTTTGAGATTCGTAAATAGTGTTCAGGCCTTCGTTATGTTCGTGGTCTCCACACTCTAATAATATTTGCGTAGTTGGTGTAGCTGGTCTTGTTGGCATGCCGGCTCTTTTATCGCCTAACATTTTTTGAATCAGCTTTGTTCTTTCTGCAGTGACTTGTTTACTGCGCTCCGCTTCTTTTTCACGATCAAAATAAACAGTACCATCTACAATCGTATATAAAGATTTTGCATAGATGCTTAATGGATGTTCGCTCCATAATACCAAGTCTGCGTCTTTACCCACTTTGATACTTCCAACTTTATTGTCAACATGAAGCGCTTTTGCTGGATTCAAAGTAACCATCTTTAACGCTTCCTCTTCTGATACGCCACCATATTTTACAGCTTTCCCAGCTTCTTGATTCAAGCGACGCGCCATTTCAGCATCATCAGAATTAATCACCGTGTTCACACCTACATTGTGCATAATTGCAGCATTGTAAGCAATCGCGTCGATCACTTCTGTTTTATAGGCAAACCAGTCGGAGAAGGTTGCAGCACTAGCTCCGTGTGCTTTCATTTTATCCGCAACTTTGTAACCATCTAAAATATGGGTGAAAGTGTTGATGTTGAAATCATAGCCCTGTGCTTTGAATTTTTCAACCGCGCGCATTGCATAAGTAATTTCAGTTTGTACATAAGAGTGACAAGTGATAAAACGTTTTTTATTCATGATCTCCGTCAACGCTTCTAATTCTAAATCTCTTCTTGTAGTCGTTGGGTTTGCTTTCATTGCTTTTTGATAATCTACCGCTTTATCAAAGGCGTCTGTCAATACTTCTTCAACGCCCATTCTCGTATCAGGAAAACGATTGTTATTAGTAGATGTGGTACGCTTTACGTTTTCACCCAAAGCAAACTTAATGAATGGATCTGCGCCTGCAAATTTCAATCCCTCATCTGTGGTACCCCATCTTAATTTAATCAATTGTGTTTGACCGCCAATTGTGTTCGCGCTTCCGTGAAGGATATGAGAAGAAGTTACACCACCGCTTAATTGACGATAGATATTAATGTCCTCTGGATTCATGTTGTCTCCCACTCTTACTTCTGCTGTGGTAGATTGTGAGCCTTCGTTGATTGACAATGCAGCAATATGCGAGTGTTCGTCAATGATACCTGCACTTAAAAACTTGCCGGTACCGTCTACAACCCTTGCGCCGGCTTCTGTTAATGCCTTTCCAATTTTTGCAATTTTACCTGCTTTTAAAAGCACGTCTGTATTTTGTAAAGTGCCCTCTTTTTCGTTGGTCAATACGGTTGCATTCTTAATTAAAATGGTTTCTTGTTGTGGGATGGTTTCGTTACCTAATCCAACAAATGGATAAGTCACTTTTGAAATTAATTTCACTGGCTCAGCTGCTTTCTTTTCCTCCACAGCAGCAGTTGCTAGCGTAACAAGACTTGCAGACCAAGTCAATTTGCCACCTTTTGCATCGGTTCCAAATCCATTCCAACCGCCGCTTGCGATCACACCGCTTAAGCGAATGCTTTCAACACCACGACCCTTTTTTTCTGGAAAACTAATTTTAACCAAAGCATCGCTCACTGCAATTTTTGCAGCTAAAGTATCTGTTCCAATTACAGTTGCGGATAAGTCTTTTTTAATTTCAACCGTGTAGTCGGTTTTTGTACCAGCATTGTTAATCGTTAATTTGTATTTGCCAGCAAAGCTATTCCACTCTGAACCATTCACATCATACTTGTTTCCTTGAATCCAGTTTTCAATAATTTTCGCATTGCTATTAAAAATAGATTCTGTGGTAATTAAGAAGTTGGCCAATTTGCCTACTTCTAATGAACCCACTTGATCGTATACCCCAATTTGTTGTGCAGGTGTTTTGGTTAATGCTTCTAATGCTTTTGTTTCAGAAAGGCCATATTGAACTGCTTTTCTAAGGTTGGCTAAAAACTGCTTTCCGTCTTTCATATCAGACATGCTGATACTAAAACTGATGCCTGCTTTTTCAAATGCAGCAGGATTGGTTGGTGCCAATTCCCAATGTTTCATTTCTGACAAGGCTACAAACCTTGCATCATTTGCATCTTCCACATCCAATGCAGCGGGAAAATCAAGGCCCAATATATATGACGCTTTTATTTTAGCCAATTCATCTATTCTTTGATAACCATTATCGGCGCCTCTAATAATATATTGTGTTCCAAATTCTTTTGCAATACGATCTGCTCTTAGAGTAGACCACTTGTCGTCTGCCACAAAAATTTGTGGTAAACTCGCGTTTGCATTAAAAGCTTCTAGTGATAAATTCACACCTTCTGTGGCTGGCTTAGTTGCATACCATTTTGCATCTAAATAAGTTTGACGCAATAAGGCAATGCTGCCCATTAAACTACTTGGATAAGTTTGAGTAGAAGTTCCTTTATCAAAAGAAAACACTTGTGCCGCTTTTGATTTTAAAATACTTTGGTTTTCATTTGTGCCCGCTAGGGTCACCACCGCACCTGTTCCTCTTGCAATACCATCTTTCACATGTGTGAATACGGTTCCATAACCATTGTTTCTAAAACCAGCAGCAGTTGCGTCATCGGTGCTGAAAGACTCCACCGCATTGACTTCTGGTTTAATTGCTTGGTTCCAGTTATATGCGCCTGGCTTATTTGATAAAAATTGTCCTGGTGCGCCGAAGTTGAATCCTGCTGCGCCACGCTTTGGTGTATTTGCGCCATAGTCTGTTAAAGGGTCCACAAAACTAGGGTAGATAAACTTTCCGTTACAGTCAACAACAATTGCTTCTTTAGGAATTTCAACTGCTGCACCAACGGCAACAATTTTTCCTTGCTTAATCACAAGTGTTCCTTTTTCAATTTTTGTTTTTTCGTTTTGAACGATGGTTGCATTGGTAAATGCATACACACCTGTTCTCATGTCTCTCACTCCATTAATTGGAAAAGACTCCTGCGAAAATGCAGATGCTCCAATTACAAGTAAAAGAAGAGATAAAATAATCCTCCTCATACGCGGTTGATTTTAGTTTTGAATAAAAAAATAAGGCCCCAATTTTACTCCAAAATACTTTGGGGAAATGACGGAAACTCGTCTTTCTAAAGCTACTAAAAACAACGATTCAACAAAGGGGAAGATGCCTTTTTTTGATAAATGGCGTTGGAGGGTTTTCGATGTATTATCTACCCATGTAGACCATCAGAATTTGTATATCACTAGGATTCACGCCGCTAATTCTACTTGCTTGGCCAATAGTGATTGGTCTTATTTTTTTAAACTTCTGCATCGCCTCTATAGACAGAGCTGGCACTTTATCATAATCAAAAATATCAGGAATAGCCTTGTGCTCTAGTGCAGACATTCTTTCCACGATTTCTTTTTCTTTCTCTATATATCTTTCATACTTCACCTGGATCTCTGCTTGTTCTAAATAATCAGGATCATTGCCTTGAAGTTTTTCATTTAATGAAACCGAATGCTCCATTAATTGTTGTAAACTAATATTAGGTCTTAAGACTAATTTAGCTGCTTTTTGTTTTTCTGTCATCGCAGCAGAGTCAATGGTACCAAGGAATGCATTGATTTCGTCTGGTTCGATTGAATGTGTATTCAATGTGTTTTTTATCTCTGCTACGTAGTTGTTTTTATCTTGAACTTTACGCATACGATCGATACTTGCTAAACCTAAATTGTAGGATAATTCTGTTAATCTTAGGTCGGCATTGTCCTGACGCAATAGGGTTCTAAACTCCGCCCTCGATGTAAACATTCTATAAGGCTCATTGGTTCCTTTACTAATTAAGTCATCTATTAAAACACCAATATAGGCATCGCTTCTTTGTAAAATAAATGGCGGCTTTTCGTTGATTTTTAAATGTGCATTCATACCGGCCATCATCCCTTGACAGGCTGCCTCTTCATAGCCTGTTGTTCCATTAATTTGTCCGGCAAAATAAAGATTTTCAATTGCCTTGGTTTCTAGTGTATACTTTAATTGAGTGGGTTGGAAAAAATCATATTCAATTGCATAACCAGGACGGAACATTCTTGCATTTTCAAAGCCCGGAACCATTCTAAGTGCTTGATACTGAACCTCTTCTGGCAAACTCGTACTAAAGCCGTTTACATAAACCTCTACCGTATTCCAGCCTTCTGGCTCCACAAATAATTGATGCCTTTCTCTATCTGCAAATCGATTGATTTTATCTTCAATGCTTGGACAGTATCTTGGACCCACGCCCTCTATACGTCCCTGGTACATTGGGCTTCTGTCAAATCCGGTTTTTAAAATATCGTGTACAATAGGATCGGTATAAGTAATCCAACAAGAACGCTGATCTGCTGCTTTAACCCTTGGAATATCCATATAACTAAAGCCCACCACCTCTTCATCTCCCTTTTGTTCTTCCATTTTTGAATAATCCAAGCTTCTACCATCCACTCTTGGAGGTGTGCCCGTCTTGAGTCTATCTGATTCCAGGCCAAATGAAACAAGCTGTTCAGTAATGCCTGTTGCCGCTCTTTCTGCCACACGGCCACCACCCATTTGCTTTTCACCAATATGCATGATGCCATTTAGAAAAGTGCCGCTAGTGATCACCACGGCGTCGGCTAAAATTTCGTGACCCATGCTTGTTTTTACTCCACAAGCCTTTCCTTTCTTTATAACTAATTCATTTACAGAGTCTTGGTAAAAATCAACATTCGGCGTCAGCTCTAACATCTCTCTCCACTTACTAGCAAATAGGTGTCGATCGTTTTGTGCCCTAGGACTCCACATGGCAGGTCCCTTGCTTTTATTCAACATCCTAAACTGAATTGTACTTAAATCTGACACAATTCCACTGTAACCACCCATCGCGTCTATCTCCCTCACAATTTGACCCTTGGCAATTCCACCCATCGCAGGATTACAACTCATTTGAGCAATGGTCTGCATGTTCATAGTAATCAACAGGACCTTAGAGCCCATGTTGGCCGCCGCAGCTGCTGCTTCAGAACCAGCATGGCCCGCGCCTACTACTATGACATTGTATTTTGGAAACATAAGGGTGCAAAGATATGATGCAATTGCTAAATTAATAGCGTTCCATGTGGAACGCTATTAATTTATTTTGATTATCAAACACTTCGTGTTTTCTCATGGAACACTTTGTATTTTTTCCTCTATTAATAAGCGGCGATTAAAATTGTACTTCTACAAGTATATATTAGAAAAAATACCGAAATATTCGTCTCTCTGCTCGCGTTGCTCGAAAGTTCGTCGAATATTTG
This sequence comes from Chitinophagales bacterium, assembly GCA_964203125.1. GTDB lineage: Bacteria > Bacteroidota > Bacteroidia > Chitinophagales > Chitinophagaceae > Sediminibacterium. The sequence continues at coordinate 601 of CAXNMZ010000015.1, read as the reverse complement.
TATTGTTTTCTAATTATTCAACTTGAGGCAATAGCGAATCACAACAATTCCTAATCAGTATTAACACAGTAAATAATTGAGAATAATATACTATTCCGTAGCGATCGTTCGAGCAAAGCGAGCGGGAGCCAAGGGATAGGTGTATTTTCTCAATCTTTAAATTTCATAAGTGGTTATTTGGTGTTCAATTATTACGCAAATGTTCCACGTGGAACATTCATTCAATTGATAAGCATCCTAGGCCAGCATTTTCAAATACGCCTTCAGCCATTTGTCCTCCATGGAGCGCATCATCTTCACATCAGCTGGTTTCTTATCTTTATAACCACAAAAATGCAATGCACCATGAAAAATCACCCTTAATAACTCATGTATATACAATTGCCCCTCTGTTTTGGCATTCTCCTTCACGCGATCGATACTTATATATACATCTCCAACTAGCTCTCCCTTCTTGTCCGACAAGTCAAAGCTGATAATGTCTGTATAGAAATTATGGTTGAGGTAGCGCGTATTAATGTCTAAAAGAAATTTATCGGAACAAAAAACATACTGTAGGGTTTCTATATGAACACCCTCTTTAAGGCATTGCTGATTAATA